>JAAELU010000227.1 GCA_024226255.1 bacterium | reverse complement strand
GGGGAATTCCACAGCGATCTGGTGTTGCGCAGCAAAGCGAAAGAACTCCCTGCCAGGGACCGTAATCTTTAAGACTCCTGGCCCTAACCCGCGCCCGGACCCTCCGGCCAGATCCGCATAGTAGAATGCGGTCGAGATCTGACTTGTCATATAGAATCCTGGTCTCTCAGTTCCCCAGAACTCTTGATTCTGGATGATTCGATCAACATCGATTCTCTGAGTTGATACTACCTCCAGCACGGAACCTAGGGTCGTTCCTCGGAAGAATACAAGCTCGTCACCCGGACCACAATCGTAGTCCAAGAAGGAATTTGATTGACGTCCTGCGAATCGTGCCGCGTTCTCTGCCGCGCAGATCTGAACTACAGCAGCTGCCGACAGGAAGAGGGAGTGGGCATAGTTTATCTTGCTGGCAACAGACGTCGCTACTCCGACTTCTAAAGTTGATGTCTGCAATCCAGTCGGGTCGCTCTTGTTGACTGGATCATCATTGGAATAGAGGTATAGATTCAGCGTTATTGGAAGGATCCGGATGCCCTGCGCGGGGTCCTGGCTGATGAAACGGCCATTCTTGGCGTCCAAATATCTTGCTCTTAGGTAATAGAATCCGATGGTAGGTTCCAAGGGTTCGCCGACAAACAGATAATCATTGTCGTCGTTCCCGATCTGCTGGGTTAGCTCGCCGAAAGCGGAGTAGCTATAGAGAGCAGTTGCTTCGCCGGCCTCATTTGAGAGTAGTCGGATAGAACCAGAACCATCCGCATGGTAGTAACGTTGGCTCTCGCCGGCTGGCTTATGGATGCTTATCAGTTGATCGTTTGCCCGGGTATGGGCCGCCACCACCGATCCGTCGACGATCTTGATGATTACATGACTAAGAGGCCCAGTGGTGTCAACCAGGTATTCGATCGATGCTGTTGTTCCTCGGTCAGGTGTTACCGCGGTGGATACACGAATCCCGTCGGGATCGTAGAGGTACTCAATGACCGTACCGTCGGCAATGATCGCCGAAGCTAGGAGGCCCTCAATACTCCAGTGATAGGTCCCCCGGCCCTGATTTTCCGCCGATGTAAGATTCCCATTGGTGTCCCATTCATACGAAGTGGCATCAGACGTCTGTAGCCGGTCGCGATCGTCATAGCTCGACGTGATCGTCGTCGGCCCCTCACCCTCGTCGATCGTCTGCGTACGGCGGTTGCCGACGGGGTCGTAGGTGAAGTCTCTCCGGTAGACCTGGGTACCGGCGGAATCGGCGGCCCGATCCTGGGTCAGGCGGTGGAGATCGTCGTACTGGTAGTAGCGCGAGGTGCCGTCGTGCTCGTCGATGCGGGTGCGGTTGCCGGCGGCGCCGAGGGTGTAAGCGTAGCTCTGAAGGACGGTGCCGACGCTGTTGACGGTCTCGAGGTGGCTGAGGCGGCTGAGGCCGTCGTAGGTGTAGGTGGTGGTCACGCCGTTGGGATGGGCCAGGGTCTGCCGGTTGCCGTTGTCGTCGTAGCCGAGGGTGGTGACGCCGCCCTGGGGGTCGGTGACGCTCTCGGCGCGGTTGAGCTCGTCGTAGGTGTAGGTGGTGGTGAAGACCTGGGCACCGACGGTGGCGGTGAGTCGGGTGCGGTTGCCCTCCAAGTCGTAGCCGTAGCCGAGCTTGTAGCCGTTGGGGTCGGTCTTCTCGATCAAGCGGTCGCGGTCGTCATAGGTGTAGCTGGTAGTCCCCCGGGCGTCGGTGACGGTGGCGCGCTGGCCCGTAGGGGTGTGAGTGAAGGTGACGTCCGAGCCATCGGGATAGGCGCGGCGGGTGAGGCGCTGGGCGTCGTCGTACTCGAAGGTGCGGGTGGCGCC
>JAAELU010000226.1 GCA_024226255.1 bacterium | reverse complement strand
TACTTCTGCTCAGCGCCTGCTCCGCCGGCGCCAACCCCGAGATCGGAATGGCCGGAGCCGACGGCGACGTTGCCGGGTTCTGGATGGGCCTGTGGCACGGCCTCATCGCCCCGATCACCTTCGTAATCTCCTTGTTCAGCGACACCGTCAACATCTATGAAGTCCATAACAGCGGCAACTGGTACGACTTTGGCTTCATGTTCGGCGCTTGCATCTCGCTCGGCGGCTCCTCCAGAGGTGCCAAGCGGAAGTAGCGCAGCCCGGAAATGCCCTAGCCCGGCGGCGGATTCGGGCAGCTGACTGGTGCCTGGCTATGTTGCCGGCATGAGCAGCATGCTGGTTAAGGACAAGGGCTGGGTGCCGGCGTTCGTTGGCCTCATCACCTTTCGAGTCTGGAAACCGGGAAGGTCCTCGGTCATCGCTCGTCTGCGGGCAATCTGGGTGTTGATGAATGTCGTGACGATCGCAGCCGTTGGACTGGCAATGATCGTCGGCGACGCCGTTGTACTTCGACGGTTATTCGTTTACGCAGGGTGGGGGGCTTTTGCGTTGGCGGCGCTCGGAGCGCTCAGCTTCCGATCCATAGCGAGGAAGGCTGCTCTCCGAGCTGAAGCCGAGCGCATCCCGATAGCGCTGGGGGGATTCTGGTTCAATGCTCTCGCTTCGGCAGTAATGCCGGTCCTCGCTGCCTCACGGTTGATGGTCGGGGAGCAAGCTGTTTCATATCCCGTGTATTGGGGGGCCGCTGTGTCCGTCGCTCTGCTCGCACTGGTTGCACCGACGGTCGGGCGCGTCGCAAGGCTTGACGAAATGCGGATGGCGGTCGACGGCGCAAGCATCATCGAGGCTATCCACGTCCCAACGAAGAAGATCGACCGGTCTCGGCGCCGCTAGCGGCGACTCCGCAAAGGCCCCCTACCCCAGCGGAGGAAGTCTTCGGCAAAGGCATGCTGCTGACACCGGGTTGGGATCAGTGATTGATGGAAATGTGAGTAGAGGACTTCCCGTGGCGGGGAAGGCCGTATGCCTCGTCGGTCTGAACGTAGCCGTCTCCCGATGTTGACAGGTTGGACCTGACCGTCCATCGGTAGCCGTCAGTTTCATCGATGAAGCGCAGTTCAAGGAGGTGATCACCGTCGAGCCACTCCGGGAACTGGAAGGTATATGTCTTGAAGCCGACATCGTCGACAACCTCGAAAGGCCAGGCGACGAGATTCAGCGGTTGACCGTCGAACGTTGCCTCGACTCGGACCTTGTTCGACTGGAAGGCCGCCTTCTCGGCTGACGTCTTGGACGACCATTCCTCGGCAAACCAACCGGTCGATACATGGAACTCATTTGTCGGGTGGTTCGATAGGGTGCAAACCTCTCCGTTGGTGCGCGAGCAACCCACGCGTCTCGCCAAGTCGATCAACGAGAGATGCTGTCCATCAGTCGTTTCGGGGCGAGGCGGCAGGTCACGCAACGGGAGGTGGAGAGCTCGCCTGAGAAAGGTGGCCATCTGGGCACGGGTCACCGGTTCGTCGGGGCAGAATCGTGTGTTGGCAGGCGGATTGCAACCTTTCGTGACTCCTCTTGTCCCGAGCCGGTCAATAGCCTCCTCGAACACCGACCCATCATCGTCCGTGAACAGGTCGTGTCCGCCGGCCTGGTAATCCAACGCCCTAACGAGGAAGGCGGCCATTTGGCCTCGGGTGACGATGTCGGTTGGACAGAATCGCGTGTTCAGAGGGGGGTTGCATCCTTTCGTGACGCCGGCAGCCGCCAGCTTGGCGATGGCGGACTCGAAGATGCTGCCGTCATCATCGACGAACGAGTTGCCGCCGCCGTCGTCGGTGAGGTCGAGCGCTCGCACTAGAAATGCCGCCATTTGCTCCCGAGTGACCGGCTGATGAGGGCAGTACGCAGTCTGATACGGCGGGTTGCAGCCCTTGGTGATCCCCACCGCGGCGATCGCTTCGATCGATGGCTCGTGCACGATTCCATCATCATCGAAGAAGCGCCCTCCTGCCGGAAGCGGCCGCTCGTGCACACTCGTGCTATCGAGCATGCACAGGCCATCTTCCACCAGAGCCAGCAGGTCGTTGGAGTTCTCGGCTTTGGTGAAACGTGTCGCTGAGATTCCGCCGCAGTAAGGCTCCCACTGTTCGATGAGCTGCCCCGTGGTGGGGTCGTTGACCGACACCACCAAGGTCTCATACCGCCAGTTGGTGTACAGGCTGTACAGCTTCGAACCGGAGTCACTGAACAGAGGGATACCCGGCGCAAAGACTCCAATTTCCAGCAGCGTCGGTGCGTCGAGTTGCTGCCCGTTCGAGGTGACAACGTAGCTTCCGTCAGGAGAGACGGTCACGTCTTGGGTTCCATAGAGCTTCCCATGTTGATCCTCGGCGACGATGTCGAGTAGAGGGGTGCTGAGATCGAGCCTGTACAGAGATTGCCCTTCGCCAACGTAGACGTAATCGTGGGTCGGATCGATAGCGAATCGTGGACCGGTATCGATCATCCGGTGGCTGGCGACGATGTCAGATTCGTCTGTGGCGAAGTTGTATCTGACGATCCAGGAAGATCCGCTAGTGGACGGAGTCGCAGACACCAAGACCACGCCGGGTGCGATTTCGATCACGTCCCACGTGCGTGGATCACCCAGATCGGGCAGCGTCACGTGCGTCGATGTCCAGTCAGACAGGTCGACTCGTGCGATACCGGTAGACGAGTTCAGGGCGACGTACAGGTACTGGCCGTCGGCGGACAGTTCGAGACCTGCAGGGTCGGAGAAGAAATGACGATCCGTAATCGACCCGCTGCCGAGATCGACCGAGATGACTTCGTCCGTGTTTCTCACCGACACGTAGGCAAGTCCTCGCGCGGAATCGGCCACAACATCGGTACCTTCGTCGCCGAGCGGAACGACCGTGGTATCAACGAGCTTCGTTTCGGCCAGCGCCGAAGGTGTAGCTGAAAGCAGCGTTGCGAACAGCGTCGCCCCTACCACGATGATGCCGATCCCCGAGGCTGCAACCCGAAGACGTTCCTGGCCCATTGATCATCCCCTTGACGCAAGTCCGGCGAGGGTATCAGAGCAATCCCGTGCCGGGTGAATCCGGGATGGCCGACAACGAGACAAAGATCGCTGGTGATCAAGCTGTCCGTTGTACGTTCTATCCTCGCGTGACGCTGTGCACTATTACCGGGAGCTTCCATGCGTAGAACCATCGTGATCGTTGTGCTGCTCGGTTCGACTCTCGTGGCCGGGACTGCAACGGCGGCGGATCAACACATCGAAGGCACTGTATTGGGGCCGACCGGCAATCCAGCCATTGGAGCATGTGCGACGCTGCTGGAACATCGACCAGGGAACACGCCGGTACTCGAATCCATTCAGTACATCGGTCCGGACGGAAGCTACAGATTCGGCATTCTCTTTCCGGGTACCTACATCGTGAAGTTCAACCAATGCTTCCGGGTCATTCCGGACGATCAATACCCGTATGTCGACGAGTGGTACAACAACGCCAGCGAAAGCTCGCCGACGATCATACCGGTGAGGGGTGGCGAAACCGTCTCCGGGATAGATGCAACTCTCGCGTTCAAACCGGATCACGGGCCAGAATTGGGCACCGTGAAGCTCAAGGTTGTCGACGAGACAGGGGCACCGGTGCCTGGAGTGCTGCTGAAGCCATATCAGGATGGCTGGTGGAGAGACGCCCGAACTGACGACCAGGGCGAAACATGGGTATTCGCCGATCCGGGTGGCTCGATCCGGTACTTCATCTACGGCGGCGACCTGCCAAGTGTGTGGTACTCGGCGGATGGGTCGTATGCGCCAGAGTACGAGAGCGCAGCCGTTGTGGAGGTTCCTGTTGGTCCAGGGACGCTGGACTTGGGTCGCGTTACGGTGCCCGAGGGTCTGGGCGAGCTACAGGCGGGACTGCGCGATCACGTCGATATGGGGACGACGAACATCAACGTTGCGAACCCGATCGGCTTCGAGATGGAGCTGGCGATTGCCCAGCGAGATACCCGATTGGCAATTCTCTCAGTTGGCCAGTCCACAAACATCAACTCCCGAGAGTTCTGGGCCTTCACGGCTCCGGGTGAGGAATCGCAAGTCGATGTCGAGTTCCTCTTTCACGACAGCATCTTGACTCCCGACGAGCAAGGTCTGAGTCTTGCCGCGTTCCACTACGGGGCCGAGCTCGCGATGTGTGCGTCCTCGACACCGACTGAGCCATGCGTGGCGGTGCTCGAGAGATACGGGCGTTATTCGATCTTGGACGGTGTGCGAATTCGGATCAGTGGTACTACGGGCGGCATCTTCACGTTTGGCGATCAGCCGACCTTCTTCGATGCCAGACGCTCTATCTTCCACAGCGATATCGAATGGCTCGGCGCGAGCGGGATCACAAAGGGATGCAACCCACCGGAAAACACGATGTTCTGCCCCGACGATGTCGTGACCAGGGGACAAATGGCAGCCTTCCTCGTCAGGGCGTTGAACCTGACTGATGACGGTGCAGGCAACCTGTTCGACGACGATGACACCTCGATCTTTGAAGCATCGATCAACAAGCTCGCTACTGCGGGAATCACGAAAGGCTGCAATCCACCGGATAACACGATGTTCTGCCCGGACGAGTATGTGACGCGCGCTCAGATGGCGGCATTCCTGGTCCGAGCGATGGGCTACGCCGACGATGGTGGCGGTGACCTGTTCGCCGACGACGACGGCAACATCTTCGAGACAGCGATCGACAAACTCGCCACCGCCGGCGTGACCCGTGGATGTAATCCAGCGGAGGGCAACACTCGGTTCTGCCCGGACGAGTATGTGACGCGGGGCCAAATGGCGGCATTCCTGCATCGAGCGTTGGGATAACCTGCCGCTGCAGCTCGTGGCTGCACTGCACCGATCACGGTGTTCGGCGAGTTCGGTTGAGCTAACCGCCCGAGCACCAGACATGAGGGACATCGCTCGTACCAGCAGCACCGGAATCACGATCGACCGGTGTAGCTCCGCTTGGATCGCGTTGCCTCCTACCCCCCGGGAATGGTTGACAGACAGATCAGATGACCGGGGTGTCGCGGCCCATGTCGGAGAAGAGGGTGAACTCGGGGAGGAAGGTCAGGTCGACACGGCCGAC
>JAAELU010000225.1 GCA_024226255.1 bacterium | reverse complement strand
TCGTTCTCGTCACGATCTCAAACGGTTCGTTCCGGCCGTCCAACCTCGACGTGGATCTGACTGAGGGCTCAATCGTCCGCTGGGTTCATGCCGACACCGCAGAACGGGAATACGTCATTCAGAGCCGTAACGGAGAGTTCGAGAGTCCTCCACTCAATACCGGGGATACTTTCGAGGTCGATATGGCTGACTTCGAACCCGGGATCTACCGCTACTTCTCGTTCCTCGGGAACACCAGGGTCCCGGGCACGATCGATACTCGCCCCGAGCAGTAGCCCCCTGAATCGTCCGCTTGGTGCCAACGCCATAATGACTTCATGAGCAGTGGCCCGCGAGTGATCGCAACAATGATGGTGATCGGTGCATCGCTATGGACCCTGCACATCACAACGATGCCCGACGATCCCTTTTCGACCGACTCGGCGGTTCTGATCGCCATCGGCCTGCTCATCTTCAGCGTGATCGCGGCGGTCGGGTTGTTGGTCCCCCGCGGTCGTTGGGCACGCAATTTGTCGCGCGGGCTGTTGGCCTTCGAGGCCGCCTTGGCAGTTACCACCCCGTTGCAGGGTTGGGCCGTGGCGGCACTTGCCGCGACCGGTGTGGGCATCGTCGGGATCCAGGGGAAGTGGTTCGACGGATGGCTGCGACGGCTGCCGGCCGCCGATGGACCGGGGCTCAAGACGATGGGCCTCATCCTCGGATGTATCGCTCTCGTCCCGGTCATCGGAATCTCATCGCCCGGCGGCGTCGTGGTTCGCCAGGGACTGCTGGGTGCTGCCGGGATCGTCATTGCGTGGGGCTACGGCAAAGCCAACATGTGGGGCCTGTGGGCTGCGCGGCTCCTGCTGCTGCCACTTGCAGTGGTTGCGGCCCTGTCAGCTCCCCCCGGCGGCGCCGCCCTGCTCCTGGCAGCCGGCAGCGGCCTGACGTACTTGGCATGGTCCAGTGAGGCGAGACTTGCCATCAGTCCGCTGATGGACCAGCTCCCCGGGCCCCGCAGCCTCGGGCCGCTACCGGAGGCTACAGAATGAACCCGCGCTACGTCGTTCCCATGATTGCCGTCATGGGCCTGCTGGGTTGGCTGGGTGCATGGCTGTTTTCGCCCAGCGCCGGCTGGACCGTCATCGGCCTGGTGGCCGGTCTGGCCATCGGCTGGCTGATGGCTCGGGCCGGGGTCCGCGCCACAGTGGGACCTGCAATCGTGGGCGGTGGGATAGTTGGGGCCTGGATTGGCCGCGAGATCGTCCGCGCCCTCTGCCTTCCCGGCAGCTGCGTGAACGTCGAAGTCGCCGGCTCGGTATTTACCGGACTGGGCTCAACACTTGGGATCGGTTTGGTGGTCGCCCTGGTAGTTCGGTCGTTCGACGAGTTCTGGGAGAACCGCCAGAACACAGGCGGCTGAATCGGCAAATCGCATGGGCGCGTTCCCTGCTTCATCGGGTTTCGCTTGTGGCAGAGAAGTCAGATTTCTGACTTCTGACTTCTGACTTCTGACTTCGAAACGCAGCTCAGGCGATTCCCTGCAACGCCTGAGAAGACGCGGCCGCCCCGGTACCGAACGCTCTAGGCGGGTCCAAAAACCAATGCGACGTTGTGTCCGCCGAATCCGAACGAATTGGACATGGCGTACTTGATCGGAACGTCGCGGGCCTCGTTCGGCACGTAATCGAGGTCGCACTCGGGATCCGGTGTCTGGTAGTTGATCGTTGGCGGAATCACGCCGTCGCGAATCGCCAAGACGCACAGCAGCGCCTCGAGCGCTCCTGCTCCACCTAGCAGGTGGCCCGTCATCGACTTCGTGGACGAAACCGGGATGTTGTAGGCGTGGTCACCCAACGCCGCCTTGATTGCCGCCGTTTCGATCGCATCGTTGGCGGGAGTTGAGGTGCCGTGGGCATTGATGTATTGGACGTCGGTGGTCTCGAGCTCGGCGTTGCGCAGGGCGTGTTGCATTGCCCGCGCTGCGCCGGCACCGCCCGGCCTAGGCATCGTGATGTGATATCCGTCTGCAGACATGCCGTAGCCGAGTACTTCGCCGTAGATCTTCGC
The DNA here is from genome assembly GCA_024226255.1 of bacterium. Lineage (GTDB taxonomy): Bacteria > Actinomycetota > Acidimicrobiia > Spongiisociales > UBA5794 > JAHEJX01. Next base: position 1,406 of record JAAELU010000225.1, on the reverse strand, counting down.
CCCACGGTCGATGGCATGCCGACGCTCCTCGAGGATGAGCACTGCGGAGCCCTCACCCATGACGAAACCGTCGCGTTCAGCGTCGAATGGGCGGCTGGCCCCTTCAGGATCATCGTTGCGGGTGCTCAGGGCACGAGCCGACGCGAAGCTGGCTACTGACAGCTCGACGATTCCTGCCTCGGTGCCACCGGCGACCATCACATCGGCGTCGTCGCGGCGGATGATTTCGGCGGCGTCGCCAATAGCGTTCGCCGACGCGGCGCAGGCGGTCACCGTGCAGATGTTGGGCCCGAACAGATTGAACTCGATCGACGCCACTCCCCCGGCCATGTTGGAGATGATCTTGGTGATCGCCAGCGGCGACACACGCCGTGGTCCCCGGTCGTTCAGTACGCCGACCTCGTCCTGGAATGTGATGATCCCACCGATGCCTGATCCACAGGCAACGCCGACGCGGAGAGCCTCCGGATCGTCCTCCTCATATGACAGGCCGGCATCCTGCAACGCCTGACCCGTCGCCGCGTGGAAGAACTGAGCGTTGCGGTCCAAACGCCGAGCATCCTTGAGCGGCATGTACTGCTCAACGTCGAACTCGGTGACTTCGCCCCCGATTTGGGCGCGGAAGTCGCTCGGATCGAACCGGGCGATGCGTGCAATCCCGGAAGCGCCCGCTTGGGCCTTCTTCCAGGTATCGGCCACATTCATCCCGATTGGGTTAACCGTCCCCAGGCCAGTGATCACTACCCGTCTGCGCGACACGTGTCCTCCTCGAACAAGCGAAGCCGCCCGGCCTCCAGCGGCCGGGGTGACTTTCGCTGGATCAGCCGTTGACCTTGCCGGCCACGATGTCGACAGCCTCAGAGACCGTCGTGATCTTCTCAGCCTCTTCGTCGGGGATGTTTACATCGAAGTTGTCCTCTAGCGCCATCAGCAGTTCGACCACGCCGAGTGAGTCCACTTCGAGATCTTCTTCGAACTTGGAGGACATCTCGATCTTCTCGCGATCGATCCCGAGTTCTCCGACGAGCAGGTCAACCATCTTTGATTCGATTTCTGAACGTTCCATTATTGAGCTTCCCCTTCTTAGGTCTGGAAGTTTGTTTACAGGGCCAGTCCACCGTCAACGACGAGGGTCTGGCCAGTGATATAGGAGGCGTTGTCGGACGCAAGATAGCCCACGGCCGATGCGATCTCCTGCGGCGTCCCGAGCCGTCCGAGGGTGATCCGCTCCGCTGCCGACTCGGTCACGTCTTCGCCGAGGGCCGCCGTCATGTCGGTTGCGATGAACCCCGGAGCGACGACGTTCACCGTTATTCCCCGCGAGCCGTCCTCTTTGGCCAGCGACTTGCTGAACCCAATGAGGCCGGCTGTGGCCGAGGCGTAGTTGGCCTGGCCGGGGTTGCCGG
>JAAELU010000224.1 GCA_024226255.1 bacterium | reverse complement strand
GGTTCTCGTGACTTCAGCTCCGAGCCCCGACGACCAGATCCCGAGCACTTCGGCACTGCCGAGTCGCGTTGTGGCCGCCGCTCTGACGGTCACGTTCCTCGGTACCTCGACGATCAGTTCTCCAACCCCGAGATCAAGATCAACCGCGACGGTCTGGCCGGAGAAGTCCACCTCCGTCAGGTCCAGATGGAGATGGCCCGCTTCGAGTTGATAGGCGGCATCAATCTCGGCCACCGAGCTCAGTCGCAGGTCGACACTGTCGAACGTTGTGCCGATTCGGAAGTCGGTGATTGCAGCTACCGCCAAGACGGGAAGCAGCAGTAATCCCAGGAAGATCAAACCGCGAGAGCGGCCGATGATCGTTCCCACCAGTAGTCCGGCACCGATGACGAGAACGGCCGCTGCGGCATAGTGGCGGCTCGTCGGCGAGGTGACATCGAGAGCGTCAAGCGCCCCCATCACACCGAGCGTCACGAACATGGCACCGACGGTCAACCTCCCCAGATACGAGCGGGGCCGGGGTGGCTTGGGGGGACGGGTGGCCCGTTGGTAGACATACGCCGGCGGGGGAATTCCCGTGGCTGTCGGGCGCGGCTGCGGGTCGGGCATTGTGAAGTCGCCTCGGTACAGGACGTAGCCGCCAACGAGTAGACCTGCTGCGAGGAGGACACCGCCGCTGATCCCGGCGATTCCGGCGAGCACCAGAGCCCCTGCCATCAGCAAGATGAAGCCGACCCAGGTCGGCTGTACGTTCATACGCCGCACCATTCGCTGCGCTATGGACTCGGCTTCGCCCTCCTCGGGCATCAGCAGCCAGCCCAGTAGGTAGAGAACAACGCCGAGACCCGCCAGCGCGCTCGTCACCACAAATCCGGCACGTACCAGCCAGGGATTGGTGCCCCATGTGGCCGCGAGTCCTTGGGCCACGCCCGCAATCACTCGGCCCTGGCGCGCTCGGACCAACGTGTGACGGAGTTCCGGCGCGGCGACCCCGCCGCCGGCTGGGGCTGCGTCGCTCGAGTATGTGTCCTCCCCGGCTGGGGGATCGGGAATCGTCCCGCTATCGGTGGGTGTGGTGTCAGCCATAACCACAGCATGCCGCTCTCCGCCGGTATCGACTATCGGGTATGTCCCTACCAAAACCCCTAGACGTCCGGGTGTTCCCAGGGTCATCCCGGATTGTCGTATGTGCCGTGGGGTGGTTTCCTTGTCATATGGAAGCGCAGAGTGATCGAACGCCATTGGCCCGCAGCAGCAGTGATCGCTGGCTGGCGGGCGTGGCCGGGGGCCTGGCCGATCGTGTCGGTGTCGAAGCGATTTATGTGCGGGCCGCCTTCGTCGCTTTCGCGCTTGTCGGGTTCGTTGCCTACGTCGTGTTGCTGCTGGTCACGATCGATTCCTCGGTCGATACGAGTGACTCTCGAAGCGGCCCCCGGTATGAGGCCTCGGGGCAGCACAAGCTTGCGCTGCTCATGTTGGCGCTCGGCAGCCTTCTGCTGGTCCGCGAGTTCGACCTGATACCCCGCCTCATGATGCCGGCAGCTTTTGTCCTGTTTGGTGCCGCCGCTTTGTGGGATCGAAGCACCCCCGCCAGTCGCTCGAAACTCACCGAGCTCGTGGTCCCCAGTGTTGGCGGAGCGCCCACCGTCGGACGCGCCATCGGCGGCGGCCTTCTACTGATCGTCGGCTTGGGGTTGCTGTTCTCGGGCACGACCGTCGTCCAGGAGGGCGGCAAGCTGATCACAGGGATCCTCATCGCCGCCATTGGCGCGACCGTTGTCTTTGGTCCGTGGCTGTATCGACTGGGCAAGGAGCTGTCGGCGGAGCGTTCCGAGCGGATCAGGTCCGATACCCGAGCCGAGGTCGCCGCCCATCTCCACGACTCGGTACTGCAGACGCTGGCGCTGATTCAGCGCTCACCCGACGATCCGCGCAGGATGGTGACGCTGGCACGCAGCCAGGAGCGCGAACTGCGCAACTGGCTCTACCGGAACGGTTCATCCGAGCACTCCGAGCTCGAGGCCGCAGTTCAAGAGGCGGCGAATCGTGTGGAGCGGGACCACGACATTCCCGTCGAGGTGATCGTTGTCGGCAATGTTGCCGTCGATGCGGACGTCGAAGCGCTAATCGGGGCTTCCCGCGAGGCGATGGTGAATGCAGCCAAGCACTCGGGCGCCGACATCGTTTCGGTCTACGTCGAGGTTGATGCCAACTCGATCGAGGCGTGGATTGCCGACCAGGGGAGTGGGTTCGACCCTGCCGGCAATGCGGGGTTCGGAGTCGGAATCAGCGGCTCCATTGTCGGACGGATGGAGCGCCACGGAGGCAAAGCCACTATCGAGAGCAGCTCGGAGGACGGCACCGAGGTCCACCTATCCCTGCCCCGCCAGGCGGTGGCGCAATGATCTCCGTATTCCTCGTCGACGACCACGAGTTGTTCCTCTCCGGTGTTCGCGCCGAGTTAGCAGGCGACTACAAGGTGGCCGGGTGGGCGTCGGACGTCGACGAAGCGATTGAGCAGATCAAAAAGACCAATCCGGATGTCGTGCTCGTCGACGTGCACATGAGCGGCGGCGGCGGATTGGCCGTAGTGACCAATGTGCTGGCATCACAGCCGGATACTCGTTTCCTGGCGCTTTCAGTTTCTGACGCTGCCGAGGATGTCATCGCGATGATTCGAGCTGGTGCTCGCGGCTATGTGACCAAGTCGATTCTTCCCGCGGAGCTGGCGGACAGCATCCAACGCGTTCATGACGGCGATGCGGTGTTCTCGCCCCGCTTGGCGGGTTTTGTGCTCGACGATTTTTCCGACGTGCTGCCGCAGGAACACAATCCGGATCTGGACC
>JAAELU010000223.1 GCA_024226255.1 bacterium | reverse complement strand
CGGCTTTGTTCGACATTGATGCATCGAGTGGGGAGGTGACGTTCAAGACGGCGCCCGATTTCGAGAATCCGGCCGATGAGGACGGAGACAACATCTATAAGGTGTGGGTGACGGCGACCGACCCTGGTGCGTTGAGCGATGAGCTGCAACAGACGGTAACCGTGGCCGACGTCAACGAGGCGCCGGCATTCCCGGGTAGCTTGCCCATCGATAGCGATGTTCCCGAGAACCAGGCCTTCGCGTTCACCGCGGCGCCTACGGATCCGGATGCGGACGACACGCTGAGCTATGCAATCAGCGGCGGTGACGATGCTGCGCTCTTCTCCGTCAATCCCGCTACGGGCAGGGTGGCGTTTACGCACAGGCCCGATTATGAGAATCCGCGGGATGACGATGCGGATAACATCTACCTCGTAGCGGTCACCGCGACAGATCTTGCGGGCCTCGGTACTGACTCGAGGCTTCACCGTGCCTCCGTGCTCGACAACTCTTCCGAACCCGCGTTCCTTTCCGCCTCCGCCGTATCGATCGCCGAGCATCATGCCGCGGTAGTCACGTTGAGCGCCAGCAATCCGAGCGGCGGCGAGCTGATGTACTTCATCGACGGCGGCGCGGATGAGGATCTCTTCGAGCTCAACGCCCTCAACGGCGATCTCAGCTTCCGCTCCGCGCCGGACTTCGAGTTTCCTCAGGACGCAACGCGGAACAATGTATATGAATTGACGGTCAAGGCGACCGACTTTTCTGATTGGGGAAAGGGGTATCAAGACCTTGCAGTCACGGTGACCGACACCGCCACTGAGCCCACGATCACATCTTCCGACGCCATCTCCGTCGCTGAGAACCACATTTCGGTGCTCACCGCGACGGCCACGAATCCGGCTGGTGGCACGTTGGCCTACTCCATCGCTGGGGGCCTGGACGGCAGTCTGTTCGAGATCGACGAGGAGACGGGCG
>JAAELU010000222.1 GCA_024226255.1 bacterium | reverse complement strand
CTGGCGCACCGGACGGTTGGCGGCGCGAGGTCGCGAGACTCAGGATACGCACTCCCTGCCGGTTCCAGAGCACCCGTGCGTGCGCGAGATCGTTCCTGGCGCTGACTGATCTGGGCGGGCCGCTGGCCGCAACGTACGTAGTGTGTTTCGTTTGAGTAGCGCCTTGAGAGCTACATCAACCTTGCCCGGGCACGTTAGGTCAACGTAGGATTCTTGAAGGCCGATGCCCTCTGCCTTGATGGCGCCGGGCTACAGCCAGTTACCCAGCAGAAGCACGATCCAGCCGACTGTGAATGCGGCGGGTAGAAGGGCAAGGACGAGAGAAGCAGGGATTCTGCGAATCGCGAAGTAGGGCGCGTTGTACCACCTGTGGCGGTGATCGGTGGCGTCCCACTGAGCGAGCGTCTTGATGTCGAGTGGTTGGAAGTCGGCGGATGGCCACACCGAATGCAGCTCCTTCTCGATCCGCCGCATTCGATTCGAGAGGTACTGCCGCAGCTCGCGTTGGCGGACTACAGAGATGAGCCAAGACAAGCTGACAGCAATGCCAATGACTGCGACTAGCCGGTTCAATGCAGTGTTGTTCCCGACGACCGTCGACGCCAGGAAGGCAAGCAGACCGCCGCTAAGGGTGGCATAGAAAGTGACCATCTTGAGGATGAAGTTGTCCTCATGGAAGTAGTGCTCGCTCAGCAGGCGATACTCCTCACGCAGCCAGTCACTGCGGCTCTCCTGCTCGAGCCAACCGTCGTTCTCTCCAACAACCATTCTTGATCCCCCGTCCCACCGAACGTTCGTTTGGTCCATCGTACATTCATGGGACCCTGTGCCGCCTCGTCTCGGCGATCAAGATGTGTCGAAGCTCCGAACGTCTAGCTTTGTAGTCGGTCAAGAGAAGATCATGTCGCGAGCCCACGAGCCCGTGCCTGGAGGAGGCGGTTTCGCACGGTGCTAATGCTTAGTGGTGTTCTCACGTTAGGGCGGCAAGTCCCCGTCGCCGCGGCGATTTGCTGCTGGATTTTGAGATTCTGACGGCCAGCCGCGATGACCGATCCGTAAGGCTCGCGGAGTACGGTGATTGTGGACTGGAGGACTGAATTGCGCCGCGTGTGGATTGGCCTGTCTTTGTTGGTGATGCTTGGCGCTTGCGGCGGCGCCACGTCGCCACTGACGGACTACGTAGAGAGCCTCAACACGATCATCGAGAAGGCGAGACAGCAGTATGGGGCACTCGTCGAAAGCCCTGAAGGCGGAGTTCTCGTCGCCGAACCGGGCGAGCTGGCCGGCTTCACTCCGCAGGACCTCCAGATAGCTCTTGGAAAAGTGCGAATCGTCGAAGCGGGTGTCGAAGAGGCAACGGCCGCCATCGATCCCCCTCCCCAGGTCGCCGATCTCCACCATCGCTTCTTTGACTTCGACAGCGAGTTCATCGCGGCTCAGGAGGCGCTCGCCGAACGGGCGGAGTCGGCCCTGGACTGGAATGAACTTTCCGAGACACCCGAGATGGCTGCCTACCGCGCCGCTCTGGCTCAGGACAAGCAGGAATGCGTCGCGGCGCAGGCCGAGGTCAACGCCATCGCAGAAGGACGCGAGTCGTTCGCCGACACACCGTGGATTCCGGCGGAGTTGAAGGAAGTATTTGAAGTGGCGTTCGCATGCGACGGATACCCTGCTCACCCTGAAGACGTCTACCGACCAGTCCCCACTCCATGAAGAGCTCCTTGGAGACGAACCCGACTCATCAGTACCTCCAAATCGCGCTTGACTCTCCCCTTAGGGGAGGTCTGAGAATGACGGAAAGGAGGTATGAGCAGTGGATCTGGTCCCTATCGGGCGGTTCTCAAAGATGACCCGACTGTCGGTGAAGGCGTTACGGCTATACGACGAGAAGGGCCTGTTGCGCCCGGCTCACGTCGATGCTCAGTCCGGCTACCGCTACTACGGGCTGTCGCAGGCGAGTCAGGCGGAAACGATTCGGGCCCTGCGCTCGGTCGATATGCCCCTCGACGAGATCGCCCTGATCCTGGGGTCCGAAGACCAAGAGCTGACGCGCAAACAGCTGATGGCCCACCACGAACGGTTGGGCGAACAGCTGGCGGCCCGCCAGCGAATGCTCCGCTACCTCGAGTCACTCATTCAACGCGAGGAGGGGATGATGCCCTACGACATCGAAATCATCGAAACCAGCCCACAGTTGGTGGCAGCCACCAAGGTCCACATGTCGCTGCGCCGGATCGGCCGCGACATCGGCACCGGGTTCGGGTCGCTGATGCAGGCTCTCGGACGTGAACAAGTCGCACCGTCGGGCCCACCATTGATCGTCTATCACGAAGTCATCGACGAAGAGACCGAAGGTGACATCGAGATCTGCGTGCCAGTCGCCAAGGACATCTCGGGAGACGTCGATGTCTATGGGCGCGAGCTCGAAGGCGGATCGATGGCGACGACCGTCCACCACGGACCATACGACCAGATCGCCCCGGCCTATCACACTCTGACGGGATGGATCTCAGAACACGGCCACGAGATCGCCGGACCGCCCCGCGAGATCTATCTCAACGACCCGCAAACGGTGGCGCCCGAAGAGCTCCTCACCCGGGTGGAGTTCCCCATCTGCTCCGAGCCCGAGTAGCCGGACCCGAGCACTCAACGACGCCGACACCACGGCCGGACAAGTCCCCGAAGTCGAGCATCGACAGGGTCGGTAGAGTTCGACGATGACACCAGTACTCCACCCCAGAGGCTCGAAACGAGGCCTCGCGGCTGTGAGCCTGCTGATTGTGATTGCAGCCTGCGGTGGTTCCATGAGTCCCAGCGAGTACGTCGAGGGGCTGAATAGCTTCGTTGCCGAAGTCGGTCCCGATCTCGACGCCTCAGCTACCGCCTACGAGCAGATTGCCGACCCGACGATCGATGATTGGGCCACCTTTGTGGACCGCGAGATCGAGCTCCATCGTGAAGTCAGTGCCAAGTTCGATGCTCTCGACCCACCCGACTCGATCGACGAGGTCCACCAGATTCTCGTCGATGCGCTCGAGCGCGGCCTCGCCTCCACTGAAGCGCTCGCCGCTGTGGCAGCCACAGCCGGGACACCGGCCGAAGCCGAATCGACAGCGGAGTTTGCGGAGTATCTGGCGGCCCATGCCGAAGGTTCCAGCAGCATCTGTCGCCAGGTGCAGGGCAGGCTGGACGATCTCGCATCCAGCGGTGAGCAGTTCGCCGACGCGCCGTGGCTGTCGAGCCTGACCCTCACTGTACGGGCAACGCTGGGCTGCCTGGAGTAGCTCCACAGCGTCGAGCGTGTCGCTAGTGGTGTGTCGCTAGAACCGGCGTCCGCCACTCCATCTAGAATCGCTGCCATGTCTCGGGCCACAGAAATCACAGAACTGGCGCGTGCCGTCCTGCCCGAGATAGTTGCGCTACGTCGCGAGATTCACGCCAACCCTGAACTCGGCTGGTTCGAAATCGGCACGACTCGACTGGCGGCGGCCACCCTCGAGACACTGGGCGTAGTGCCGAACGTGCGCGAATCGGGTCTTGGCCTGACGGCCGACGTGGGATCTGGCTCGGTTGCCGTTGGATTTCGCGCCGACCTCGATGCGCTGCCAATTTCAGAACTCAACGACCTGCCATTTCGATCGCGTAACGCCGGCGTGATGCACGCCTGTGGCCACGATGCCCACACTGCAATCGGCGTTGGCGTCGCCGCGGTGCTCGGCCGTCTCGGAGATATTGGCGGGCGAGCTCGATTCATCTTCCAGCCGGCCGAAGAGAAGATTCCGGGTGGCGCCACCGAGCTGCGGGCCGAGCGGGTTCACGAGGGCCTGCGTTGCATCATCGGCTATCACGTCGATCCGACGCTGCCGCCGGGCAAGGTCGGCCTGCGCATCGGCGGGATCACCGGCGCCTCTGACCGCTTTCGGGTGAACCTGTCGGGCCCGGGTGGCCACACATCGCGCCCCCATCAAACGGTCGATCTGGTCTACGTGGCCGGCCGGGTCATCACCGACTTGCCCGAAACCATCAGACAGAGCATCGATCCCCGTGAACCGTTGGCGCTGGTGTTCGGCTCGGTGGCCGGTGGCAGTGTTGAAAACGTCATCCCCACTGAAGTCACCATCGGGGGCACCGCCCGCATGTTCGACCACGATCTGTGGCGGAACATGCCCAAGCTCATCGAGAAGGCGGTGGGAGAGCTTGTCCAGCCGCTGGGAGCGAGATTCGAGTTGGAGTACCACCGCGGTTCTCCTCCGACGGTCAACGACGAGCACGTGATTCACACAGTGCGGGGCGCGGTGAACGATGTGCTCGGCCCTGACGCCGATGTCGACACTCATCAGAGCCTCGGCTCAGAGGACTTCGCCTGGTACCTCGAGGACATCCCCGGCGCTCTGCTCCGCCTCGGCTCTGGAATCGCAGGCCGCACCGTCGACCTCCACTCCGCCACCTTCGATATCGACGAAGCCGCCATCGAGACCGGCATCATCGCCGGAGCCGCCTCGCTGCTCGCCCTGCTCGAGGACTAGGGGCGGGCTCGGTCCCCCCTGTTCTTGCGTAGATGCCCGCCAATATGGTCCCTGTGATACGCCGGAACGAACGCTCGCTCCTACGCGAGAACCAGTCCGGCCGCCACGATGGCGTCGGTGAGGGTGGCGGCGTCGCCGGGGCGTACGGAGATGGTGAGGACGCCACCGCCGCCGTAAGGGGCGTGGCGCAGCTGGATGTCGCGCACATCGGCCTGGGCGGCAGAGAGCGCTACGCCAACTTTGGCGAGCTCGCCCGGCTGGTCGGCGAGTGCGATGCGTACTGCAGTTGCCCGAGCGGACAGAGAACGGCGGATGTCTCGTGATGAGGTGAGAAGAGTCCCGAGGCCTTCCGTGTCGTCTGCGTCGATCAGCTTGGCGATCGCGCCGAGGCGCTCCTGCAACTCGGAAATCACTCCCAAGACCTCGGTCTTGTTCGCAGCCAGCACGTCCAGCCACAAGGCGGGATCGGACCCGGCAACACGAGTCAGGTCCCGAAAGCTGCCGGCAGCGAGGTTCATTGCCTCAGGGTGGTCGCCGGCCAGACCAACGAGCGACGACGCCAGCAGCTGGGGCAAGTGGCTGATGGTCGCCACTGCCGAGTCATGCTCGGCAGCCGACATCCGCACCGGACGGCCGCCCAGGGTAGAGACGATCGCCTCGACTTCTCGCATGTCTTCGTCGGCAGCACCATCGGTAGTGATAACCCACGTCGCTCCATTGAACAGTGACGCCGTAGCCGCCTCGGGCCCTGACACTTCGCGTCCGGCCATCGGATGGCTGCCCACAAAACGGGCAACTCTGCTCGCGGCCAGGATCGTGCTCTTCGCTCCGGCCGTGTCGATCGTCAACCACGGGATGTCCCCCCTGGCCAAGAATGCGGCGGCAGCTGCGGGAGGGCTCGCCAGAACGAGGAGATCAATAGGACCGGCGCAAGCCTCAGCCTCGGAGCCGGCCAGGGTGTCGAGGCCTCCACGGTCGAGAGCGACCGTGCCCACCGTTACGGCCGCGTCCCATCCCGTGACGTGCCAGCCGGCGGCCCGCAGACCGAGCCCGATAGAGGTGCCTATCAGTCCGGTGCCGAGAATCGACGCAGATTTCACGGCTCTAGAGCTCGAGGCCCATGACCGCACACAGGTCTCTGACGTCATTCATAATCTCAGCGAACTCGTCGGGCAAGATCGCCTGAGCACCGTCGACGAGCGCCGTCTCGGGGGCAGGGTGCACATCCACCATGAAGCCGTCGGCTCCCGCAGCCACCGCGACACGGGTCAATGGCGCCACCAGCTCCTTGCGTCCTCCCGAGTGGCTCGGATCGACAATGATCGGCAGGTGGGAAAGACCCTTGATCACGGGCACAGCCGAGATATCGAGTGTGTTGCGGGTCGCGGTTTCGAAAGTCCGGATACCTCGCTCACACATGATGATGTCGTGATTGCCCTCTTTGTAGATGTACTCGGCCGCGTTGAGCCACTCCTCAATGGTGGCCGTCAACCCTCGCTTGAGCATGACCGGCTTTGACTGTTTGCCGAGTTCCGACAAGAGGGTGAAGTTCGCCATGTTGCGCGTACCGACGCGAAGGATGTCGGCGTAGCTGGCAACAAGTTCAACGTCGCGTGGGTCGACGGCCTCGGCAACAAACGGCAGGCCAAACTCATCGCGGGCTTCGGTCAGCAGCTCGAGTCCCTTCTCTTCGAGGCCCTGAAACGAATATGGCGAGGTACGCGGTTTGAACGCGTCTCCCCGCAGTATCTTGGCTCCGGCTTTGGCGACTGCAGCCGCCGATGCGAACAGCTGCTCGCGCGACTCAACCGCACATGGGCCGGCAATCGGAGCAAAGTGGCCTCCTCCAACCAGGACGCCGCCGACGTCAACGACGCTGTCATCCTCTTGGAAGTCCCGGCTCACGAACTTGAAGGGCTTGAGCACAGGTACGGCCCGCTCGACTCCGGGGAATGCCTCCCACGGCAGTTGCTGGATGACGGCCCGATCACCGAGGGCGCCGATCACAGTGCGAAATCGGCCCTCTGAAATGTGAGCCTCGGCACCGATGTCGCGCAGCCGCTCGACGACATGCTCGACATCGCCGGCTTCGGCTTCCTTGCTCATGACGATGATCAAGGACTCATCCCCTCGTTCTTTGGTGGTCACGGAGACTCCTTCAGAGACCACGGATTGCCCGAGCGAGGATAGGCGCTGCCCGACGCGGCGAATCCAGCGGCAGTGATTCGAGGCACCAACGCTTGCAAAATATCGCACAAAACAATGTGACAGCTAGCGCTTGCAAAAGTTAGCACTGTGCGATATATTGTTCACATGAAGCAGCCCTTGTCAGACCTCGGATCGTTCATCCGCCAGCAGCGGGAGCGCAGCGCAATGTCGCTACGCAAGCTTGCTGAGTCGGCGGGCATATCGAATCCGTATCTGAGCCAGATCGAGCGGGGACTCCGCAAGCCCTCGGCAGAGATACTCAAATCCATCGCCCGGGCACTTTCGATCCGCGCCGAGTCTCTCTACGAGCGGGCCGGCCTCCTCGAGGGAGTCGAGCGGCCGTCGGTAGTTGAGGCGGTCGAGGCGGATCAGCTGCTCCAACCAGGTCAAAAGCAAGCGTTGATGCAGATCTACACGAGCTTCGTCAACGAAAACAATATGGAGGAAGAATGAGCCTCAAGACTCAAAAGATGCTCGCCAAGAAGGCGTTCTATGCAGGAATCGGTGCTCCAGTCGTCGCCGGCCGTATGGTCAAGGACGTCGCTGAGAAGATCGCCGATCAGGGAACCAAGATGAGCAAGTCCGCCCAGGACCGCTTCACCGAGTTCTCCAAGGAAGGCGAGAAGGTCACCAAGCAGCTTCGCGACACCGACGTCGTCGAAGAGATCCAGAACCGCGTCGATTTCGACAAGGTGCAGGATCGTGTCGAGAAGATGCGTGATCAGCTCGAAGGCGCTCTTGACAGCTGGCGTGAATCCTTCACCCCGGCCGCCAAGCCGGTAGCCGCCAAGCCCGCCGCCAAGAAGGCCCCGGCTTCCAAGCCAGCAGCCAAGAAGCCGGCCACCAAGGCAGCGACCCGCAAGCCCGCAGCCAAGAAGGCTCCGGCCAAGACAGTCGCCAAGAAGGCCCCGGCCAAGAAGGCTCCGGCCAAGACAGTCGCCAAGAAGGCTCCCGCCAAGACCGCTGCCAAGAAGTAGCTAGAAGAGTCGAAAGGCCCCGAAGACTTCGTCCTCGGGGCCTTTCTTCGTATTACGTTCGTTCAATGACTGACGACTGGGTCCAGACCCTTGGCGTGGTCGACCCAACGCTGCACCATCGCCTCGGTCGGGAGGCGCCGCACGAGATCCTTCTTCCGATTGATCTCAATCATGGCGGTGAGCAAGTTGGCGGCATTGCGCCGTCGCAGCTCCTTGATGGTGTCGACGCCAGAAGCTTCGAGCAAGTCGGAGTACTCCTCTCCCACTCCCTTGATACGCATCAGATCGGCACGATTGACCCATTCGAGGATCTGCCGCTCCGGAAGTCCGGTCTTTTCAGCGAGTTGTCTACGTCCCCGCTTGGTCGCTCCGAGCTTCAGCAACGCTTCTGTAGTGCGCACCCGCGCCTTGCGAAGCTTCGTAGCGTATTTATGGCCGATCCCCTCGATCGCATCGATCGATGCCATGGTCGTCCTTTCACGTCAGCAATCAGTTCTGAGCAAAATGCCCGCCAGCCATGAAGGTGTTGCCAGCGGGCGGGAGAATACTCAAGCAAGCACCCTTCACGCCAAGTCGACTACTTCGACAGCTCCAGCAAATCGTCTGCTGTGAGGATGCGCCGGGGCGGTGCAGAGTCGACGCGAGCCTCGTTCACCCACTGTGGATGGGCCAGGATCAACTGCTCGACGTTGAGCTCTCCCTCCGCACCAAGGAAGCGCGGCCAGATGTCTTTGCCAAGTAGAACCGGGCCTCCGCGCACGTATCGATATTTGGGAACGGTGATGAGTGTTTCTGACGCGGCGTGAGCTTTGGCGAGTTCGATCAACACCTTGGGTTCGATCTCGGGAGCATCCAGGGTGACAACAAAGACGGCTTCGACATCGGCTGCCCGCGTCAACCAATCAAGTCCTGCCCGCACGGGAGCCGCATCGCCTTCTTCCCATTCCGGGTCGATGATCACGACGACGTTCGGCGCCGGCTCAACCATCTCTGCGCTGGCATCGTCCCGGACAACGACGACCACGGCTTCGAGGTCGGCGAGTCGTTCGACTACGCCGGTCAGCAGCAATCGTTCACCCCACGGCTCCTCGGCAAGCGTGGTTGCCGGACCGGGTGAGATCGTCGTAGCAATCACGATCGCAGCCGTGCTGACGGGCCCGACGGTGTCGAGGGCATCTATGGCGTCAATGTCGAATTCCACGGCGTAACGCTACTCGGCCTTGCCGAGGCGCCGGCCGGGGAGAGGGCTCAGCCGGTCGCACCCTTGAGCACGGCTCGCCCTCGCAGGCGAGCCCACCACATGAATGCACCACCAACGACGAGAACCGTCGTAGCCAGCAGGTGATACCAGGTGCTCCAGTCATACTCGGAGATCGACCAGCTGTAGACGAAGGCCACCGCACCGAGCGTCAGCTGGAGAGCACCTGTGGTAACGAAGATGGCTCGTCCCTCCGGACGGGCCAGCACCAGGATGCCCGAAATTGCCCAGGCGAGCAGGACGGCGCCAACCCACCGCAGGCCGCCGAGATCGTCAGCGACCGAGCCTCGCAACCCGATGGCATCAAAAAAGGCAGCCGGAGCAAGGAGCAGTGGCAGCGAGAAGAGCAGGTTGATGAACACATACACAACCATTGCGCTCGTTAGCAACGAAGCAGGTTCCCGCTTGGTTTTTGCGGGGCTCGAGGGTGGTCCACCGACCTCGTCGGGCAGCGGCGGCAGTTCGGACGGAAACTCACTCGGCATACGCCTACGCATCCAACTCGTACTGGGCTCGAGTTGTCGCCTCAGCGCGCTGAGCGTTGATCCAGTCCTCAAAATCCTGGCGGGATACGCGCCATTCGCGGCCGAACTTGACCGCAGGAAGATTGCCCGAGCGCAATTGCGACGTAACAACAAACGTCGAGACATCCATGTACTCGCAGATATCTGCGACGCTCAACCAGTCCTTATCGATCTCGACGGGGATTCGCTCCATCTGTCCAGGCTATGAGGTGTTGAGCCTGCAAGCAAGGGTTGTAGGCAGAAATGTCCTTGCCAAAGTTTTCGCGCTCATTAGAGTTCGATCTCGCCGCAAGGCGCGACCAAACCCATGCCACTCTTGTTTTTCGGCCTTAGGGGGCCATTTATCGGGCGGAGAGTCTGGGAAAGGTTGTTTAATGCGCATCGAGTCTTCGACGGTGGAGAGCCATCGATTCGGTACTGCGCGCCGTCGCGGGTACGACCCAGCTGAGGTTGACGCCGTCATGAGCCGCGTCGCCGACACGCTGGCTCAGTACGAGCGAATGATCAAGCGTCTCGAGGAGCGCCTCGAGAACTCTCCTGTCTCCAAGGTTGAGATTGCACGTGGGGTCGCCGCCGCCCAAGACAACAAGAACAAGCTGTTCGCCGACGCACGAACTGCAGCTGCCCAAATCATCGATGCCTCATCGGAAGAGGCTGAAGCCATCCGCAACGAAGCCAGCATTACCGCGGATCGCATCATCGGTGCCGCCGAAGATCATCTCAGCGAGGCGCAGATGGACGCCCAGCGTATCCGCGAGGAGGCCGGCAGCCTGATCGATCTCGCCGGTACCCGAGCCGAGGAACTGCGGGCCCAAGCGGACGCGATTCTCACCTCCGCAATCGCCGAAGCGGAGAGGATGCGAGAGGAAACCGAAGCAACCACCGTTGCCCAAGCGGCTGAAGCCGAGCAGATGTTGCATCTCGCCCAGGCAGAGGCCAATCGGATCCGTGCCGAAGGCGCTGAGGAGTTTGAGCTTGCACGATCCGGCGCCGACGCCGAGATCGCTGATGTGCTGGCCGACACTCGCCAGCAATCGGAGGCAATGATCAACTCGGCCGTCGAGGAGGCCCGACTTCTCCGAGAGCGGGTCCGCGCCGAGATGGACGAGATGCATGTCTCTCGTGAGGCGCAGGCCGAGGAAGTGGTGGCAACTGCGCGCAATGAGGCAGCCGAGATCAGGGCTGCGGCGGCAGCGACTGCAGAAGCAGTAGCTGCTCAAGGTCGCGTCAATGCCGAAGACGCGCTCGCCGAGGCGCGCAATCAAGCTCTCGACCGGCTCAACGAGGCTCGGGGCGAGGCGGAGGAACTGCTGAACCAGGCAAGCCGAGAGACCGACTCGATCGTGGCGGCCGCTCGCGAGGACTCGCGACGACTCGAACGACGCACTGAGGAGTTGCGGACCGCAGTCGAAGAGTTCGAGGCTCACATCGTCAACCTGGCTCAGGTTGCGGGCGATCGCACCGGCCTCATCAAGGACATGATCGACCTCGAGATCAAGCCGCCAGAAGCGCCCCGGGACGACACAGGCGCACCCCCCGTCGCCCCGCGCAAGAAGGGCAAGGCAAGGAAGACGCAGAAGAGTTCGAGCGCCGGAATCGCCAATCCTGACGGCTCAGGCCAGCTCCCGGCCAACCGCGACGACGTCGCCCACTCGGATCCCTGGAGCCTGCACGCTTCTGCTCCTGACGAAGAGCCAACTGAGTTGGACGAGCAGTTCCTCTACGACGGCGGAGCATCCGAACAGTCCGCGGAGGCAGAAGAGGCGGATGCGATCGAAGCCGCCGCGTCCGTGGATGCCGATGCGCCGACCACCGGCACGATCTATCAACGTCGTGGCGGCGGCATCAAGCGGCGGGTGGCGGCTATTCAGTCACCGAGCGCCGACGATCCGAACTAGGCGGCTGCCTGCCGGCGGCGGGCAAGTTCGATCTCGCGTGTCGGCTTGGTGAGGATGAACCACACGCCGACGAGCCCGAACAGGACCATCCCCGCCCTGGCCCACGGATCGTCCAGCGCCAGCGACACGGTAAGGGCGACCGAGATTGCGATAGATGTGATCGCCACCACTTTGACGCGGCGGGGAATACCGAGGCCGGCCCGGTAGTCGCAGAGCTGCTGGCCGAAGACCTTGTTCGTCATCATCCAGCGAAACATACGTTCACTCGACATCGAGAAGAAGTAGGCGGCCGCCAAGAGGTTGATTGTGCCGGGGAGCACCGGTGTGTAGAAGCCGGCGATGCCAATACCGAGGAAAAGGAAGCCAAGGACGGCGTAAATCGATCGAACAATCATCGATCGAGATACGTTCAGTTGGTCTTCAAAGGACGTCACTGCGGCCACTGGTCCTCCGGCCTGCGATTCCATGAAGCAGAAGCTTAAGACCCGTTGCGGCGCTTGACACCTTCGACACGGTGTCGAGTTTGGGTCAATGCCGACTGTTACCGCGGCGGACCGGCGACGGCGACCTCGAACACCTCGGCAGCCGAGGACTCGTAGGGGGTTTCGGTCACCCACCAGGTAGCCCCGGCATCGATCCACGGAGCGGGGTCTGTCCCAAACGGTCGATGCGTGACGAGATCGAAGCCGTCGAGGCTGCCGCGCTCTCGCACGATGTACTCGGCGGCATCGGCCAATTCACCGGGACCCGACTGATCAATCAAGAAGAGCCCATCCCAACGAGCCGCCCGCCGCATGGGTCGTCGATTGGGCCAGCGGCCGGCCAACCAGATTGAGGGACGGGGCCGTTGCACAGGCCGCGGTCGGAACGTGACGTTGTCTGCCGTGTATTGGTCACCGGTATGGAGGACCGGCTCCCCGGACCAAAGTCCGTCGATGATCTCCAGGCTCTCGTCGAGCATGGCAGCACGTATCCTGTCGTCGGGTTCCTCACCAAAGGCAGAGAGCTCCCTTCCGCTGCGATCAAGGCCGAGACCGGCTCCCAAGACGAAGCGACCTTCGCTCAGCTGATCGAGCGCGGCAGCCTGGCGAGCCACGATCTGGGGACGTCGCCTCGGCAGCGGAGTCACCATCGGCCCGAGCATCACCCGCTCGGTGGCAGCAGCAATTGCCGCCAGACCGATCCAAGGATCGCCGGCATCAGTGACCGGATCGCGGTACATGATGTGATCCCAGAGGAACACCCCATCCCATCCGGCCTCCTCAGCGGCGACCGCAACCTCAGCGAGACGCCGCGGATCCGACAGCTCCCCAAAAGGCGGAAAGTCAAGAGCAAAACGTGTTGTCATGAGAGCGACTCTACGAGAGCGAGGTCGCCGCAGAGCGCAACACGGGCCCACGTCGTCTCCTCCCCGGTTGCACGCCGCTTTGGGCGGCTGATGTTTGGGGGAGGTGGGCTGCCCTGCGGGCAGCTTGGGAGGGGGAAGCGAAGTCGCGGCTACAGCGCAACACGCTGCGGGGCACACCCAACCGCCGCAGCGAACACAGCTCTCGAG
>JAAELU010000221.1 GCA_024226255.1 bacterium | reverse complement strand
CAGGATCGGGCTGTTGCCCGGCGTGGAGACTCAGGGTGTCGAAACGCAGGAAGTCGGGTTCGATCATCGGCCCTCCGTGAGGTCAGGAGAGCCGACTGTAGGCGAGGGGTTCGGCGTCACCAACCGGCAGCGTCGAACCCAACGCTCAACGGGTCTTCTTGTAGTGGGGACCCGCAGCCGTGACCACGGCTAAAGTTCGCTCCGACGGTGCGCTGGCAAAGCCGGGGCCGAATGCGTCGCGCCAAGCGCGAAGGGTAGGGGGATCGGTGTGGATCACCATGATTGCTCCTGAACTCACGGAGGATATTGGGGAGAGCCGCCCCTTCGGGACGGACGGACCCCGTGGTTGAGGTGTCGAGCGGGGCAGTCCCACCAGCTCATGGTTCGACATGTCTGCCGATACCCATATTGTGCCCCCTCGGCCCGCCCGGCACGCCTGTCGAAAGTCCTTTCCTGCGAACGAATAGACGCACCATCTGACCAGCTTCGACAACTCTGGTCAGCACCCCTCGGACCCAACTGTGATCGGCCCACGGCTAACTCCGTTGCATTTGGTAGCCGTCTAGCTTGCGAAGGGCGCCCATCTGGGCAAAGGTGACGGCCGCCACAATCCTTGGATTGGCATCAACGCGCACACACAACGGGCTACCCGCGGGCTCACATTGGGGGGAATCGACCATGGCCGAAATGGGCGAGGAAATCATCAGGGTCGAAGAGGTCTACAAGATCTTCGGTCCAC
The DNA here is from genome assembly GCA_024226255.1 of bacterium. Taxonomy (GTDB): domain Bacteria; phylum Actinomycetota; class Acidimicrobiia; order Spongiisociales; family UBA5794; genus JAHEJX01. The sequence goes on along the minus strand of JAAELU010000221.1, from coordinate 2,805 downwards.
AGCCGAGAGGCCGAGCCTTCGAACTCGTGAAGGCCGGTGTCGGCAAGAACGAAGTGCATGCCCGCACAGGTCACGTCGTAGGTCTGCACGACGTCAACTTCTCGGTCAACCGCGGCGAGATCTTCGTGGTGATGGGCCTTTCGGGTTCGGGCAAGTCCACCGCTATCCGCACCGTCAACAAGCTCCTCGACACCACCAATGGCCAAGTCCTGGTCGAAGGAGTCGACGTCCAGTCGCTCGACGGCACCGCCCTCCAGCAATTCCGCCGCGAGAAGACGGGCATGGTGTTCCAGCACTTCGCCCTCTTCCCCCACCGGTCGGTGATCGACAACGTGGGCTACGGCCTCAAGGTCCAGGGAGTGAACAAGCACGAACGCGACACCGCCTCCCTGCGGGCCCTCTCCCTGGTCGGCCTCGACGCCTACGCTCACTACGCTCCAAGCCAGCTCTCCGGCGGTATGCAGCAGCGAGTCGGCCTGGCTCGAGCGCTGGCCGCTGATCCTCCGATCCTGTTGATGGACGAAGCGTTCTCAGCCCTCGATCCGCTCATCCGACGCCAGATGCAGGATGAGATGATGGACATCCAGGCCGAACTCCACAAGACGATCTTGTTCATCACCCACGATCTGAACGAAGCACTTCGCATCGGCGACCGGGTTTGCATCATGAAGGACGGTGCGGTCGTACAGATCGGAACACCTGAGGAGATCCTCACCGAGCCCGCCACCGGCTACGTGGCCGAGTTCGTGCAAGATGTCGATCAGGGCCGCGTGATTCAGGTCTACGAAGTGATGGTCGAAGCTCGCCCGACATCACGCACTGCATCACTGTCCGACGCCATGAAGGGACTCGGCGATCGTGACGGCTCGTTCTGCTGCGACGCCGAGGGCCGACCCGAGTCAGTGCTCACCACTCACGACGGCGTGCGGGCGATGGGCGTCGGCGGCAGCCTCGATGATGCCTTGCGCACCGATTTCGTTACCGCCAACGCTCACCAGACCCTCAATGAGGTCTACGCGGCAGCCGGCAAGGGCCTCCCCATCGCCATCGTCGACGACGACGGCAAGTTGATCGGCAACCTCGATCCCCGTCACATCATGGAGGAGATGGGCCGAGTCGAAGGCCTCATAGACAACTTCGAGAGAGAGGTGTTCATGTGATGGGAATCACCTCACTGATCCAAGAATCCGACCAGCCCGGACTCGGCGACAACAAGGTCCTCGACCAATTCACCATCCCGGTCGGCGACTGGGCCGAGCAAATCGTGAGATGGGTCGACACCAAGATGGAAGACAAGATCGGCTTCGATCTTCTCGCGGTGATCGAATGGCCGTTCAAGATCCTCTTCCGAACCTTCGTGAAGAGTGGCGGCCACCACCCGTTCTGGGAGATCACCGACATGCCTTGGTGGGCGGTGTGTCTGATCTTCTTCGTGATCGGTTCCGCCTTCCGCAACATCAAGATCGGCCTGTTCGCCGCCGGCGCGCTCGCTGTGTGCGGCATGCTCGGAATCGAGTACTGGGACGAGGTGTCGCTCACCCTCGGCATGGTCATCGTGTCGGTATTCCTGTGCGCCATGATCGGAATCCCACTAGGGGTTCTGTGCGGCCGTGTCGATGGTGTGTGGTCTGCGGTAAGACCCGCCCTCGACGCCATGCAGGTGGTTCATTCCTTCGTCTACATGTTGCCGTTCATCTTCTTCTTCGGGATCGGCTTCGAGTCTTCGACGATGGTCACGATGATCTTCGCCATTCCACCCCTGATCCGACTCACCAATCTCGGTGTGCGGCAGGTTCCCGAAGACGTGGTGGAAGCGAGCAGGGCCTACGGCGCTCCCGAATGGCGAGTTCTGCTCGACGTGCAACTCCCACTCGCCCGACCGGCGATCATGACGGGCCTCAATCAGACCCTCCTGCTGGCAATCTCGATGCTCGGCATCGCCGCCCTGATGGGAGCTGGCGGCCTCGGCTTGCTCGTGTTCCGAGCGACGGCCAACCTCGACGTGGCACTCGGTGCATCCGCTGGCTTGGCCCTCTTCACCGTGGCGGTAGTGCTCGACCGGATCAGCCAGACCCAGGCCACCGACGGCATGAACCTCTTTGCCAGGATCAACCGAGCCGTCGTCGCCCGTAGGAACCCCGAAATCCTCCTCGCCCAAGAGGAGCAGGCCGCCAAGACAGGCGACAACGCTGCATCAGCGGGTGCGTTCTCGCCCCTGATTCCCCGCGAGCGCCAGGGCGCCTACTTGGCAGCAGCCGGCGCCATAATCAGCCTCGTGTCGTTGTTCCTCACCTGGGGGAACGACGCCGGTCTGGTCTCGGGCTATGCCCGTCGCGACGACCTCGACATGGTGGGCCAGAGCTTCAATGGCATCTCCGCTTCGGGAGGATCGTGGTTTGGTCTGCTGATTCTCACCTTCTCGGCACTGATCATCTTGTCGCTGATCGTCTCCATGTATCGCCCGGGGGAGGTCGGTCGCTGGTTGGGGCCCGATGGCACGGTCTTCTTCGCGGTGGCCTCGCTCATCACAGCCTGCAGCTATGCAGTGATCCAGGAGACGGTTCTGGTCACCGAATACAGCAGCGGCATCGGCACCTACATTGCCATCCTGGGTGGCATCATGGCCACGGTGGGAGCCGGCATCTGGATTTCGGCCACGCCCTACAGCTCACACACCCCTCTCAAGGCCAAGGTGAACTACGCGAGGATAGTGATCGCCGTCGGATGTGTGGTGTGGACGGTTCTCGCCGGCTTGTCGGCCTGGAGCTTCGACCAACGCCAAGACACGATCATCACCCCTGAGGT
>JAAELU010000220.1 GCA_024226255.1 bacterium | reverse complement strand
TTCGGATAGGCGGTCGTGCCAGAGGTGTACATCATGATCGCCGGAGCCCGCACGCTCACCCGGCGCCGCAGAGTCTCGATCTCTTCTCGCTCGGCTTCGGCGGCCGTGGGTGCCAGCAGCGATCCGGCTGCAAACCCCGGCGCGGTGGATGATCCGAGCAGCACGCAAGAGCGCAGCTTGGGCGCCTCTTCGCGGTCGAGCGCGAATGGATCGCTGCTGCTTATCTGCGGCAGTGCAGCCGAGATCCGCTGCACATAGTCGACGTGGTCGGCGACCAGATCGGAGGTAACAAGCAGGGCCAGGTCGGCATTCTCGATGACGTAGGTGAGTTCGCGGGGCTGGTACCGAGCATTCAGAGTCACCGCCAACGCACCGATCAGCTGGGTGGCAAAAAGCACCTCGAGGTACTCGATGCAGTTCGCCATGAGGATTCCAACATGCTCTCCCGGCTCAACGCCGAGCCGTCGCAAACCGACGGCTCGCTGCACGGCGGCGTCGAGCAGCTCTCGGTATGTGACCTTCCGTTCGGGGAAGATGACGGCGTCCTTGTCGGGCACCTCCGCCGCCGCTCTCACCAGCAGGTCGGCGAATGGCATGACAATGCCGAGGGCCGGATCACCCATTGTTGACTCGCAGCTTCGTGGCCGGCCCGTCCCAGATCGCCCGTCCGGCGATGACATCGCCAAACGTGATGTGATCGTGCGGTGTCGTCCAGTCCTTGTCGGTTTGGACCATTTGCATCAGTGTTCCAAAGCCGGCGGAGGGACGGACAAATGTTTCGTACCATCCGCTATCGGCGAAGTCGCTGTCGACGGTCGAAAACCCGGCATCGTCCAGCTCCGGGACCAACGCCGCCAGATCCTCAAAAAAGGTCGTCATGTGGTGGAACCCCTCTCCGTGTTTCTCGATAAAGGCGTGAAGGTAGGAGGTTTCATCGATTGGCTGCATGAGCTCGATCTTGACGCCGGGAGGGAGTAGAAACTGCGCCGTCCGGATTTGCAGTTTCTCGTCGTCGCCACCGTCCACGAAGGTCCCGCCGAGCACCTCGCCGAACAGGCGGCCGGCATCTTCAAGCGAACGAACCGCGATGGCGACATGATCGATGGCGCCCGCGTTGCTCATGTGATTCCGTACGGTTCATAGGGGCCGTAGATCATGTGCTCAACGTGGGCCATACCACCCGATCCGCCGGGACCTTGAAGCGTGCAGGTGAACTCGGTCCCACCGAGGCGCCGGCCCTCGGGCACGTGCGCCGGTCCGAGCGAGTGCGCCGGATCGTTCACCACAAAGTCGTCGGTCTCCTCGTAGTACTCACCCCGATAGACGCCGGGCTGTCCCCCATCCTCCCAGCCCCTTGTGTAACCGAAACCCTGGGGATGGGCAGGATCGCAGCTCGACTGGAAGATGTAGTCGTGTGTGCCGCCCGCAGAATCGGTAAGCGTGAAAGCACCGCCGGATAGACGCCGGGTGCCGGGGTGGTACTCGAAACTATGCGAAACCGCAGTAACCGCCACAGAGTCGGCATCTGGGAAATCAATGCGGCCCTCGATGTCGAGGGTGTTGCCGAACCGGTCCTCGTGGGTGTGGAAGAACCCGGAGTGATCACCGGCGTCGAACGGTATCCAGATGCGGATGGCTCGCGGATCGAGCGGCTTGGATGCTGTCCCCCGGATCGGCACATGGGGACCCATGGTCGAGCGAATCCCCCACGAGTGGTCCCGACAGCCGAACCAGTCGGAGAAGGTCTGCGCCTCTCCACTATCGGTGATGGTTCCGGCGACCCGAGATAGTTGCGTGTAACGGATGAGGTGGTTGAGTAACCGCCCGTGCCGGTACTGGGTGTGACCGTGCTCCACATGTGGATCGGCCACGGCATCAACGGTTACGTCGAACCCGAGACCGGTGTCGTTGGAATCAAGGACGAGGCGCTGGCGAGTCATCGGCTCGACGATCTGTACTGAGAGCGGACCAACCTGCAGGGTGTCCGGGTCGGGGTGGAGCGCCCGGGTGACTCGGATTGATCGCTGCCGGCCACCGGAGACGACACCGGCGTAGCCATCCATGACGTTGTTGTTGGGGTGACGGCGCAGCCCCATGAACCAATGAGCACCCGGTTGGTACCAAGCGAAGTAGTACCCATCGTTGAAGTGCGAGTCCGAAGTCGCCGCCACCGCCTGCGGCGCCACCGCCTGGTGGTACGGGTAATCGTCGAAAGGACTGAGTTCATGCATCTGCGTCATCGTAACGATGGAGAGATGTCGGATGTCGCGGTCCAGATGTGAGATGTCAGAAGGACCACAGACGCACCCAACGTCCGTTGCCTGATCACGGCCTCAGAGCAACACCTAGTTACCAGTTACCAGTTACCAGCTCGAAATAGGGTGTGCCTTCCTCCGGGCTTTCTGACTGGTAACTCATAACTGGTAACTCACAACTGTCGCCTGGGTGAGAGACGCGAAACCCTCACATCTCACATCCCACATCTCACATCTCACATCGGCGAGCGCCAGCGAGCCTCTCTTCTGATATCTTCCCGACACATGTCTGAGCCAACCCCCATCGCAGTGCCCGCCGAGCTTGCCGCGCTCGAGGAGGGCTTTCCGGGGATCGTGGCGGCGCTTCGTGATGCTCGGTTGGCCGGCGAAGCTGGGTCTTCGTTGAGCGAACGTGAGATCGAGTTGGTTCGCCTGGGTGTCATGATTGCGACCGATGCGCCACAGGCATCGTTCACACCGCACGTGCAACGGGCACTTGGCGGTGACGTCACCGCCGAAGACATCCTCGCCGTTGCGGCTTCGCTCGCAACCATCGTCGGCGTACCGAAGCTCCTGGCGACACTGCCGAAGCTGGCGAAGGCACTCGATCTCCCATCGCCAACCTTGGATCAAGATGGATGACGGTGTTCCGACTTTTGATCAATTCTGGATCCCAGCCATTCTCACTAGAAGGAGACCCAGATCATGACCAAATACTCTTATGCCTGCAGAGACTATCCCGAAATGGAGGACTGTCCCGGCGAGGTAGCAGCGGCAACCGAGGAAGAGGTCTGGAAACTCATGGAACTTCATGCCGTCGCGGCACATGGCGAGGACCCAAGCCAGTGGACGGTAGAGGATCGGGCATTCCTGCAAACCCTCATCGGCTCAGAATGATCTTCTCAGGTCGCGTCGAGGAGATCGCCGCCGCTACCGTCTTCCCTTCTGTCCGACGAAAGCGGATTCACCAACTGCACCGACCTCCTAGTCGACGGCGGTCGAGTCTCGGCGACGTGAATTCCTGAAGCCAGGATCGGAAACGACGACCGTCAACTCGCTGCTCGAGTTGGAGGCTAATTCCTAGAGCAGGATCTGATTTCTGACTTCTGATTTCTGACTTCTGATTTCTGACTTCTGACTTCTGATTGCTGACTTCTGAGCTGACCTCACCCCCCGCAGAAGCCAGACGTTGGCTGAGGTGCCAGTTATCAGTCATGAGTTACCAGTCAGAACGCGCCAGACGAGCTTCGACTGGGCTCGTGGATCGGCCTGGCAGCCGGCAAGCTAGACCACTCGTCGAATCGCCCAGTCGGCAAGGAGGTCGAGGTAGCCCGGTACGAATTCGCCGGTCTCAAGCTCGCGGATCCGATGGTCACCCTGTGCGAAGACGACAACGGCGCTATCGGGATTGTCAGTCGGGAGCGCGCTACCGGTCTCCTGGGCGCATTGCCAGGCCGGGAGCAGCACGTCGTGTGCCCCGTAGATGGCCAGGAACGGGCACTGGATCAAAGCCATCGCTTCCTTGGGCTCGTAACGCTCGATCAGGAACTGTCGTGCCAGCCTCCAGTCCGCAGCGTCTTCGATTACAAGGTCGTCGCGGTACCACGGCTCCTTGGCGAACAGGCTCGAGAAACCTAGCTTCCACGGTTGAGAAGTCCATCCCCCGAAGCGCCGCGCTGCGCAGCGATTCAACAAACGCTACGGATTTCGCCACCTCATCGTCCGAATGACCCAGGGAGCGCAAGGTGTGCACGCAGTCGTACACGATCTGCTCCGGGACCGTGATCGACGGGCCGGAATTGGCGATGGCAAATGCCAGGTCGGGTAGACGGCTGGCCAGCATCTGCACGAGCCAGCCGCCTTGACTCTGCCCCCAGATTCCGACCCGCTGCGGGTCGATACCAGCCTCGCTTCGGAGTGCTTCGAGAGCGCTCAGCGCCTGGTCTGCCCGCGCCTCCAGGCCGTAATCACGCCAATCCCCCGTCGATTCGCCGCATCCCGGCTTGTCGAAGGCGAAGGTAGCGATCCCCCGCTCCAGGAATGCTTCTTGAATCGGCGGGAAGTAGCCGTCGGAATCGCGGTCCGCCGGGCCCGAGCCCTGCATCATCAGCACCGCCGGACACCGCTCGTCCGACGAGGGGAGATGCAGCGCGCCCGCCAACCTCACGCCCCTCCATTCGAACAGGACCGGCCGTACCGCCCGGTCACCCACCGGGAGCGGCTACCCAGTCGCCACCCTTCATCACCAAGGGCACGTCCTCCAGGATGCTGATGTCGTCAAGCGGATTGCCGGCGACGCCGATCAGGTCGGCATAAGTACCCGGCGACATTGAGCCAACCCGGTCCTCCCATCCCATCAGTTCCGCCGCCCACCGCGTGGCACTCCGGATCGCTTGGCTAGGCGTCAGGCCATGCTCGACATACAGCGAGAACTGGCGGGCCTGGATGCCATGGGGGATCACTGCGGCGTCCGATCCGAACGCCAGTCGCACGCCGGCTTCAATGGCCTTCCGAAAACCGACTCGCTGCACGTCCGTGGTTTGACGGGACTTCTCCATGACTTCGTCGGAGTAACCAAGCGTCGGCCCATGTTCCAGGATGTAGTCACCGTCGTACAGGTCGGCGACGAGGTAGGTGCCGTTGTCCGCCATCAAAGCGATCGCTTCGTCATCGAGCATGGACCCGTGTTCGATCGAGCGGACGCCGGCGCGGACCGCCCGCTTGATGCCCTCGGTACCATGGGCATGTGCCGCCACATAGCTCCCGGCTTCGGATGCTGTCTCGACGGCGGCGCGCAGTTCGTCTTCGGTGAACTCAGGAGCGCCCGGCCTAGTGCCTGCCGTAAGGACTGCTCCGGTCGCCAGCACCTTGATGAAGTCGGCTCCAAACCTGAAGATCTGACGGACATTGGCCCGCATCTCGTCGACACCACTCGTGACGCCAAATCGCAGGTCACGGGGCAGGACGTCATCGATGTCCACCGCCAGTCCGGTGATATCGCCGCCCCCACCGGGGCAGGTGACGAACGCTCCGGCACAAGCCATTCGCGGCCCAGTCACCCAACCGGCGTCAATGGCCTGGTGCAACGCAATGTCGATGAAGGCCCTCCACGGCCCGATGTCCCGTACGGTGGTGAATCCGGCGTCAATCGTCTCCCGGGCGTGCTTCACACCCAACAGTGCGTCCTCGGCGCCACTGCGCTTGACGATGCTGGCGAACCCTTGGCCGTCGTCGAGTGGCACCGCCAAATGAGTATGGACGTCGATCAGACCGGGAAGCAGGGAGTACCCGGGCAACGCCGCCGTAATCGGGCCGTCAAACGTGGAGGCCGGCACGACATCGGTGACCCGATCGCCGGAGATAACCACCACGTGGTCCTCCAGCATCTGGCCGGTCAGGGAGTCAAATACACGATCCGGTCGTAGCGTTACGACAGTCATGCTCCGACCATAGCTAGCGCTCGCGCGCAGAAGCCAGAAATCAGAAATCAGAAATCAGATTTCGTGCCTTCACCAGACTCCTCGGCGTGAGCTATGGCTCCTTGCGGCGACCCGCGGATCCAGGAACGGACGCCGGGGCGACCGCTTGCCTTGCTGACTTCCGACTTCTGACGTCTGACTTCTCAACTTCCCCCAAGCCCTCTCAAACGCCCCACAAGGCCCTCTCGCACCCCTTTTGGTGCTACCAACCAACCGTTTGGTAGAATGCGACTCAGCCGCTCTCGTGAGGACCTCCATCAATGGCCAAATATGACGTTGCAGTGATTGGTGCCGGTGCCGCCGGCCTGGCGGCGGCAGGACTTCTCGCCAAAGAAGGCAAGTCGGTCGTCCTCCTCGAGAAGACATCGATTCTGGGTGGACGGGGACTCCAGGTCGATGACGAAGGATTCCGGGTCAGCCTCGGCGGCCACATGATGGAGGACCCGGGCTCGGGCATCGTCAAGATTGCCAACGAACTCGGGTTCGACATCGAGCGGGGTCCCCTTTCGAGCGACATGGCGGTGTGGGATCACAACACCGAAAAGTGGGGTTCGATCCGCGATCGTTACACGGGGGCCAACCGCGACGAGCTGAAGCGTGTCATCAAGAAGATCGTCGAGACGCCGTACGAGGACTTTGACGAGTGGGACGATCGCCCGCTGCGCACCTGGCTGGCGCAGTACACCTCGGACGAGGGCGTCATGGATGTCTTCGAGTACGTGACCGTGCTCGAGTGCATGACCGACAACTGGTACGACCATTCCGCCTCCGACAGCCTATATGTCCGCAAGCTCCACCTCCAGGACGCCCAGAAGACCGGCTTCTCGTTCTGGCCGGTGGGTGGCTGGGACCGGATGTGGGCCAACTTCGAAGCCGCCATCACGAACAACGGCGGCGTGATCCGCATGAACACACCCGTCACCCGGGTTGTCATCGAGAACGACCATGTCAAGGGCGTGATGGTGCCCGTCGACGGCCTCCTCCCGAATACGGACCTCCAGGAGGAGTTCATCGAGGCCGCCGCGGTCATCTCGACGTTGCCTGTTTGGTACGCGCTCGACATCTTTGACCCCGGCACCCTCCCCCTTTGGTATGAGAACCAGATTCGCTACCTCGCTCAGGACAAGTTTCGGGTCTCGTTGCTTGGCATCCACTTGGCGACCGAGGAGCCGGTGCCGATCCTCGATCGCCTGGAGCTGTCCACCTGGCTGCATAGCCCGCGGGCCCGTGTCCCCGGGTTCCTCTTCGAACAGACCGCGATGGACCCCGCCACCGCACCCGACGGGGTCTACCTCTACTCGATGGGTGGCGTCATCCCCGGCGCCAAAGGACGCGACCACGTATATCTACGAGAAACGATGGACGCCTTCCATGCCGATGTCGAAGACATGTACCCCGGCTTCGGAGACGCAGTGTGGAGCCGCCGCTCATTGATCTTCGACCCGCCGTTCGGCGTCATCCAGATGCCGATGCTGGTTGGCAGCTTTCGCCCAGACTGGAAGGCTCCGAACGTCGACGGGCTGTGGTTCGCTTCTGAGACTTTCAAGAGCCGCATGATCGGCACCGACCGTGCCGCCCGCGCCGCATTGACATGTGTTGAGGACTATTTGGGCCGCCGCCTCTGGTCAATGGACGACGGCTGGCGTTACTGAGAACTCGAGAACTAAGGGAAACAAGGAGAAACACATGAACTTCGCATACTCCGAGGAACAGGAACTCTTCCGCAAGACAGTCCGGCAATGGGTCGACGACAAGATGCCCAAGGACTACGCCAACGAGCTCGAGCAACGCGAGCACGAGTATCCGCACGAGCTGTGGGACCTGTTCACCGAAGCCGGATTCCACGGAGTCGGGGTCGACGAGAAGTACGGCGGCCAGGGCGGCGACATCGTCACCCAGATGATTCTGATGCGAGAGATCGCCAGGAGCCTCGCCGGCCTTGCCTGGGTGTGGGGAATTTCGTCGTTCTCGGGCGCCAAGTCGGTCGGCATGTTCGGCAGCGAGGAACAGAAGCACCGTTTCCTTCCTCAGTTGGCCAACGGCGAAATCAAGTTCGCCATTGCCTACACCGAGCCCGACGGCGGAACCGATCTCCTCGGTGCAATGAAGACCAAGGCCGTCAAGGACGGCGACGGCTGGCGGATCAGCGGTCAGAAGATCTGGTGCACGGCGGCGCACGTGTCTGACTACCTGATGCTGATCGCCCGCACTGACGACAATCCGGAGAGACCGTCACTCGGGACAACCGTGTTCCTAGTGCCCACCAAGGATCAGGAGGGAATTGAAACCCGTCAGATCCCCAAGATCGGGATGAGGGCAGTTGGCTCATGCGAGGTCTTCCTCGACAACGTGTGGTGCCCGGACGAGAACGTTCTCGGTGACGTAGGGCGCGGCTTTCACCAGAGCCTGGCAACACTCAACAACGAACGCATCATGCTTTCTGCACTGTGCTGCGGAATCATCGACGGCGCCATGGAAACCGCCGTGGAGTACATCCAACAACGTGAGGCTTTCGGCAAGACCCTCGGTCAGTTCCAATCGATCCAGCACTTTGTCGCGGACATGAAGATCATGCAGATGGAGGCCGAGCTGATCACGTTCAATGCGGCCTGGCGTCAACAGCAGGGACTTGACTGCGGCATTGAATCGAACGCCGCCAAGGTCGTCGCTTCGGAGAACGCAGGCAAGGTCGCCGACTTGGCAATGCAGATGCACGGTGGGATGGGATACGCATACGAGACCAACCCGCAGCGCTACTGGCGTGACGCCCGCCTGTACCGTATCGGTCCAATCGCCAACGAGATGGCACGTAACAGCATCGCCGAGATGATGGGACTGCCCAGGAGTTTCTGAGATCGCAGACTCACAGTTATCAGTTACCAGTTGCCAGTTACCAGTCCGATAAGGCTGCACCCAGCAATGGCTGGCTGGTCGACTTCAACTGGTAACTCTTAACTGGTAACTGATAACTCATTCCACAGACAGGCATCTACCAAATGAACTCAGCAGCTACATGAAAGACCGCTTCGCCGACCGCGTCGCCATCGTCACCGGTGCCGGTCGGGGCATCGGCCTCGCCATCGCTACACGCCTGGCCAGCGAGGGTGCTTCGCTTGTTATCAACGATCTCGATGCTGATGTTTCCGACGCGGCTGCTGCTGCAGTTGGTGGGGTGTCGGCGCCGGGCAGCGTGGCAGACGAGGCGGTGTGCCAGAGCATCGTGCAGGCGGCTGAGGATGCGTATGGCCAGCTCGATATTGTCGTCAATAACGCTGGACTGACGGCTGATGCCTGGCTGCATCGAATGACCGACGAAACTTGGAATCTGGCGATCGACGTCATGTTGCACGGTCCGTTTCGGCTGTCGCGGGCTGCTGCCAGGCTCATGCGTGTACCGAGGGGAGAGACGCCAACCCACCACCGCAAAGTGGTGAACATCGCATCGATCAACGGCCTATACGGAGTGGCCGGCAACACCAACTACTCGGCGGCCAAAGCCGGCGTCATCGGTTTGACCAAGTCACTGGCTCGCGAGTGGGCCCCACAGCAGATCAACGTCAACGCGGTTGCCCCCGGATTCATCGCCGGAACCAGGCTGACTGCAGTCCGCGAAGACGGCGACACCATCGGTATCCCGGAAGCGACTCTGCAGAAGATCGCCGACTCGATGCCCCTCGGCCGCGGTGGCAGCCCCGAGGACATCGCATCCGCCGTAGCCTTCCTGGCCAGCGCCGAAGCCGACTTCATTACCGGCCAGGTGTTGGAAGTCTCCGGCGGAAAAGAGATCATCGAAGTTGTCTAGGAGAGTTACCAGTTGCCAGTTATCAGTTACCAAGTACCAGTTGTCAGCTACCAGCTGTCAGCCTCGGCAAGGGCGCACGGCCAACCCGTCTCTCTGCGCGTTCTGACTGGTAACTGGTAACTCTTAACTGATAACTCCACCATCTCACATCTGACATCTCACATCGGCGACCGGAGGAAGCCATGACCAAAGTCACCACTATCGAAGACGCCATCGCCAGCCACGTTCAGGATGGCGACATTGTGGCGTTGCAGAACATGGCTACGCAGGCTGCGCCGATGGCGGCCGTGCGTGAGCTGATCCGGCAAGGCAAACGTGAACTCGGCTTGGTTGTGCTTGTCGGCGGCATGGCCGTTGACTGGCTGGCGGCAGCCGGAGTCATCAATCGACTCATCGGCGCCGCGGTGTCGATGGAGCAGTTCGGGCTGTGTCAGCAGTACCGCAACGCTGTCGAGCGCGGCGACATCGCAGTCGAGGAGCTCAGTGAAACCGCCCTCAACGCCCGTCTCGGAGCCGGCGCCCGCAACCTCCCCTTCCTGCCGACTCGGGGGCTGATCGGCACCGACCTCATCGACATCAATGACAACCTGGTCATGATTCCCGATCCGTTCGGCGGCACTGACATCGTTGCCTGCAAGGCGCTGGTGCCCGACGTGGCCCTGGTCCATGCGCATCGCGCCGATCAACACGGCAACGTTCAGTACGAGCCGACAATCCTGTGGCCGGATATCGGCATCATGCCGAAAGCGGCCACC
>JAAELU010000219.1 GCA_024226255.1 bacterium | reverse complement strand
GAGAGAAGGAGGAGAGAAGGAGGAGAGAAGGAGGAGAGAAGGAGGAGAGAGGAAGAGAGAGGAAGAGAGAGGAAGAGACCTGGAGATCGGAACTGAATCAGTCCGGAAGCCATACTCTTGCCTCCATTCTTCCGTTCTCTCTTCTCCTCTCTTCTTCCTCTGCGCTGCTCTGCGTCCTCCGCGGTCGATCCTAGACCCCGCGAGGCGTGACTTGCAATTGCGTTCCGATTTGTCGATACTAGGAAGGTGAGACGACTACGATAAACGACGGCCATGCAAGTCTTCAGCCGGGGGGAAAGCGAACCGGTGACGGCGGCGGCGTGTCGATGCCTTTGTCACATACCCCAACGGTGTTGCCCCCTTGCACGTTCCACTGACCCAGACCCCCGGAACGCTCCGGCCGATGCTCCGGCTGGCCACGCCCGTGCTGATCGAGCAACTGCTGGCCATCATGGTCTGGTTCTCCGACCGTCTGCTGGTGGGCCACTATCTCGAGACCAGGCATCAGGCGGCCATTACGCTGATGGCCTATGTCCTGTGGATGATGCACGGCATGTTCTCGCTGGTCGGCATCGGTGCCACGGCCATGGTGGCCCGATTCGTCGGTGCAGGCGACTCCCGCACCGCCGCGCGAGTGACCAACCAGGCACTGCTGCTCGGGGCTATCCTGGCCGCCGTGGTCACGTTGCTGGGTGCCCTGCTGGGTGATCGGCTCGTGCTGATTCTGCAACTGAAGGGCGAGGCGGCCGAATTGGCCACCGTCTATCTCAACTACATGCTGTGGGTCGTGCCGCTGATTATGGTCGAGGCCGTCGGCATCGCCTGTCTGCGGGGAGCCGGCGATATGGTGGCCGGGTTGGCCGTCATGACGGTTGTGAATCTGGTCAACGTGGCCGTCAGTTGGACGCTCGTACTGGGAGCCGGACCGATGCCCTGTCTCGGCTGGGACGGCGTCGCGATCGGGACCATGTGCGGTCATGGCGTCGGAGGCGTCCTGCTGCTGGTGCTGTTGGCCCGCGGCCGGCGCGGACTGCTGGTGCGGTGGCCATGGTTGCGGCCCAACCGTGACCTGATCCGGCGCTTGATGTGGACCGGCGTACCCGGCGGGCTCGACATGCTGTCGATCATCGGTTGTCAGTTGTGCTTCGTTTCGGTGATCAATCGTTTGGGTAATCTGTCGGCGGCCGCCCACGGCGTGGCCATCTGCGTGGAGAGCCTCATCTTCCTGCCCGGCGTGGCGTTCCAGATGGCCGCGACCACACTGGCCGGTCAGTACCTCGGGGCGGGCGACTACCGCAAGGCGGGACGTAGCGTGATGATGGCCTGTCTGGTCGGCGGCGGTGTGATGGTCACCGCGGGAGCGCTGGTCTACGTGTGGGCCCATCCGCTGGCTCAGTTGTTTGTCCGCCCGGAGGAGGCCGAAGTGGCTCGGCTGGCGGCGCCGCTGTTGCGGACCGTCTCGGTTGCCATCCCGGCGTTGGCGCTAACGATGATCCTAAGCGGCGCGCTGCGTGGGGCGGGCGACACACGATGGCCGTTGGTCTTCTCGCTGGTCGGTCTGTTGGGCGTGCGGATCCCGATGGCCAATTGGCTGGCCTTCGCCCAGATCACAATCCCCGGCATCGGCTTGACGGTGGCCGGCTGGAACCTCGGCGTGTTGGGTGCCTGGTACGCCATGGTGATCGACTTGTGCGTCCGAGCCGCGCTGATCGTCTACCGTTTCAGCCACGGGGGTTGGAAACGGGTGAAGGTGTAGCCGTTTAGCCGCCGCGGCCACGCGGCGCTACGGTTCACCCGACGATGCGATCTGTCAGATTCTACGCAAATACACCGTAAGTGGGGTTTGCCGTTCGGCGGCACCACCACTATAATTGCGGGCAGTGCAACTCGGCGGTGCAGTTCAGCGGTGCAGTTCAGTATGCGCATTTCACTCTAGAGTG
>JAAELU010000218.1 GCA_024226255.1 bacterium | reverse complement strand
CGGCCTCGACGCCGCAGGCAACGATTGCACCAACGAACTCACCTACCTGTTGCTGGACGTCATGGAAGGATTCAAGACCCGCCAACCCAACTGGCACGCCCGCATCGGCGCCCGCTCGAGCGATGCATTCCTACGACGGGTTGTCGAGATCGTGGCCGGCGGCGGGGGATCCCCGGCGCTCTATAACGACGACACGATTATTCCTGCAATGGTCGAACGGGGAGTCGATGCCTCCAAAGCGTGGAACTACGCCACGGTCGGCTGTGTGGAACCGGCGCTGCAGGGCGAGAGCTTCACCTCTTCCGACGCTGCCATCTTCAACCTGGCGATCGGCCTGGAGCTGCTGCTCGGCGGTGGGCGCCGGCTGAAGCGGGGCGATGTTCGCGAGCGCCCGTGGCTGCGCCGGATCAAATCCACGGCCGAGCTCCTGCAGCAGCTGGAGAAGGGAACCAACGAGCGCATTCTCGGGATGAAGCACTCACTCGATGCCATCGAGAGGACCAACGCAGAGTTCTTCCCAACCCCGTTGTCCTCGTTGACCATCGGAGGCTGTATCGAGAACGCCACCGACTCCACCCGCGGTGGCGCTTGGTACAACGCCTCGGGAATCCAAGGAGTCGGCGTGGCCGATCTGGCGAACTCACTTGCCGTAATCGAGAAGCTGGTCTTTCAGGAAGGGCAGTACACCTTGGAGGATCTGGCCAACGCTTGTGCGACGGACTTCGAGGGCCGGGATTTGTTGCGCGCTCGTGCTCGGAAGATCGCCGCGTTCGGCAACGACGATCCCCTCGTCGACGATCTCGCACACGAGGTCGTCTCGCTCTTCGATCGTTGTGTCTCCCAGCACACCAACACGCGCGGTGGCCGGTGGAT
>JAAELU010000217.1 GCA_024226255.1 bacterium | reverse complement strand
TTGACTTTGCTAGGGGTCAGCCTTGCCGGTGTCTTCCCGATCCTTGTCGCACTCACCCCGGATTGGGTGGGTGAGGAGCGGGCCCCCTCCGTTATCGGATATCAGATCGCATCCGCTGCGGCGGGGTCGGCGGTCATCCCGTGGATCGGCGGGCTCATCATCGATGCCGAGGGCCTGGAGTCACTCGGCCCGTTCCTCGTCGCGATCGCGGCTGCGATGACGGCGCTGCATTGGATCATCGATTCGAACGCAAACGGTCAGTCGCGCTTGGCGCAGTCCCGGTCGCCCTTCTCGCGTGCCACGAGAGACACAAACTCGTCCCAACCGTAGACGTCGACCGCACCGGCGACCGGCTCGTTCCACGGTTGCACGAACCGGCACACGATGGCGTCAGGTCGATGCTTGACCAGGCTGGGCACCGCAAAGGGCGAGTCGTCGAGGTAGATGTCGCAATCAACTTGCCACTTTTTGCGGAGCAAGTGGATCTCTCGCGTCGGGATTCGGTGATCGGAGATCCAGGCGTAGGTGTCAGGGGCCGCCCAGTCTGGTTTCATGGTGAGAACCACGATGTCGTGACAAGCAGCGAGGTCGTTTAGCGCCCCCAGGGCACCCGGGTATGGCTCGAGGTTGCGAAAGACGGTCGGGCCGTGGCCCGAACCCCCCGCCCACTGCCAGAAGTCGGACAGGTCGTCGAAGTGGGTCAGATCACCGGCCGCATCCCAGTGATCGACCAGCTCCTCTGTGAGGTTGGCGCCAAATTCCAAGTTGTAGCGCAGCATCCAACCTCTGATGAAGTTGGCCACTACCCCGTCGAGATCAATTCCGAGACGCATTCTTAGTGCTCATCCTTTGTTGGCCAACCGTTGGGAAGGCATTCGCCCAAACCCTTTGTCTGTTGCATCATCACGGGTGCCGGTTCCCCCGGTGCGGGGCAGCTCAGGTGCCCCTTGCCGAGGAAGTGACCGACCTCGTGATTGATGAGATAGCGGCGATACGTGGTCATATCGCCTGTGTAGTCATCGGTCGCAGACTGCCACCGCATTAGGTTGATGACGACCGTTTCTCGATTACGGCAAGAGTATTTTCCACCCGTCCGTGCCGGATAGCAGAGCGAATCTGTCGTGGTTGGTGACGCCAACACCAGCCGAATGTCGTAGGAATCGTGATCGACCGCTATGAACGAAACGTCTTCGACGCCCACCCATCCCCGTTCATCATTGAGGATGTTGAGCACCTCCGTGGCGAAGCACTCGCGGTCAATCTCGAGACCGTCTTCCACCTGGATCTGGACTCGCACTGAGTCTTCAGCTGTGGTGCCGCCCACGCTCGTGACTGTGGCGAGGGTTTCGAGCGGAGCATGATCGACTCCAAGGGTGCAGGCCCGGACGACGTCAGGGGGAGCGGGCTGCGGCAGGGCGACTTCGCTACAGAACTCCTCAAAGGTCCCCCGACAGGGATCTCCGGGCAGCATCGGCTGCAAGGCTGGCATTGGAGTGGCCGCTACTGCCTGGGCCGAAACTGCGAGAGAGGGTTGCTCGGCCGTGCCGATTTCTGCCTGATCGAGACCGATCACCGCAGTGGATGACGATATCGCCGCTACCACGGTGACGGCAAAGACCAGGATCCTGGATGTCATACGCGCACGCTTGCGAGGCCCGGGGGAAGTACTCACAGGGGGAGGGTAAGCCGAACCAAATGACATTCGTGTGATTTCCGGGCGGCATGTCATCGGGCTCAGGTACCATCGGCGGCAATGGAGTATCAGGCGCTTTATCGCAAGTACCGACCACAACGCTTTGACGAGGTCGTCGGACAGGACCACATCACCGGGACACTGGCTCGCGAGGTGGTCGACAGCAAGGTGGCTCATGCCTACCTGTTCGCCGGGCCGCGCGGTACCGGCAAGACAACCACCGCACGATTGCTGGCTAAGGCGCTCAACTGCGCAGATCGCGCTCCGGACGGCGAACCCTGCAACAAATGTGTGTCATGTGTCTCGGTGACAGAAGGCAACTCCCTTGATGTCATCGAACTCGATGCCGCATCGCACAACAAGGTGGAGGATGTTCGTGAGATACGCGCCAATGTGGGCACGGTCGCGGTGGCTGGAGGAGCCCGCAAGATCTACATACTGGACGAGGCGCACATGCTGTCCCGGGCCGCGGGGAATGCCCTACTCAAGACCCTCGAAGAGCCGCCCGAGCATGTCATTTTTGTCCTGGCAACGACCGAGCCGTACAAGCTGCTGGACACCATTAGGAGCAGGGCGCAGCGTTTTGATTTTCTGCCGGTTCCAAGCGAGATCTTGATCGACCATCTCTCGGACATCGCGGGTCGGGAGGACTTCCAAGCAGCTTCCGATGGTCTCGCCAGTGTCGCCACCCACGCCAAGGGCTCTGTGCGTGATGCGATGAGCTTGCTCGAGCAAGTGGCTGCACTCGGCGGCGGTTCGGTTGAGGCTGCGACCGTGGCCCGGGCGTTGGGTTTGGCCGACCGCGATGCCTTCACCAAGTTGGCGGCAGCCGTTGCTGATCAAGACGCGCCTGCTGCTCTCGCACTCGTGGCCGAGTTAGCGGCGCGGGGTGGCGATCTCCGCCGCTTCGTCGCCGAGGCGATGGGTTTCTTCCGTGGTGTGTTCCTTGCGCAGTATGCCCCCAATCTGGAAGAGATCGCAGACGAGCCGGTCGATGTGCTCGACGAATGGCGTCGTCACGCCCAAACGCTGTCGGCCGCAGAGGTGTTGCGGGCCGTCGACCAACTCTCTGAGGCTCTGTTACATCTACGCCAGGGCCGGGAAGAGCGCTTGGTCACTGAGCTGACCCTTATCCGCCTCACCCGTCCCGAGACGGCAGTGGATGCAGATGCGCTGGCGGTTCGGCTCGAGCGTCTCGAGAAACGAGGGGTTGGTGCCGCTGCCGCTCCGGCCGCTCCCGTTGTGTCGTCGCCATCCCCCGCCCCTGCCACCCAGCCGGTCGCAAAACAGGATTCCGATCCGCCCGCGAAACCTGAGCCTGTTGTGAGGACGACGCCGACTCCGCCGCCGGAGCCGCCGCGACCTGAACCCGCGCCGACTCCTGTGGCTCCTGCGGCCTCGGTCAATCTCGACCTTGCGACATACGAGTCGGCCTGGCCGGCGATTGCTGCCCGAATGCGTGATCTCGCTGGCCCGTCGAAGCATGCTCTCTTGCTCGAGGCCCGGCCTGCTGCTGTGGATGGCAGTACTGTCGTCTTCGAGCTGCCGAGTCACCTGCCCTTCCACCTGGAGCGTCTGAAAGCCGATCCGGAGCTGCATGACCTGCTGGCGCAAGCCTCGGCAGAGGCCGTGGGGACCAGTGTCGGCGTTGACTTCCGTGCCAAGGACGCGGCGGGTGCAGCGCCTCGCCCTGCTCCGGAGCCGAGCCGGGCTCCCGACAAGAACGATCTTGTTAAAGAAGACGAAGGTGCGATCGATCCAACGTCGCTTGTCGTCGACATGCTCGACGGCGAAGTCCTCGACTGAG
>JAAELU010000216.1 GCA_024226255.1 bacterium | reverse complement strand
CGTCTACGACCTCCTCGGTAAGGTGCTGCACCAGACCGACCCGCTCGGCCGCACCACGACGATGGCCTACGACCTGATGGGCCGCCTCGTCAACACCACCTATCCGGACGCCACCACCGAGACCCGCGGCTACGACGCCGAGGGCCGCCTGCTGACCCAGACGGACCGCGCCGGCCGCGTCACCACATTCACCTACGATGCCGCGGGCCGTCTCAAGACCTCCACCTACCCCGACGGCGCATCAACCTCCAGCACCTACGACGACGCCGGCCAGCTCGTCGCCTCTACCGACGCCCGGGGCAACACCACCACCTACGCCTACGACGACGCCGGCCGCCTAACCGCGGTCATCGACCCGTATGGCAAGGGGCCGACCTTCACCTATGACGACCACGGCAACCAGGAAAGCGTTACCGACGCCCGCGGCTTCACCACCGGCTTCTCATACGACGACCTGAACCGCCTCACCGTCACCACCCACCCCGATACCACCACCACCGTCGTCGCCTACGACGACCTCGGACGCCGCATCGCCGAGACCGACCAGGCCGGCCTCACCACCGAGTTCGGCTATGACGCCCTGGGCCGGCTGAAGACGGTCACCGACGCCCTCGACCAGGTCACCGGCTATTCCTACGACGAGGTCGGCAACCGCCTCACCCAGACCGACGCCAACGGCCACACCACCCGCTTCGAGTACGACGCGTCAGGCCGCCAGACCGCCCGAATCCTCCCTGACGACACCCGCGAAACCAAGACCTACAACGCTGACGGCACCCTGGCCAGCCACACCGATTTCAACGGCGCCACGCGTGCTTTCGAGTACAACAGCAACCGGCGCCTCATCCGCCGCGCCTATCCCGACGGCTCCGAGGTCACCTTCAGCTACACCCCGACCGGCCAACGCGCCACCGCTGTCGATGCCCGCGGCACTACGTCCTACACCTATGACGACCGCGACCGCCTGATCGAGAAGACCGACCCCAACGGCTACAAGCTCGGCTACGGCTACGACCTCCAGGGCAATCGCACCCGTCTCACCGCCACCGTCGGCGCGCAGGTCTTCACCACCACCTACACCTACGACGATCTCAACCGCGTCGAGACCGTCACCGACCCCCAGGGCGGCGTCACCACCCTCGGCTACGACGACAACGGCAATCGAGAGTCCCAGGCTCACCCCAACGGCGTCACCACCACCTACACCTACGACGGCCTCAACCGCCTCAGCCACCTCGAGACCGCCAACAGCATTGGCGCCGTCCTCCAGAGCTACGCCTACACCCTTGGCGACGCCGGCAACCGTACCCGCATCGACGAACACGACGGCACTTCCCGCCACTACCAATACGACGATCTCTACCGTCTGACCCTGGATCGAGTCACTGATCCAGCAGGAGACCAGGTCTACCAGCGGGGTTTCACCTACGACCCCGTGGGAAATCGGCTTACGCAGACGATCGCCGAGGGTGACGTGCCGACAACGCGTACGTCCACTTATGACTCAAGGGATCGATTGTTGAGTGAAAGCCCCATCTCTTACACCTGGGATTCAGCTGGCAATCTTGCAACGAAGACGGGGGCTCTTGCGACTAACTATGGCTGGGACGCGGAGAACCGGCTAACTTCCGCTTCCCTTCAGGACGGATTCGTCCTAGAGAACGATTATGATGCTGCCGGCAACAGGGTCCAGGCAACGCTCTTGGATGGCGGAGAGCCACTCGTGGAGACCTATTATCTGATAGACGACAGCGGCACATTGGCTCAGGCCGTCGCCGAGATCGCCAACAACAGAGTTGAGGCGCTGTATGTCACCTCGGAATCCGATTACCTCTCTCTGTTTAATCCACATCTGTCGTCGACACGTTATTATCACCTCGACGGACTCGGCTCTGTCCGAACTCTGTCAGATGAGCTCGGAAACACCTCGGACACGTATGAATACAGCGCCTTCGGAGAACTGCTGAGTCACTCTGGGGTAGCCGAGAATCGCTTCATGTTTGCGGGCCAGTACTTTGACTCGAATATTCTCTACTATTACAACAGAGCGCGCTGGATGGATCCGGCAACAGGAAGATTCACGAGCGGCGATCCAGCCGCCGGCTTTGTCTTTGATCCCCTGTCTCTGCACCGATACACTTACGCTCACGTGAATCCAGTCAATTGGATCGATCCCACTGGCAGGACCACTTGGACTCTGCCAGGTCGACTGGTCCTGCTCGCGGCCCGTGTCTCGGTATTCCTCAGAATACAGAGCGTCGCCATTGTAGGAGCTCTTGCCACGCTATGCGTTGGAATCGCCGTCTACACGACAATGGCAAGCTCTACTGGCAACCCTTCACCTCCTTTCCCTCCCGGGCTTGATCGTTGTGACCGAAGCCGATACCTTGTCCGATTCGGGGCCGGTCCGGAATCCAAAGAAAGACTAGCGAAGGAATCGGCTCTGGCCGAATCCAGGAATCTCCCTCATGGGGTTTCTACTGCGCTAAGAAAGCGCATTTCCGGAACTGATCTGACACACAAGTCTGCCAGACTAAGTGTAGCCCGGTCGGTATTTCCCGGCACCAGGCAGACCGGCAAGAAGAAATCTCACTATACAGTCGTTCTTCCCAATCCCGTAACTGACGGAGTTGCCGCATTGTTCAATTTAACTTTTACTGTGGGCAAGAAATGAATATTTTCGACCACATAGTCATTGGCGACCCTTCCGAACAGAGCCCACGCCGATCCTTCCGCGACCGCCAAGCCGAAGCTCGTCTCAGGGGGAGTCCACTCAGCTCCTGGCTGACCTCGTACGGGTCCGACGGCGCGGGCTCTATCTTCGCCCGCACGTAGTGCCTCAGTGTCCGAAAACTGAACAGCGACCTTTCTACACGGCGTCTAGCCCGGAGGCCAGGTGCGCCAGCGCTTGAGACCGCGTCGCCGAATTCGTAACCAGTTCATCGTCGACGTAGAGGAGGAACGTTCCAGGCTCGTCGGGGGCTGCGAACGGCCCGGAGGTGCAGATGGCCCTCAGCTCGCCGGCTGGGCTACCGGATAGAACGAAGTGAGTCCCGTAATGTATCGGGGCGGCCGCGTTCAATGCCGCGTGCAGGTCGGCAAGCGACGGGTCCCCGAGCCGAAGTTGCACGTCGGTTTGCTCTTCATCGCCATCCGGCCAATCAGCCACGAGAAACTGCATCTTCACGCCGTATTCCCAGCAGAACCCTTGAGCCCGACCCCAATTCCATTGGACTATAGCAGACCGACCACTTCATGTTGGTCGTGCCGGCGATTCGGAGCGGTTACGACAGCGGCCGCGAGGGCGCCAACGTCACCAAACCCTCTGATCTGTAGACCGACACCGCCTCCGGGACGGAGCCTCGCCGGCGAGGCGCAGTTCACTCTATAGAGCCTTGGCCCTTGCCACGCACGGAGTTTCTTCACGGTCGCGCCATCCTGGCCTCGACCAGCTCCCGAGCGGCGGTGATCGCGGCCTTGACGCCGCGCCGGGCTCGAGCAGCGTCGACGCAAAGCGAGAGAGCGGCGATGGTCTGGGTATTCCCAGAAAGCTCCCGGAAGCGGCG
>JAAELU010000215.1 GCA_024226255.1 bacterium | reverse complement strand
ATCGGACGCTGGAACGCCTTGCGGCCCGAAATGAGGCCCGTGCCCCCGGCTCGCTTGTTGATGACGGCAGTGCGAACTGCCTGGGCGAGATCGTCGCCACCACCGGAGGCGCCACCGGAGTTGATGAGGCCGGCTCGGCCCATGTAGCAGTTGACGACTTGCCAACGGGTGAGATCGATCGGATGATCCGTCGTCAGCTCGCTGTAGACCTTGTCATGGGTGCGGCCAAAGCCAACGGCGCCGTAACCGTTGTTGTTCTCCGGTTGCTTCTGCTTGATGATGTCGGCCTCGATCGTCACACCGAGGTGGTTGGCCTGGCCGGTCAGGTCGGCGGAAACCTCATAGTTGACGCCGTCGACCTTAAAAGCGCCGTTGCGGGTGTAACACCACAGCACAGTGAACATGCCAAGCTCGTGGGCGCGGGCGAAGGCTTCGGCAACCTCGATGATCTGGCGATTGGAGTCGTCTGACCCGAAATAGATGGTGGCGCCGACTCCCGCCGCCCCGAGGTCGTACGCCTGCTCTACCGAACCGAACATGATCTGATCGTGGGTGGCGGGATAGGTCAGCAGCTCGTTGTGGTTGATCTTGACGATGAACGGAATGCGATGGGCATACGTGCGTGACACCATCGCCAAAACGCCAAACGTGGAGGCTACGGCGTTGCAGCCGCCCTCGATGGCGAGCTCGACGATGTTGGCTGGATCGAAGTAGGCGGGGTTCGGAGCAAACGAGGCCGCAGCTGAATGCTCGATGCCCTGGTCGACCGGAAGGATCGACACGTAACCGGTTCCGCCCATACGTCCGTGATCAAAGAGGCTCTGCAGGTTGCGCAGCACTTGAACTGACCGATCCGTCTGGGAGAACACCCGGTTCACGAAGTCGGACCCAGGGAGGTGCAGGTCTTCCTTGGCAACTCCAGTGGACTTGTGTTCCAGCAGCGAAGACGCTTCGTCCCCGAGCAGCGATACCAGATCCATGCTGTCAATACTCCCTATTCGATGGGTCACTTATCTGTGAGCGTCATTATCCCGGCTGCCGGACAAACAACAAAGCTCAACCCATGCCGGCGGCTACCTCGGAGGCGACGGCCGCGGCACGCACTTGCAGGGCGGCCTCGGCCGCCATCAGTTCGACCGTTCCCGTCCCACCGGCCGGCTCCGCCAAGTCCACATAGATCTTGAGTTTCGGCTCCGTGCCGCTTGGTCGGATCAAACAACGGCCACCCTCGCCGAAGTCCAACTCAACCAGCGGAGTGGCCGCCAAATAGCGGGGGCGCTCGTCTGCTCCCTTGCGGAAATCCGTAACGCCGACGATTGCCAGGCCCTGCAGCTCGGACGGCGGTGACGTGGCCAGATCGTCAAGTAGTGCCTCAACCTGATCCGGTCCGAAGTCGTCACCAAACCGGACGCTGTGCTGGGCACTCGCCCACACGCCGACCTCGGCATACAAGGCCGCCAACCGGTCGAGCACAGTCTGCCCGGCGGCTTTGGCAGACGCAGCCATGTCGGCGAAGACCAGGGCTGCCGAGACTCCGTCCTTGTCGCGTACTGCCGGGCCAACGGAATATCCGAGGGCTTCCTCATATCCCATTGCGTATTCGAGCCCATCCTCGGCCAGGTCGAGCGCCGCGTTCCAGATCCACTTGAAACCAGTGAGCGTGAACGCCCAATCCGCTCCCCTGGCCTCTGCAATGCGGCCGAGCATCGGCGACGACACGACGCTGTTGAGAACCAACGGTGAGGTCAGGCTGCCGTCGAGAGTCCAATCGGCCAGCAGCACGCCAACCTGGTTACCGGACAACACCTGCCATCCTTTCGCTCCCTCGACGACTGCGGCGAGTCGATCGGCATCGGGATCATTCGCCAGAATCAGGTCGATCGTTGGATCTCTCTCGACGAGCGCCAGTGCCTCGTCAAGCGCACCCGGCTCCTCAGGGTTGGGAAAGTCGACTGTCGGGAAGGCG
This sequence comes from bacterium, assembly GCA_024226255.1. Taxonomy (GTDB): domain Bacteria; phylum Actinomycetota; class Acidimicrobiia; order Spongiisociales; family UBA5794; genus JAHEJX01. The sequence continues at coordinate 21,799 of JAAELU010000215.1, read as the reverse complement.
CCGTCAGGCTCGAATTGTGACAACACCGGGATGACTTCGTGGCCGACCCGCTCGAGCACCTCGCGGACGTAGTGGCCACCGACACCGTGCAACGGCGTATAAACGATACGAAGCGGTTCCGTGACACGATCTGCACGTGGTCTGGTCAGTGCCTTGATGTAGGCACCGAACACAGCCTCCGCGTCCAACGCCTCACAGAGGTCAGTGTCGGCAGTCGTCGACCACCTCAGCCGGGGAACCCCAGATGCCGGCCCCACACCGTCGATCTTGGCAGCGATCATCACGTCGTCGGGCGGCACAATCTGCGCGCCGTTGGCGGCATAGACCTTGTAGCCGTTGTCCTGGGGTGGGTTGTGACTCGCGGTGACAACAACAGCGGCGGCAGCATCGAGTTGCCGAGCTGCGAAGGCGACCAATGGAGTGGGAGTGGTGACTTCGAAATAGCGCACATGAAGGCCCGCAGCCGCCAGAACTCCGACGGTGTCTTCCATGAACTGCCGGCTCGACAGCCTGGCGTCATAACCAACAACCACCGGGCCGCCGTGCTCCAGATCGAGAAGATGTTCGGCAAGGCCGCGGCTTGCTTGGATGACCACGGCGCGGTTCATCCGATTGGTCCCGGCACCCACCTCGCCGCGGAGACCGGCGGTGCCAAACTGCAGCCGATCACCCAACCGATCAGAGAGAGCCAGGTCGTCTCCCGCGGCCAAGAGCCGTTCCATTTCGGCGCGGGTCTCCGGATCCGGGTCGCCTTCGATCCAGCTGCGAGCAGCTTCTTGCAATGCTTCAGAAGTCATCATGAGTCGAGCCTAAACGCCATCGAGCAGCAACGACTTCGTAGCACCCGCCGCCACTAGTCTCGGCACTATGAACAACCGCTCAGAGATCGCTCCTCCATCGTTCTCTCTCCCTCACCATCTCGGGCCCCAGTATCGTCGCCAGGCCATCGAACGTCTCAAGAGTGAGCAGTTCGATGTGGTGGTAATCGGTGCGGGAGTGACCGGTACCGGGTGCGCTCTCGACGCAGCATCTCGCGGCCTCAAGGTTGCCCTCCTCGAACAACGTGACGTCGCATCCGGGACCTCGAGCCGATCGAGCAAGCTGATTCATGGCGGTCTCCGCTATCTGGAGCAGCTCGACTTTCGGCTCGTCAAGGAGGCCCTCCGCGAACGTTCGCTACTGATCACCCGGTTGGCGCCACATCTGGTGCGCCCGGTGAAGTTCCTCTATCCCCTGCAACACCGGCTTTGGGAGCGGGCCTACGTGGGCGCCGGCATTGCTCTGTACGACGGTCTCGCCAAGCTGGGCGGCAACCCACTGCCTCGTCATCGCCACCTCAGTCGCCGCAAGGCACTCGCCGAGATCCCGTCGTTGGCCGCGGGCACACTCGTCGGAGGCATCCAGTACTACGACGCGCAGGTCGACGATGCCCGCCACACGCTCGCCGTCGCCCGCACGGCTGCCGCCACAGGCGCCACCGTCGCTTCGAGCGTTCGAGTCACCGGCCTCGGCCAGACGAATGGTCGGGTGACAAGCGTTGCCGCCACCTGCCTCGAAACCGGCGACGAGATGGAGATCACCACACGTCACGTGATCAACGCCACCGGCGTGTGGACCGATCGGGTCGAGGCGATGGCTGGCAATGTCGAAGTCGATGTGACTGCCTCAAAGGGCATTCACCTGGTTATTCCCCGTGACCGGATCACAGGCGATAGCGGCATCATCATTCGCACCGACAAGAGCGTTCTTTTCCTCATTCCGTGGGGGCGCCACTGGCTGGTGGGGACGACAGATACATCGTGGAATCTCGACCTCGCCCATCCGGCGGCGTCTGCAGCCGACATCGAATACCTGCTGCGTCACCTCAACAGTGTCCTGGAGAAGCCGCTGACCAAGGACGATGTCGAAGGTGTCTACGCCGGGCTGCGACCGCTCCTCACCGGCGAATCGGAAGCGACGAGCAAACTGAGTCGGGAACATGGGGTGTGGCATACCGCTCCGGGGATGACCACGGTTGCCGGAGGCAAGTACACGACCTACCGGGTAATGGCGGAGGACACGATCGACGCCGCCGCCAAGGACCTGGGCGGCTCGATTCCGCCATCGGCGACGGCCGAACTTCCGCTTGTCGGCGCCAACGGGTTCCACGCCATGTGGAATCGAAGAGAGACGCTTGCCGCGGCGCACGGGCTCTCCGTTGATCAGGTTGAGCGCCTCCTGTCACGTCATGGCTCACTGACGACCGAAGTGCTGACGATCATCGCCGACCAACCTGCATTGGCGAGCGCCATGCCTGGATCCCCCGACTACTTGTTGGCGGAAGCGGTCTACGCAGTTGCCGCGGAAGGTGCCCTACATCTCGATGATGTTCTGACAAGGCGCACACGAATATCGGTAGAGAGCTGGGATCGCGGCATTGGCGCGGCCGATGTAGTGGCTCCGCTGATGGCCGAGATCCTGGGCTGGGACGACACCACACTGAAGCGCGAGCTCGAGCACTACCGACTCCGCGTCGACGCCGAACGTGAGTCCCAGACCATGTCCGATGACCAAACCGCAGACGCCACCCGTCTCGGCGCCCCCGACGTCAGAAGAAGCGGGAAGTAGGGGCCGAGGCGATTGTGCTGCGACCCGAGTGACAACGCATGGTGCGAGGACACGATGTGCGATCTAGAAGTCAGAAACCAGAAGTCAGAAGTCTGATTACTGACTACTCACCTACAACGCCTTGCCAAACCGATCATTGACGCCGGTTGACTCGAGGACGCCGGGGGTGTCCTGGTGCCAGTAGGTGTCCCCGACGGCTGACAGCCCATTCGTCGGAGTACCGTTGATCACGAGGGCCGCACCCGCATTGCCGTCGCCGTCGATGTTCTGATCGGGGATGCCGACCGCCAAGTCGAAGTCTCCGTCGCCGTCGTGGTCAAGAGCCCGCAGCGCCGACCCCAGGTGATCGCCGATGGCTGCCGCCCCGTGAATGCCGGAACTGTCCTCATTCCAACGCTGGTCGCCGGCAGCCGTTATGCCTCCACTGGAGCCATAGAGGACAGCCACATCACCGGCGTTCTTCTTGCCGCCGACCTCCTGATAAGGAATGCCGATCGCCAGATCATCTCGCCCATCCTCGTCGAAGTCGGCGGCCGCAAGGGCGTAGCCGAATCGATCAGCCTTCTTGCGGGCCCCCAGCACGCCGGAGGTGTTCTCGTGCCAGAAGGTGTTACCTACATCCGTGAGGCCGCCAGACCCACTCCGCATCACAGCAACTGCGCCGGCAGCGCGAAGGCCCGACAGCCCCTCGTCCGGGACACCGATCGCAAGATCCGGCCTGTCGTCCCCGTTGAAGTCACCAACTTCGAGCACGGAGCCGAAGGCATCGTCGGCTTCTGCGCTGTTCTTCATCGTGCCACTGTTCTGGTGCCACTTCTGGTCAGCCGCTGCGTTGAGCCCGATAGTCGAACCACCCAACACCAAGATGGCCCCTGAGTTCGACTTGTCTGCGATGTCCTTGCCGGGCATACCGGCCACCACATCCCAGTCACCATCGAGGTCAAAGTCGCCGGATGCCAGCGCGGTGCCGAGTCTGTCACCCGGCTGGTTGGCGCCAACGACTCCCGGCTTGTCCTGATCCCAACTCTCGTCACCGTCAACGGTGAGCCCCGCTGGGGAGCCGAAGAGAACGGCCACTCGGCCGGCGTTGGTGTCGCCTTCGATGTCCTCCTTGGGCACACCGATGGCGAGATCCGCAAAGCCGTCGCCGTTGAAGTCACCAGAGGCAAGGGCACTGCCGAATCGATCGCCGGCTTGATTGCCTCCGAGCACTCCGGGTCCATCTTGGTGGAAGAACACATCGCCCGAAGCGGTGAGGCCCGACGCCGATCCGGAAATGACGTGGACGATCCCGACGTTGGATTTCCCGCCGATGTCCTCGCCCGGCGCCGCAACCGCAAGATCGGAGAAACCGTCCATGTTGAAGTCGCCCCATGCCAACGCCGAACCGAAGCTATCACCGGCCTCTCCGGTGCCGCGGATGCCGTTGACGCCTTGCTTCCAGATATCGTCGCCCGCGGCGGCAAGCCCGCTGGCGGTTCCGTAGAGAACATTCACCGCGCCGAATCCATCTTCGCCGGGCACACCGATTGGTAGGTCTTCAAACCCGTCACCGTCGAAGTCGGAGTTCAGCCGGAACACCGTGCCCGGGTTCGCATAGAACGACTCGCACGACTCATTGTCGTCGTCGGCCACGCACACGACGAGGCTGCGCGTTCCCGCAGACGTATAGGTGTGGTTGAAGCCGCGTGGTGAGGCTCCGTTCTTGACCGAGGGACTCCCCTCCCCCCAGGCGACGGTGGTGGTGTGGGGGTCTTCGGTACCCGGGTCGGTGAAGTGGACAGTCAGGCCGGTCGCGACGCCGATGGGCGGCGTGCCATCGAAGACGACGTCTGTGATCACCGGGGCGGCGTTGTCGATGGTGATGAGGACGTTGTCGAGGTCGCTTCCCCCGTCACCGTCGAGCACCGTCAGCGACACGAAGTATGTGCCGTCCACAGTCGGCCGGAAGTTGATCTTGTGGCTGGTGCCCGCAGCCACTTCTAGTGACTGCAAGCGAATGCTCCACGCGTAGGTGAAGTCCTCATCTCCCGGGTCGACTATTGAGGAACGCAGCTTGAGCAGCACACCCTCGACACCACCATTCGAGCTTGTCGGCAGCGGCACCGCCGAAGTGTCGGTGACCTCGACGATAGGAGCCACGTTGAACACTGAGATGGTCGCCCCGCCAGTCCCGCTATCACCGCTTGGGTCGGCCACGTAGACGGCGACTGACACCTCCTGATCATCGGCATACACATGAGTACCGGTGACGGTGCCTGTTCCATCGCCGTTGTCGACGATCGTGCATGCGGGGGTGGAACACACGTCAACGGTGCCGTCGCCCCAGTTGATCGTGGCCGTATGGACACCTTTTCCGTCATTGTCGAGGAACGTGGCGCTCACGGAGGCCTCGCTACCCTCATCAACGTCTTCGAGAGTCTCGATGGCGACCGTGAGATTGGCGTTCTCCACCGTCACCGTGAATCCACCTGATCCAGAGTCCTCCCCGTCGCCGACGGTCACCGTGACCAAATAGACGTCGACATCTGCGTAGCTGTGGGAACCGGTGACGGTTCCCGCTCCGGTCACGTCATTGAAAGTGATGGCGCACGCCGGAGTCGAACAGTCGTCAACGGTGCCGTCGCCCCAGTCAATGGTCGCAGTGTGGCTATCGGCCAGTCCGGGATCGGTGAATGTCGCATTCACATCGACATTCTCGTTCTCGGCCACTGGGGCCGGATCGGCACCGGCAGTAACGACGGGGACGACGTTGTCGATCGTGATCGTGACCGTAGTTATTGCCGATTGGTTGGCGGCACCGTCGACCACTCGGTAGGTGAATGTGTCCGTCGTGGGTGCCGTACCGTCATTGATGTACGTGAAAGTTCCATCGGCAGCCAATGAGAAGCCACCGGTGTCTTGGCTCGGTCCCGCTTCGAGTAGCGCGGTCAGCGTGCCCTCACCTGTGTCGTTGAAAAGCACGCCGTTGGCCACCGTTGTGGTCAGGGTGCCGCCCTCATCGACGTTGTAAAAATCGGCATTGCCTACAGGAGCCTCGTCGTCGTCAAAAACGGTAACCACCGTCGATACAACGGGAATGTCGTCGTAGTCGCCGTCCAGTGACGACGTGGTGTGGTCAACCTGATCGCCCGTCTGACCATCGACAATCGCGTCGTCGATTGCGGTGACGGTGAAGTCTTTTGTCTGATCCCATTCTCCGGGCGCGAAGGTGACAAATGCCGGATCGACCGCAGCCTCGCTGCCTAGGACCGCCGCATCAATCTGGACACTGGCGGTCGGCTTCGACGTCAATTCCACCGTATAGACCGACCCGTCGCCGTCACCCTCGGTGACACTCACCAGGGCGGGAGTGACGGTCACGCCTACGAAATCGTCATTGGTGATGGTCACCACATGGGTACCTGATCCGGTGGCCGGACCCGAACCCACTGTGAAACTGAGATCGACTGTCTCGTCATCTTCGGCGAAGTCGTCGGCAACGACGTCAAGGTTGACGGGCTTGGTCGTCCCATCCGGATCCATGGCGTCAAAGGTCACCAATGCTGTGGAGAGTATGTAATCGTCCGGGGTATCAGCATCGCCAGTCAGATCGTCGGTGATGTTGATCGTGACAGCGGAGGCGAGGTTGCCACCCCCTGGAACCGTCAGAGCCACGGTTGGGGCATGAGTCCCGCCTTCAACGCTGTCTGACGTCGCGGTGCTGAAGGCGACCGAGACCGGATCGTCGTCGGTGATCGTGACCACATGAGTGAGCGGAGCGGCCGCGGTCACTGTGTCGACTCCCGGCGGCGGCACCGACAGACTCAGATCAATCGTTTCATCTGTCTCATGATCACCGTCGACGACGATGTTCAAGGTGGCGGTCTCAACCGCACCGTCGCCGCTACCGAGGGGAAAGGTGACGTCGGCGGTCGCAAACGAGTAGTCGTCGACGATGGTGGCGTCTCCACCCGAGGCGACAACCGTGACGGTGACGTCCTCACCGAGGGTCCCGGCGGCCCCGTTGAGAACGACCACTACGTCGTGGGTGCCGGTTTCGGTGGTGGTATCGGTCGCAAGCTGAAAAGAGACCGTGAAATCAGCGGCAAAAGCAGGAGCGGGGGCCACCACCATCAGCGAAGCGATCATTGCCGCTACCAAGGAAGTTCGCGCCCAGCGACTCGATGACCACGTGTTATCTGACCTGTGCACGGCGGAAAACATGTGCCGCCCTTTCATAGCTGTGGGGCTGCCGGCGCCAGCCACACCGGGAGCGACTGCCATTCCTGACGCCAAGGTTTGCCAGTCGCGGCGCCATTGTCCCAGCAGTAGCCAATACAGACAAGGCGGATTTGTCGCGATTCCAGTCCGACTAGATACCTGAAAGAGTGACTTGAGACAGGATCGCCTGGTGGATGAGGTCTCTCTCGGCGTCGAGAAGGGCCACATGGCGACTGCGCTGCAGCCAGAGAATCCGCTTGTCGGCCGATCCCAGACGGTCGTAAATGATGTCGGCACTCGAGTGATGCACCGTCTCATCGGCCCGCGACTGGATGATCAATGCGGGTGCCTCGACCCGGGGCAGCGCCCGTTTGGCGGCAGCCATCAGATCGAGAAGGTCGCCGGCTGTACCGATGGGCGACTCACCGTATTGCACCCAGTAGGTAGCGGCCTCATCTGGCGGCGGCTCAGCGGGCTCGCCTTGGTGGATCTCCCGGCTTCCCCGATAGAAGCGGCTCATCCAAACCCGCCTGCTGTGCAGCCGCTGGGGGGCGTTGATCGTCGTCACCGAAGCCACATCACCGGTGGCTGCCATCAAGAGGGCGATCAGTCCGCCCATGGAAAGCCCAACGACGTGAACCCGCTCATGTTGGCCGATCAACTCGCTGTGAGCCTCCAGGGCTGAGCGCACCCAGTCTTTCCAACCCGTGTCCATCATGTTCTCGGTTGTCGTGCCGTGACCTGCGAGGAGGGGCACAGAGACAGCATGGCCGCGCTCGTTGAGGAACCTGGCCGCAAGGTGGAAGTGTGCCGGCGACCCGGTCCAACCGTGAAGCAACAAGAACGCGTCCGGCTCATCCCCGTCCAAGCGAAGTGAGGCGGCCAACGGATGCATCAACTCTGACACGGGCGGAATCTACCCGAACGGCCTCCCCTAGCCTGAACGCAATGTCGTGCTCGCGGCGGGGTGAGTGCGTTCGAGGACCGACCCAGGAGATCCCCAACGAGCTGGCCCCGCCACCCATTCCCGGCCTCATTGGCAGCGCTCGGCCTCATCTCCACTGCCTGCACCGCGTCCACGGCAGATACCGCCACGACCACGGCGGCACCGACCGCTGCTGCAGCGCCTTTGCGTTCGCCGGGTTGGTCGGCGGCGAGGGCGGCATACGTGTGCAGTCGGTGGCAGGCGGCCTACCCACCAAGATTGCCGACGGCACCTGGGTGATGTCGAGCCCGGTGTGAACTGATATCGGCGCGTTGTGCCACGAGTCACAGAGCGGCAGTACCGTGCATCCGATGTCCGAGCTCACTGTTGCCGCCCAAATCGATCGCCTCGGCACCCTCCTCTCCGACGGGGACCCCGCCGGAGCTGCCGATCTTCTGGCCCACCTGCGCAATCGGTGGCGCCACGAGTCGACGGCATTCTCGCCCGACATGGTCCGGTCGCTGCAGACGCATGCCACTGCGATCAATGACGCCCTACGCGGCGAGGTCGACGGCGTGCTCAAGAACACGTTCGGCTACACGACGTTCCGGCCCGGGCAGCGCGAGATCATCGACGCCGCCATTTCCGGCCAGGACTGCATCGGGATCATGCCGACAGGAGCCGGCAAGTCGCTCACATACCAATTGGCGGCCCGGGTTCTGGGCGGAACCTCTCTGGTCATCTCGCCCTTGATCGCGCTGATGAAGGATCAGGTGGATGCGCTCCATGAGATGGGCATGCGGGCCACCTTTCTCAACTCGAGCCTGAGCGCCGGGGAACGAGCCGAACGAACCGCTCTCATGCAGGCTGGCGATTATGAACTCGTCTATGCCGCGCCCGAGGGGCTCGAGGCATCAGTGGGCGTAGCACTATCGAACATGGACCTCTCGTTGATCGCGGTCGACGAAGCCCACTGCATATCCCAATGGGGTCACGACTTCCGTCCGGCCTATCGCAAGCTGGCAGGACTCAAGAGCCGCTTCGGTGTTCCGGTTCTGGCACTCACCGCCACGGCGACACCCGAGGTAATGAGCGACATCGTGACCCAACTCGGCCTGTCCGGTCCGGTGAACTTCCGTGGTTCCTTCTTCCGGTCCAACCTCAAACTCCACGCCTTCAAGAAGGGCGACCACGACGGACGCCGCATCAAAGTACGCGAGTCGATCGGCAAGCTGTGCCTGGCACGCAAGGGCCAGAGCGGCATCGTCTACACGCTGTCACGGGCATCGGCTGAATCGACCGCGGAGTACCTGACGACACTTGGTATCCGGGCACTCCCCTATCACGCCGGTTTGAACGCCGAAGATCGCACGATGACTCAGGATGCGTTCATTCGCGACGACGTTGATGTTGTGTGCGCCACCGTGGCCTTCGGGATGGGGATCGACAAGTCGAACGTACGCTTCGTCATCCACCGCGACATGCCCAAGTCGATCGAGGGCTACTACCAGGAGATCGGCCGGGCCGGTCGTGACGGGGTCGATAGCGACTGCATCCTTTTCTACTCCTGGGCCGACGTAATCAACCTCGAACGAATGATCGGCACCGGTCCGGCTGCCGAGTCGCACCGCCGCCAGATCCGAGCCATGTTCAACTGGGCCGAGCGACTGGCGTGTCGCCATCAGACCGTGGCTCGCTACTTCGGCGAGGACATGGAGCGCTGCGACACGTCTTGTGACTTCTGCACGGGTATCGACCTGCTCGACGGCCTCACCGCCAAGCCGAAGGCGGGCACGATGTTCAGTACCCAAAGCCCGAAAGCTGCCCCAGTCAGTTCGCCCCTATTCGAGGACCTCAAGGCCCTCCGTCGCGAGCTGGCAGATGCCCGCGGCGTTCCTGCGTACATCGTCTTCAGCGATGCGACCCTGCTTGCAATGGCGGCATCAAAGCCGCAAGACGAGGCCGAGCTCCTCAACGTCAGCGGCGTCGGCCCCACCAAACTGGAGACCTACGGCGAGTCCTTCCTCGAAGTACTGCGGGCCGCCAAGTAGCACGGCGTGCCCTCCCCGTTCCTGCGTATCTGAGCGCCGGTATCGGCGTGCATCTACGCAAGAACAGAGGAGCTCTTCGGCCTTCCCGTTCCTGCGTATCTGACGGCCGCCATTGGCGTGGATCTACGCAAGAACCGGAGGAACTGCCCCGTCAGGCGCCGTTGGTCAGCTGGTCGACTTCGAGGCGAGCTGTATCGAGACTCACTCTGGCTTTGACGAGGCGTCGATTCACATTGTCGAGCCTCTGTTGGGCGGCGGCGACGTCGTCCGGCGTCACCGAATACGACGGGTTCGAGACCCGGGCCCGGGCCTCTTCGAGCGCCGCCTCCAGCTGGCCGATCTGGCCGGCCAGGGTCTTCACCCTCTGCTCGGCAGCGTCGTAACGTTCCTCGGCGGCCAGCAGCTGCTGATGCTCCTCGGACTCCGGTGAAGCCGCCAGGTCGAACGATTCGCCGGCAAGCACAGCCGCGCTGGTCGGCAGACGACTCATGAGGTCGGCCACTGCGACGTCATACGGTCCGACAATCTCGCTGCGCTTGAGCTTCGCGGGAAGGAACACAAACGAAGCGTCGCCTGAAACTGAGACAATCTCTTCGATTCCGGGGTTGATGAAACACTCGACCTCAACAGGGATGCGGGCCTCGAAGGCGATCTCCTCGAGCGCAGCACTAGTTGCCTCCGTGTGTTCATCGCCGGCCGCCGCCCCCAGCAACCGCACCCGGGCCTGTCCCCAGTCCGGAGTACGGGTGAACAGGTAGGCCGACAAGAGAGCCATGCGGCTGGCGTCGTCATCATCCCACCACACATCGATGCGGCGCTCGCCGTGGGGTATCGCCGCCAGCGCTGCCCAACGTTCCTCATCGCTGAGCATGTTGACGACGTTGAGTCCAAGGCGATGAACCTCCCGTACCGCCTGCAGGTAGCCGGACAGGTGGCCGGGATCATCCGACTCGGGCCAGCCGAACAGAACGGTGTTGGCGCGGATCGGACCCAGTCCGAACGACTGCACGATCACAGGCAAGGCCTCCATCGCGTCGGGGGCCAGCACCGCACGGCCGTGCACGTCGAGTTCGAGTTCTGCAATCTCCTGCTGGAGGGCCCGATCCTGCTCCTCGCGCTCCTTGCGCTTCACTGCTCCATGGCCCACAACGATCTGAATGACCGCACTCAGGCCGCTGCCGCCCTCCAGCCAGGATCCAAATCGCAGGAGGCGCGAACGGCGCTGCGGATCCGCCGAGAACGCAAGAACCTGTGGGCGCCAACTGCGCGGATTCAGCGAATTCCCGCCGATTGCCTGGATGCTCTCCTTGGCTTTCTGGAAGGCAAAAGAGCCGCTGGCGTCGGACCACCGGTCGGGTCGGTCAACCTGCTGCAAGTAGAAACGGATCGCCAGCAGAGCCAAGACGGCGATGGCTCCGGCGAGCAGGTTGATCGCAAGCATCACCACAAGGCAGGTGATGGCACCGACCAGGCTGAGCCGTTTGTTGAAATACCGAAAGCGAGGCCGGAACGACGGGTCACCGGCCCGCGCCTCGTAGTAGGTGGCGTAGTTGAGAAGCCCATAGGAGATGAGGAAGAACATCGACACGACCGGAGCGATGACGTCGAGACTCCCCAGAGCGACTGTCGCCAGAGCGATGCCCAGAGAGAGGACGGTCGCCCGGCGCGGATTCGAAGTCTCCCCGTGCCCTTTGGCGAAGGAATTGAGGATCGGGAAAACACGATCGGATGCCAGCGACTGCAGGATCCGGGGCGCCCCGAGGAACGAAGCCATCGCTGAGGAGAGCGTGGCGGCAATGACCCCGGTGACGATGAGCGGACTCCATGCGGCAATCGTCCCCATGGCGCCGGTGTCGGAGATCAGTTCCGATTGACGAAGGTTCCCCGCCAGCAGGATCGCCACCGCAATGTAGACAACCGTCGATATACCGACCGCGAGGAATGTGCCCATCACCAGGCTGCGTCCTGGATCACGCAGATCGCCGGACATGCTCACTCCTTGGGTGAATCCGGTGACCGCCGGGAAGAAGATGGCGAACGCCGCCCAGAAGCTGATGCCGCCGACCGCGGGAGCGTTCCACCCATCGCCGGCCACACCGGCGTCGAATCCGGGGATAGCACCGACGAAGAACGACACCAGAGCCACCACCAACAGCACCATGACGCCGAATTGAAACCGGCTGGCGGCGTCGGCTCCGAGCCACGCCAAGCCGTAGAGGGCAACCACCGCCACGGCCGCAATGAGCTGAGGAGCCCAGTCGGCTGAAATCCCGGCGGCCGAGGCCGCCGCCTCCCCGAAACCAACCGCGTAGAAGGCGATCGAAACCGATTGCGCCAGGAACAGCACGATCCCGATCGCTCCGCCGAACTCCACCCCGAGAGTGCGCGAGATCATGTAGTAGTCGCCACCACCTTTGACCTCGAGATTGGTCGCAATCGCGGCCAAAGAGATGCTGGTGAGCACGGAAACCGCAGTGGCGATTCCCAAGATGATGAGTGCGTTGCGCAGTCCGGCGTTGCCGACGACAAACCCGAGCCGCAGGAACAGGATGATCCCGAGGATCGTGAGGATCGACGGCGTGAAGACTCCGGCGAAAGTACCCAGAGTGCCGCGGGAGTGTGCAGTGAGGTCGCTCTGGCTCACTCTTAGCCGCCCTGGCTTGAGGGCAGGCCGGCATCCAGCGCCCGCTGTGGGAAGAGGTGTCGGCAGGCGGTGACCGTTACCAGCCAGACAGCGTCAGTCATGGACTCGAGCGGCACCGCGTTGTCCTGATCGACCGCCAGAAGAAATTCGCCGGCAAGGCTGCGGGCCACAGGGGCATCCCACGCGCCATCTCGACAACCTGCCTCGGCGAGCTGATACCAGCGTTCTGGCGGCACGTCGGTGAGCCCGACCTGGTTGATACCGTTTTGGTACACGGCGTCCACGAGGGCGGGATCATCCGGCAGGATCGTGACCACTGGCGCCGTGGTGACAACAGGCTCAGCGCTGTCGCACGCGCCAAGAAGCAGCGCAACAACGATCAGGACGAGGCGAACTCTCACAGGCAAGCAGAGTATCGGTGTTGCGAACCATCTTCACGTCGGTTGCCGCCGATGCCGGCGGATCCGAGCCGCGCTGCCACAATGAATCCGTGATAGACCGCAAAGAAGTCATGCCTATGTTGCTCGCGGCCTGCCCGTCCTTTTTGGATCAGTGGGCCGAACTCCGCGATGATCCATGCCATTTGAACGATGACGGCTCTCGGCTCCTTTACCTCGACGCCGGCTATTTTGCCCGTCATCTGGTCGAGACCTACAAAGCGGGCCATCTCGACGAACTGGCGGCCACATTCACCGTCATCGAGCGCTTGCTAATCGAGGGCGACGACTACGTCGAGGAGTTGGCCGCGATCGGATTCCTGGAGGACATAGAAAACTTCGCGGGTCATGGCGGAGTGGATCCAAAGGTCTTCGAGCCATTTCTGCTGAGGGCGTCGTGGCGGTGGTGGAGAGGGCTCGAACGGTTCTGGTCGGGTTCACAACCGGTAGCCGAACCGTTCGACGGCTGGCTGCATTGGCGAGTTACACGTCAACTTCGTCGATTATTCCGACGACGACGGCTCGGATTGGGGCGGTCGTCTCGCCCATGATCTGGCGAGCACCGGTCCCCTCGTCGAGGATCAGCACCGTTTCACCGGCTCCGGCGTCGACCACATCAACCGCGATCACGTAGTCACCGGTCGCCTCGCCTGCCGGGGACACCAGGTCGCACAGCAGCAGTCGCTGGTTGTCGAAGATGGGGGCGTTGAACGTGGAGACCACGGTGCCGGCGACGCGGGCGAGCTTCACTTCTTGGCCTTTCGCTGTCGTGGCTTCTTCGGGAGTGGTTCGACGGCCAGCTGATCCACAATTCCGACGATGGCGTGATCGACCGGTACAAATGGTTCGGGCATCGCTTGGGCGGCTTCGCGCGAGCCGACGAAGTAGATCAGCTCCCCGGGCCCGGCCATTGCCACCCCATCGGCGGCGACCACAGGCCGACCCTTGTCTTTGAGGTCACGCGTCAGCGGTTGCACGATCAGGAACTTCACACCGTCGAGGTCCGGTGTTCTTTCGGTGGCTACAACGGTTCCGATGACTCGTCCTAGATGCATCAGACTGCCTTCACTCTGGTGGCGAACCGGCCGGTGGCAACCAGGTTCTCATCCATCTCGCTGTGAAGCTGGGCGATCACGCGGGAACCAATCACAGCGCCACTGGCCCGGCCGTTTCCGAGGTCGACCGCCTCTTGAACCTCGACGAGCGGACCACCGAAGAGCAGGTAGCCCTTGCCGCCGAGCCCGTCCGCCAAGAAGATCTCGCGAAGTGTCACGGCTGCGCCTTTGAGCCCGGCATCTGCTGCTCGGATCGCCGCCGCCACCGATACCGTCTCGATGATTCCGAGCGCCTCACCCTCCCCCGGCTCGCGTTGTCCTTGGAGCGCCGTGATCAACTGGGGGTGCGGGTCCGGCAGGAACATACGATCGACCACGTGCTCGGAGCTCACCATGAGTGCGGCGTCGAGCGCTTCCTCGACATCACCAACCGAGCCTCCGATCAACACGAGGTACTTGCCGGGTTGGACGGTTCCGGTGTGGATCACGTCGAGCGCCGCCCGCTTGACCATCGCATCGCCGGCCTCGATGCCGGCTGCAATCGAGCCGAACTCGAGGAGCGCGATGGCGGCGGTATAGGGCACTGTCAGACGATTCGCAGAGCGCCGACCACGCTCACCCGACGGGGCCGGGAGAACGTGCGCGGCCGGGTGAGCCCGTCACCGGTGGGACTGGCGATCGAGAAGGACGAGTAGCCCTCACCACCGTGGCCGAGGCCCGAGACGAACGATCCGTTGGCAACAAAGATCGAACAGTTCATGGCGCGGGCCATCCGGGTGATCGAATCGACGTTCGTCGAGTGGATGCCGGCGGTATGCCGGAAGCCATGCTCCGCCTTGACAGCGAGGGCGATGGCCACGTCGATGTTGGGGACTCGGGTCACAGGGAACACCGGCATCATCTGCTCGGTCCAAACGAGGTTGTGCTCGTTGGGCACGTCGGCCACGATCAGCCGCACGTCGTCGCCCACCTGGACACCGATCTCGTTGAGGATCACCGAGGCGTTCTTGCCGATGAACGCCCCATTGATCTTGCCTGGCTTGTTGGGCGGGCCCATCTCGCGGAAGATCACTCGCTCGAGCCGTTTCAGCTCGTGCTCCTTGAGCACATATGCGCCCTGATCCGCCATTGAGCGCAGGAGCCGGTCGGCCACACTGTCGACGACGATCGCTTCCTTCTCGTCAACGCAGATCACGTTGTTGTCGAAAGAAGCACCGGCGATGATGGCCGCGGCCGCCCGGTCGATGTCCGCCGTTTCGTCGACGACCACAGGAGGGTTGCCGGGTCCGGCGGCGACCGCTCGCTTGTCCGTCTTCAGCGCCTCGGCCACAACACCCGGGCCGCCGGTCACCAGGAGCACTCGGATGTCGGGGTGTTCCATGACCTCCTTGGCAGTGCCCAAGGTCGGAACGTTGACTGCCGTGACCAGATCGTGAGGACCGCCGACGCCGACGATGGCCCGGTTGATCATGCGGATGTTCTCCGCCGAGGTCGCCTTGGCGCTCGGGTGCACGTTGAACACCGCCGAGTTGCCGGCAGACAGGATGGCGATCGTGTTGTTGATGATCGTCGATGTCGGATTAGTCGTCGGTGTGATCGAGCCGACGATTCCCATCGGGGCCCACTCGGTCACCGTCATTCCGTCATCGCCGGTCACCGCCACCGGTTCGAGGTCCTCAGGACCGGGCGTCTTGTTGGCGACGAGGAGGTTCTTGAGAATCTTGTCCTCGTACCGACCAAGGCCGGTTTCCGTGACCGCCAGCATCGCCAGGTTCTCGGCTTCACGCAGCATTGCCGAGCGAATGGCCTCAACGATCGTGCGCCGCGTGTCCAGACCCATCTCGGCGTACACCTGCTGGGCGCGGCGAGCGGCGGCAACGGCGTCGTCCACCGTGCGGTAGATGCCCTCCCCCAGCGAGATCTCGCCGGCGACGTTGCCTTGGGCGGCCAGCGACCTCGCCGGCATCGCAGCCGACGGGGCCTGGCCCAGCCGCTCCTGGACCCGAGCAATGATCCCCTGAACATCAACGTCAGTGAGCGTCATGGCCGCCGCCGTGGCGAACAGTCACCCACAAGCCGTCCGGGCCGATACGTAGTACGTAATACGTAATACGACACGATCCCGTCAAGCGAGCGGAACCTGCTCGCCAACTGACCTCGTGCGACCTCACTTCGTGAACCGCTCATTGCCGCCCACCTCCCATGAGTCCACGATGGCCATGACCACGGCGTCACAGGGACGCTCGTGGGTGTACTCCGTTTGGCGGGCTGAGCTGCCGCTGGCGTACATCACCACCTCGTCCACTCCGGCGCCGACCGCATCAGCGGCCACGACATAGCCACCGGTCGGCTTGTTGTCGACATCGAGTTGCTCGAGCAGCAGGAACTTGAGCCCCTCGAGACGTGACTCCTTGCGGCTGGCAACAACGGTTCCAGACACTCGCGCTAACAGCATGCGCTGCCTCCGTTACTCGGGGCCGACTATTCGACGGCGCGGTTGAGCGGCAGTACCTGATCGATGCTGTCGTGCGGACGTGCAATGACGTGGCTGCTGACAACTTCGCCGACGCGCTCGGCGCCGCGAATCCCAGCATCAACCGCAGCCTTCACCGCGGCGACGTCGCCCCGGATGACTGCAGTGACGTAGCCGCCACCAGTCTCCTCGTACGAGACCAGCTCGACTTTGGCCGCTTTGACCATCGCGTCCGCTGCCTCAACCATGGCCGGGAAGCTCCGGGCCTCAATCATTCCCAAGGCATCAGCCATTGGTTTCTCCTCTCGCATTTCTCATATTCGTGAACATCATTTCTTGTCGATTCCCTTGATTCCTTCGAGGGAGGCGACTGCCGCCCTCCAGCCGACGTCGATGTCGGCCTCCTCGCCACCGAGGTAGACCCGGCCGACCGCTCCGAACGCCCGCACCTCCAAGATGTTGATGTTGGCCGCCTTTTCGGCTTCGTTGGCGGCCAGCGCGGCGTAGGCCGCGGGCTGACACTCCATCACGTAGAGGGTCTGCCCCGGCGTGATCATGTGGCCATGGCGCATGCGGTTGATCAGCTGCGCCTGGTGATCGTCGATATGGCGAACGATCTGGCTCGACAGGATCTTCGGCTTGTGCCGGTCGGTCTCCTTGAGGCCAATCGCATCGAGGATGGCGGCTCCGGCGCCGCGGGTTTCGGCCTGTTCGGGCGAGTGCAGCTCGAGCAGTCCGAAGACACGTTCGACGATCTGCATTCCCGGCTTGACCTTGTTCGACTTGAGGGCGATGTCGGTAAGGCGGTTGATCTCGATCCCCGGCGAGATCTCGACGAATAGCGCGGCCTCGGTTGCCAACGGGAAGAATCCCGACGCCGTGGTGCCGATGAAGGCGGCGTATTGCGGCTGCAGACTGTCTAGAAAGACAAAGGACCGCAGATCAATATTGCTCACTCGAAGTTCCTCCTGTAACGATGGCGATGCCTGCGGACGCACCGATGCGGGTAGCCCCGGCAGCGATCATCTCCTCGGCGTCTTCTCTATTGCGCACCCCGCCCGATGCCTTGACTCCCATCTTGGGACCAACCGTTTCACGCATCAGCAGCACGTCGTGAACGGTGGCGCCTCCCCCGGCGAAACCCGTTGATGTCTTTACAAAATCTGCTTTGGCGAGCTTCGAGAGGTGGGAGGCCATCACCTTCTCCTCGTCGGTGAGGAGAGTGGCCTCGATAATGACCTTGAGAAGTGCGCCTGCCTCGTGGCAGGCGTCGGCCACCTTGGCGACGTCGGTGCGAACCAGATCATGATCCCCAGACTTCAGGGCCCCGACGTTGAGGACCATGTCGATCTCACGAGCCCCGTCGCGGATGGCTCGTCTGGCTTCCATGGCCTTGATCTGCGGCGGCGTCGCCCCGAAGGGAAATCCAACAACGGAGCACACCTTGACGTCGCTCCCCCTGACGTTGATGGCCGCTCGCTTCACCCAGGCTGGGTTGACGCATACGGAGGCGAAGCCGTATTCAACGGCCTCTACACACAGGACGTCGATGTCGTCGGCGGAGGTGTCCGGTTTGAGCAGGGTGTGATCGATGTACTTGGCGAGGTCCATCGGCACCTCAGAAGCGCTGCCGTGGAAGCTGACCCGGTCGGCACCATTGGCAACAACGCTGCGCACTTTGTCCGGGCTGTGGGCGGCACACGATCCCTGGCATGCGGCACAGGGGTCGGCCGAATAGAGGGCAGCGAGCACTTCCTTGGTCACCGCCTCGACGAGGGCTTGGTCGGTCATGGGGCATTCCTTGCGTATTGGTGTTCAATCGCGGTGATTTTGGAGACTCGGTTGGCGTGGCGGCCCTCGGCCCAGGGCGTTGCTAGCCAGTTGTCGACGATTTGGAGCGCCAGGCTGGCGCCGACGAGTCCGGCACCGAGGGTGAGAACGTTGGCGTGGTTGTGTTCCCGGCTGTTGCGGGCGCTCGAGATGTCGTAACAAAGGGCGGCACGCACGCCCGGCACCTTGTTGGCGACCATGGCAGACCCGATTCCGGCCCCATCGACGATGATCCCGTACGTGGCTTCCCCTCGGGAAACCGATTGAGCAACGGCGTGGGCAAAGTCGGGGTAGTCGACCGCATCAGCGCTATTGGTGCCGCAATCGATGATCTGGTGACCGGATTCCTTGAGTTTGAAGCCAATCCGCTCCTTGAGCGGATATCCGCCGTGGTCGGCGCCGATTGCGATGGCAGGCTTGGCACCCAAAGCTGCGGTCGACGCAGCTGAAGGTGCAGTGGCTGCAGCGGTCGGAGCCGCCCGAGCCCCTTGCGGTTCGAGCCCGGCCACAATTCGGCTCACGAGTGCCCTGACTTCGGCCTCGGAAGGTAGCGATGCTGCCATCACGTCCTCCTTCGTGACGAGGGAAGCGGCCTGCGCTCGGACCGTTCTGCGTGCATTGGGGCAAAACCATCAGCCCGGCCGCCGTCGGCGCCCTCGGGAGGTTCATAGGCCAAACGCACCAAGCGCTTGAGGGGGGCTGCGATCGGGGAGGTGGGATCAATGGCGATCGTGCGGGACCGCCCAACCCGTTCCTCGGCAACAACCCCGGTCTCGAGGAGGCGATTCACCTCTCGCATGACCGTTGTCTGATCAACGTCGATGGCCCGAGCCAGGTCGGACAATGTTCTTGGCTTGTCGGAGAGGAAGAACAGCTCAATTAACAGCTCTTTCAACGTTTCGGTTCGAAGCAGCGGCGTAATGTCCTGCACTCTCTGCAGTATATCCTGCGCGTAACGCAGATCAAGCACTAATCCCACTAAACCCGTTCTGGGCGAAAGCCAGGACATCCTGCTACTGGCGCAGAGTGTGTGCGACAAAGGCCGGCGCCCACGTAGCCGCCGCCAAACCCTCGGCTCGCGCTGCCTTCGACGACAGGACGCAACGTCGACCTGATCTACTACCTTGGCTTCCCCCCTCCGCCTCGTTCCTCGGCGACTCCCAGGGATAATGGGTTTGCGGGTTCCGGGCTTCTGGTATGACTCAGCGACTCCCTTGGCCTATATGTGCCTTTTTGGGGATCTGTCTACCAGGGTGCCCGGGCCTGTAGCGGCGACACCCGCCGCTGGGGGTGTGACCTCATAGAAGCATGGAACAAGGCACTAATCCTCGTCCCTGGTCTGTCCACCCCGCAAACGGCAGGTGCGCTACCTCGACCAACCCATAAGAAAGACGAGGCAGTCAATGACCACGATGACAGATCAAGACACCCATGTCACGGCAGGAGTAGACACCCACCGCGACACGCACACCGCAGCCGTCCTCGACCAACAAGGCAGACTCCTCGACACCGCCACCTTCGCCACTACCAGAGTCGGCTACCAGCAACTGGTCACCTGGATCCACTCATATGGCACCATTGCCAGTGTCGGTGTCGAGGGAACCGGCTCCTACGGAGCAGGCCTCACCCGCTACCTCACCAACCAACACATCACGGTGATCGAAGTTGGACGCCCTAACCGCCAACACCGACGCCGCCACGGCAAAAGCGACGCCACCGACGCCATCTCAGCAGCCCGCGCGGTTCAATCAGGTGAAGCCACCGGCAAGCCACGAGGCACCACCGGCCCCACAGAAGCCCTACGTGCCATCAGAGTCGCCCGCAACGGCGCCGTCAAAGCCCGCAGCGCCGCCATCAACGAACTCAAAGCACTACTCGTCACCGCACCCAACACAATCCGACGCAACCTCGCCACCAAATCAACCAAACAACTCATCGCCACCACCACCAACCTACGACCCGGCCCCGACCTCACAGACCCCAACACAGCAACCAAACTCGCTATGCGCTCCCTGGCACAGCGCATCACCACCCTCACCAACGAAATCAGCCACCTAACAGAAGCACTCGACGACATAGTCACCGCCACCGCACCACCAGCACTCCTCGCAGAATGCGGCATCGGGACCATCATCGCCACCGACCTCCTCATCACCTACGGATCCAACACCACACGCCTCAAAACAGAGGCATCCTTCGCTGCGATCTGCGGCGTATCAGCAATCGACGCCTCCTCCGGACTACAACAACGCCACCGCCTCAACCGAGGAGGCGACCGCCAAGCCAACGCAGCCCTCTACCGAGCCGTCATCGTCAGACTCCGCTACCACCAACCCACCCGCGACTACATGACCCAACGCCTCACCGAAGGCAAAACCAAACGAGAAATCATCCGCTGCCTCAAACGCTACCTAGCCCGAACCACCTACAACACCCTCACCCACCAACAACCCACTAGACATCTATAGAAGCATCCCCAAACGTCTGCCTCCCAAAGCCGAGTCAGACGGGGGGAGAGACACTTCTTGTCTCCTCCCCCGTTGCACGTCGCTTTGGACGGGCAACATCTGGGGGGGAGGTGGGCTGCCCTGCGGGCAGCTTGGGAGGGGGAAGCGGAGGGCGCGATAACACCGTGTTACAGGTCGGCGGACACCCAACCGCCGCGGGCTCTCGGCTCACACTGCCTTTGCAGGAGACGCAACGTTCTCTTTGTCTACTACCTCCGCTTCTACTCGGGACGTTCGGCTATCGGCAGGACATCACAGTGGATCCGGTTGGGGCCTCACCCAAACCCCCCTCGCCCCCTCGGCTCGCAAAGCCTCGCCACTCGCCCCAAAAACGTCTGTCGCCCAAAGTGGCGCCAGACGGGGGGAGAGACCATGTAATAGGGTGCTTTGGTGAGTCCTACCTCGCAGCACACATCATTTCGCACCTTCCTGGTCGTCTGGCTGGGGCAGCTTGTCTCGGTTACCGGGACAACGCTCACCGGATTCGGGCTGCAACTGTTCGTGTTCACCGAGACACGGTCTGTCACCCAACTCACGTTCGTAGCCCTCGCCTTTGCCGTTCCCGCTGTGGTTTTCGCCCCGCTGGCCGGCTCCGTGATCGATCGGTTCGATCGGCGGATGGTGATGCTGGTGTCCGACCTGGTTGCAGGAGCAGCCACGATTGGCCTCTTCTTCGTATACGCCACGGACTCGATGGAGCTGTGGCACATCTACACGGCCACCGCCATCGGAGCCACCGCGAACACTTTCCAGGAACCCGCCTGGTATGCCTCTATCTCAGTGTTGGTGCCGAAGGTGCAGCTTCCGCGGGCCAATGGCCTTGTACAGCTCAACCGGGGACTCGCCATTGTCTTGGCACCCGCCCTGGCAGGAGCCCTGCTGGCAACCCTCGGCCTCGGCGCCGTGCTGCTGGTCGACGTGGCCACCTTCGGCATTGGGATCGCCACCCTGGCAGTGTCCAGGTTCCCCTCCTATCAGTCAGAGGGCGAGGAGCGGCGCTCCGCAATGAAGGACGCCAGATTCGCGTGGGGCTTCCTGCGCGCCAGGCCCGGCCTCTTCGGACTGTT
>JAAELU010000214.1 GCA_024226255.1 bacterium | reverse complement strand
GCTCCCTGAAAGTCCAATCCTCCTGGTGAACGCTCAGCCTGATGGACATGATCAGGTCCCGGCCCGGGGCAGGAGTTGGTCGATGATCCGGCCCACCCCGTCGGCCAGAGGATCCACGCAGGGCATCTCCATCCGATCTTCCAACTCACGGAGATAGGCCTCGCCCCGGGCGCGATCGAGACTCGATGTGTTGACACTGATGCCGACCATCCGAACGGCCGGGTTGGTAAGCCGGGCCATAGACAGATAGAGGTCGATGAGGGTGGGCATCTCGGGCACGTCGTACCCGTCCCAGCCGTCGATCCCGGTACGTGCGGCGTCGTGGCAGAGGACCAGGGCGTCCGGCTGTGACCCGTGCATCAAACCGACGGTAACGCCTGCGTAACCTGGATTCACGATGGAACCCTGTCCCTCGATCACGTCCCAGTGGTTCGCTTCGTTGTCCGGCGAAAGCATCTCGGCCGCACCGGAGATGAAATCGGATACTACCGAGTCGATGGGCACGCCCTCACCGGCAATCATGATGCCCGTCTGCCCCGTCGCGCGGAAGGTCGCCTTCATGCCGCGCGCGTGCATCTCCCTCTCGATGGCCAGGGCGGTGTACTTCTTTCCCACCGCACAGTCGGTACCGACGGTGAGCAGCCTTCGGCCCGGCCGCTTGACGCCGGTTCCGACGGGAATGTGAGTCGGAGGTGTGCGCACATCCACCAATCGCACCCCGCCCTCCGTTGCGGCTTCACTGAGGCCTGGCACCTGGTCAAGCCGGGTGTGCATGCCGGCCACTATGTGGAGTCCCGAACGAGCGGCCTCGAGCAGCGATTCGACCCAGGATTCGGGGAAGCTCCCACCCACCGGGGCCACCCCGACGATCAGGCTCCTGGCCCCCGCCGCCACGGCATCCTTCGGTGTCATATCGGGCAGACCCAGATCCACTTCGGTTCCGAACCGGAGCTGTGCCAAACAAAGCTCCGGCCGCCAATGGGCGATGCCGAAAGCCGTCTTGGCATCGAGCTCATAGTCCATATCGCCGATGAAGAGCAGATAGGGCGGCTCGATTTCGATGGTCGTGAGGGTGGTCATGCGCTATCCCATACGATACGCGAATTGCGCCGCAGCATGACAGGAAATTTCCGCTCGAATTTGCCACGGCTAAGT
>JAAELU010000213.1 GCA_024226255.1 bacterium | reverse complement strand
GGGACGCTGCTGCGCATCGGGTCCGAAGTGACTATCGAGCTGACCGGTCTGCGCAATCCGTGCCCCCAGATTGATGAATTCCAGGAAGGCCTGATGCGCCGCCTCCGCTACCGCGACGAGAGTGGCCAGATCGTGCGCACCGCCGGTGTCATGGGAGTTGTCGTCGTCGGAGGTTTGGCCCGGCCCGGCGACACGATCGTCACCGATCCACCGGCGGAACCCTGCGTGCCCCTCGTCTACGTGGCCGATTCGCACAAGCCGTCCGTGGCGCCCGGATCCCGTAGCTAGCCGTGCACGACAACGAGTTCCCCATCGACGACGGTCTTGTCCGTGGTCTGCTCGATGCCCAGTTCCCCGAGTGGGCCGAGCTTGCGCTGAGTCGGATCAACTCATCGGGCACGGTTCACGCCATCTATAGGCTGGGAACCAGCATGGCGGTCCGGCTGCCTAGGGCCCCCGACTTCGCGCAGGCACTCGAAAGGGAGACGGCGATCCTGCCGATCCTCGGTCCGCTCCTTCCGACCGCAATACCTGAACTTGTTGCAGTGGGTCGGCCGACCGGTAGCTATCCCTCACCGTGGTCGGTGCTCGGCTGGATCGAAGGTGAGCCGCTGGCGGCAGCGCCGACCGTCGACTGGGTGGCTGCGGCCGATCGATTGGGAGAGTTCGTGACCGCAATGAGGGCCGTCAGTGTTGATGGTGAGATGTCGACCAACCAACGGGGACGACCGCTTGACTCGAGAGACACGTGGACGCGAGATTCCATCGCGGCAGTGGCAGACGAATTCGATGCAACCGTTACGACGGCGATTTGGGAGTCGGCTTTGGCAGCCCCGGCTTGGGATGGCACCAGGAAATGGATCCATGGCGACTTGCTACCCGGAAACCTGCTCGTTGCCGACGGCGAACTGGCGGCGGTCATCGATTTTGGTGAGTGCGCCATCGGTAACCCGACTCACGACCTGATCGCCGGATGGTGGGCTTCGACGGGGCCGGCCGCCAGGCCTTTCGGCGAGCCTCCGGAGCCGACGCGGCTTCGTGGAACAGAGGCCGAGGCATGGCTCTGTCCGGCGCTGTCGGGGCGTTGTCGTACTACCGGGAGTCCAATCCCGCATTCGCCGAGCAAGCCAGACAGACCATCCGCAGAGTCATAGTCGACGCGTAGTCGCCGGTAAGCGCGCTGCCACTAGCCTCGTCGCCATGCCGGTATACGGAGCGTTCCTGCGAGCCATGAATGTTGGGGGCCGTCGGGTCACCAACGATGAGCTGCGGGCCGCTTTCGAGTCCATGGGATTCGAAGGGGTCTTTGCGTTCCTTGCGAGCGGCAATGTTGTGTTCGAGTCTGCCTCCAGGTCGGTGCGCAAACTCGAGCGGCAGATCGAGGAGGGCCTCGAAAGAGACCTCGGCTACGCCGTGCCGACCTGTGTGCGGGCGGCTGCCGCGATCCACAAGATCGCTGTCCGACAGCCATTCCCCGACGCCTCGGTCGCCGCGTCGGCCGGCAGTCCGCAAGTCGCGGTTCTTTCAGATCAGCCGAGCGCAGCAGATCGTGATGCGGCGATGGCTCTAGCCACAGCAGACGACCTTCTCGCCATCGAGGATGGCGAGATGTACTGGCTGCCGAAGGGAATGATTTCGGACTCCGGGCTCAACGTGAAGGCGATCGAGAGAATCCTTGGACCGATGACGATTCGTACCCAGCGCACAATGGTTCGCCTGGCGGCGAAGCTGGGCTGATTGCCGATCTCTCCGCCCTGGGCGTTGCCTCAGGTGGCGCAAGCTCACGGTTCCTGCGTAGATCACGGCCAACAATGGCGCGTATCTACGCAAGATCGGAGCTACGCCGGAAGTGGCAAGCCTCTGACACAAGTCCCAGCTCCTAGGCTCACGCCCCATGAGAATCGCCATCATCGAGCCGTACTACGGGGGGTCGCACCAGGCCTGGGCCGACGGGTACCGGGCTCGCTCGCGACATGAGGTGACCCTGTTCACTCATGAGGCCCGATTCTGGAAGTGGCGGATGCACGGCAGCTACGTGACGCTGGGTGCGGCATTCGTCGAACATGTAGACGACCAGGGCCCGTTCGATCTCATCTTGGCATCAGACATGCTCCACATTCCCGCCTTCATCGGCGCAGTGGGGGAGGCCCGTGGCGAGGCCGCAGTCGTGCTGTACATGCATGAGAATCAACTCACCTATCCGCTGTCGCCAAGGGACTCGGTTGACGAGGCATACGCCATGATCAATTGGGCTTCGATGACGGTGGCCGACTTGGTCCTGTTCAACTCGCAATTCCACCTCGACGCTTGGTCGGGGGCCATTCCCGGGCTCCTCCACAGGTTTCCCGATTACAAACACTCCAGCCTGCTCGAGGCGGTGACCGGCAAGCTGGAAGTGTTGCCGGTGGGAGTGGATCTGCAGCGCCTCGATGGAGCGGCGGCGGCGGTTGTTGATTCGCCGTTGATCCTCTGGAATCAGCGCTGGGACTTCGACAAGGAGCCCGATCGTTTTGCTGCGGCAATGATTGACTTGGCGGCCACCCACCAGTTCTCGCTGGCCTTGGCGGGGGAGCAGATCACCGAACTCGACGCATATACGTTGTTGCACTCCGAACTGGGCGATCACATCGTCCACTCCGGGTTCGCGTCCGACGATGAGTACACCGCGTTGCTAGCAGCGGCCGACATCGTCGTCTCGACGGCGACCCAAGAGTTCTTCGGCATCGCGCTCACCGAAGCCGTGTACGCCGGAGCATTCCCGATACTCCCCAATGCCCTGGTGTACCCAGAGCGGATTCCTCGAGAGTTCCATGAGCGTTGCCTGTACGACGACGATGCAATCGGCCATCTGCTGCGCTGGGCACTCGATCACCCAGAGGATCGCCAATCAATCGCCAAGTCCCTTCATCCCACGATGGCCCCCTTCGACTGGACCGTGGTCGCTGCCCGGTACGACGCCCGGTTAGAGGAACTCAAGATGTCGGATGTCAGATGACCGATGTCAGAAGGGCAACCTCGCTCACCGTTCGTTTCGGAACTTGGAACTCACAACTCTCGCTTGGGCGAGAGGCGCGAACTCTCACATCTCACATCTGATATCTCACATCCTTTCTTGATGTGACGTTCTCCTCTGGTCGGGGGCATCTAGCGCGCCACAGAATGGCAGTACCGATAACCCTCGCTAGGAGATGCAAGAGGAGTCCCTGATGAAGGCTGTCGTCTACGAGAAGTTTGGGCCGCCCAACGTTCTGCACATGGCAGAAGTCCCGCAGCCGGAGCCAGCCGCCGGCGAAGTGAAGATCCGCATGCACGCGACGTCTGTGAACCCTACGGACGTGATGTTTCGCAGCGGCGCCCTGAAGGGTCGTCCGTTTGCGGGTTGGTGGCGCCCCAAGCACACGATTCTTGGATCAGACGTGGCGGGCGAGGTGGACGAGGTAGGCCCCGGCGTCGATGAGTTCTCTCCCGGTGACCGCATCGTCGGAATCATGCCGGACATGGAGGGCGGCGCGTACGCCGAGTTCGCATGCATCGAAGCTTCCTCGGCAGTGCGGATTCCGGACAACATCACATACGCCGAGGCGGCGGCATTCGCCTTTGCGGGCCTGTCGTCGCTCTTCTTCCTGAGCCGAATCAGGGCGCTGGAACCGGGCAAACAAGTTCTGATTGTTGGTGCGTCTGGTGGCCTCGGCACGTTCGCCGTGCAGCTAGCCCATAACGCCGGGGCCGTGGTGACCGCGGTCTGCAGCGAGGAAAATGTCGCGTTGGTCAAGTCGCTGGGTGCCGACGACGTAATCGACTACACGCATGAGGATCCGACCAAACGCCGGGACGCCTACGACGTGGTGTTCGATGCCGTGGCGGCGGGCAGTTTCGGTCGCTACCGCAGGACGTTACGCCGCGGCGGCATCTACTCGACCACCGTGATGAAGCCGCGGGCGCTCATGGCAATGGCCTTGAACCCGTTCCGGCCGTCACGGCGCCGAGCCCACACCATGATCGCCTCGGGCGATGCCCATCAAGCGTTGAGCCATCTGCGCGATCTCTGCGAAAGAGGGGAGCTGCATTCGATCATCGAGGTAGAGCTGCCGTTCCAGCTGGCGGCGATGGGGCACCGGCGATACGAGACCGGACACACCACCGGCAAGATCGTCCTCACGGCCTAGGCAGTGTTCTAGCCGATGGGTTCGCGGCGATCGAAGCGGTGGAACGCGTCGATATAGCGAACCGTCCCGGTGCGAGATCGCATCACCACCGAGTGGGTGCGGGCACCGTCTCCGGTGAAGCTCACCCCTTCGAGCAGATCGCCGTTGGTGACCCCGGTCGCGGCAAAGAAGGTGTGATCCGAGTTGACCAGGTCCCTGGTGGTCAGCACCTGATCGAGGTCTATCCCCTCGTCCACGGCGTACTGTCGCTCGGTATCGTCACGGGGCCAGATCTTGCACTGAAGTTCGCCACCGGTTGCAGCCATCGCGCAGGCCGCCGTGACGGCCTCGGGTGATCCTCCGATGCCGAGCAGGATATCGACTCCGCTGGCGGTCTTCGCAGTGGAAATGGCTCCCGAAATGTCGCCGTCGGTGATGAGGCGAATGCGAGCTCCGGTTTCCCGAACTGCGTCCATATAGGGCTCGTTGCGAGGTCGGTCGAGGATAACGGCGGTGACATCGGTCACGCCCTTGCCCAGTGCCTTGGCAACCCGGCGCAGGTTGTGGGCAACGGGGGCGTTGATATCAACGGTGCCGGCTGCCTCCTCCCCGACTGCAATCTTGTCCATGTAGACCAGACTGCCGGGAGCGAACATGCTGCCGCGCTCTGCGAGGGCGATCACCGCCAATGCACCATCGGCGCCTCGCGCCGTCAACGTCGTGCCATCAACCGGATCCACAGCAACATCGATCTTGGGACCGGTACCGTCGCCGACCCGTTCCCCGTTGTAGAGCATCGGGGCCTCGTCCTTTTCTCCCTCACCGATGACAACGATGCCGTCGACCTCGACTGTGGACAACATCTTTCGCATCGCGTCTACCGCCGCCTGGTCGACTCCGACCTTGTCACCGCGTCCCATGAAACGGGACGATGCCATTGCGGCGGCTTCGGTAACCCGAACCAGTTCAAGAGCGAGGTTCCGATCCGGCCGGGCCGGCAAGGCGTGAGTCGTCGGTGTTTCGGTCATTGTCTATCCCTCCACCTTGACTATGAGTGCATCACCCTGGCCACCGCCACCGCACAAGGCGGCACCGCCAATGCCGCCGCCGCGGTGTTTCAGCGCGTTGATCAATGTGACGATCAGTCGGGCTCCGGTGGCTCCCAGCGGGTGACCCAGCGCAACAGCACCACCGTTGACGTTCACCCGATCGGAGCTGACGTCGAGCATCCGTGCCGACCACAGGGAAACGGCGGCGAAGGCCTCGTTGATTTCGTAGAGAGCGACGTCGTCGGCTTCGAGCCCGGCATGCTTGAGGGCGATCCGCAATGCCTCTGCGGGCCGTTCGTGCAATGTGGCGTCGGGACCCGCGGTCTGTCCGTAGCTGACGATCTCGGCGAGGATCGGCAGCCCGGCGGCTTCGGCGGCGGAGCGGTCGGCAACGATCAGTGCGGCGCCGCCATCGGACACCTGGGAAGCGTTGCCTGCGGTGATGGTGCCGTCCTTGACGAAGGCGGCCCGCAGCTTGCCGAGCGATTCCATCGTCGTGCCACGCCGGATCCCTTCGTCGTGTTCGACGACTACCGGTTCGCCGCGACGTTGTGGCACTTCAACAGGGATGATTTCGGCGGCGAACTCCCCCCGATCGTCCGCGGCCGCAGCCCTCTCGTGGCTGGCGACGGCCCATTCGTCTTGTTCGGCGCGATCGATCCCGAGAGCCTTGTTCTTGAGGTCGGATGACTCGCCCATGATGCAGTGATCGAAGGCACACCACAGCCCGTCGTGGGTCAGCGAGTCGATCAGTGTTGCGTCGCCCATGCCGAGACCTTGGCGAGCCTTGGGCAGGACGAACGGGG
The DNA here is from genome assembly GCA_024226255.1 of bacterium. Classification (GTDB taxonomy): domain Bacteria; phylum Actinomycetota; class Acidimicrobiia; order Spongiisociales; family UBA5794; genus JAHEJX01. The sequence continues at coordinate 1,824 of JAAELU010000213.1, read as the reverse complement.
CGTTAGTCATCGACTCCATTCCCCCGGCTACGAGGAATTGGGCTTCGTTGAGACGAATCCGGCGAGCCGCGTCCGCAATTGCCGTCATCCCCGACAGGCAGACTTTGTTGATCGTGACGGCCGGGACCGTCATCGGAATCCCAGCCACCCGAGCCGCCTGGCGGGCGGTGATCTGGCCTTGCCCCGCTTGGATGACATGGCCCATCAGAACCTCGTCGACTTGGTCGACGCTCAGCCCGGCTCGATCGAGTGCGGCCGCGATGGCACGGCCACCCAATTCCATTGCCGTAAGGGGAGTCAAGCCTCCGTTGAAGCGACCGATAGGTGTGCGAACAGCTGAGCAGATGACCGGTTGCGCCACTGATCCTCCTGAATTCGTTGGCCTTGTCGACAGGATACAGTGAGCTCGAGTAGCTGCGGTCGGGAACTGACCTAGCGGTCCGTTCCTTGGGACTTTGGCCGGCGCCAAACTCCATGGCAACGGCTGCGGTGGCCCTACTTCGGCGAAGGACTTTGTCACTTCCAGCGCCTACGTGGGGTACGCAATACTCTTTGCGTAATACGTAGTACGAAGCTGAATCGGACTCCGGCCTACCGCCCAACCTGCCCTGTCCGCGCGTCCTCTACTGAGTCGAGTCGGTCGCCTGCTCGACTTCGGCCCACGGCATCGCGTTGTAGGTGTGCGACGGCAACGGTGCTGCATTCTGGCGCGGACGCCAGGCCAAGACCCACGAGCTTTGCCGGGGCCGTGATACCGGAGTGCCCTGGAGCGTGGCGTCCTCTATGGCCAGCTGGGCAACGACCGTCATGATGGCGGCCGTCTCGTGGGGGCCGGCACCGCCCACGATCTCGATCGGTAGCTGGGGGTCACTCATGGGCCAACTCTACGAGTTCGATGAGGGTTCCGGCGAACGTTGCCGGGTGAACGAAGGCGATCCTGGCACCACGGCCGCCCTGCCGGGGTTCCTCGTCGACTAGTCGGGCCCCTTGCTGACGCAGGTCGTCGAGGGCCGCTTCGATGTCAGTTACTGCGTAGGCGATGTGGTGCATTCCCTCGCCGTACTTGGATAGGAATCGCCCGACCGGAGACGTCGTGTTCAGCGGGGCCAGCAGCTGTACGAATGAGCCGCCGATGGCGATCATCGCCTCTTCGACACCCTGCTGGTCCACGACCTCACGCCACAAGGGCTCTGCCCCGAACAGCTTGCGGTGACGCTCAATCGCCTCATCGAGGTCGTGCACGGCGATGGCAACGTGGTCAATGTTGTAGATCATGTGGCCTGGATTGTAAGAGGGCCGATCGGTCCCGGATACTCGAAGGCCCTCGGTTTAGCCTCGGGCCAGCGACGTAGGGAGTGCGGCATCATCGGGATCTGGGCTGTGGCGGTCCGCTTCATCAGGGCGATTCGACGGGGCTTCAGGGAACCGGAGTTCAGAGGGCTGTTCTATCTGACCAGCGTCATCATCGGTTCCGGAACCATCTTCTATCGATTCGCTGAAGATTGGAGCTGGCTCGACTCTCTCTACTTCACGGTCATCACCCTGACCACGGTCGGATACGGCGACTTCTCGCCGACCCGCGCCGGATCGAAGATCTTCACAATTGTCCTGATTCTCTTGGGCATTGGCCTGCTCGTGGCCCTGATCCAACAGATCGCTCACTATGCGATCGAGGACCACACAGAGCGCAAGAAGTAGCAGAGCACAGGAATCTCCTCCCCCTTCCGCCGCCCAGAGCAGCGTCTGGCGGGGGAGGAGATTGCCCTCAGCCCGTCCTGCGGATCGGGGTGATGTTGTCGGGAGAGACCACGGTGGCGGGGGGAG
>JAAELU010000212.1 GCA_024226255.1 bacterium | reverse complement strand
TCAGATTGATGTAGTCGGTCCATCCGAAGTAGGCGCTCGACGTGCCAACCATGATGTGGGGAAGGATGGCATGGCGAAGGCTCCGACATGACTCGATGTAAACGATCGCTTTCTCTAGTTGCCGGTTCGGGTCGAAGTACTGGGAAAAGAAGAAAATCTCCGTCATGTCGAGCGTGTGGTAGGTGGGACCGTTCGTGCCTCCGGGCTGCTGATAGCCGCATTCGAGCCCGATTAGGTCCTCGTAGGGCGCCATGAGTTGATCGCACACCGCCTTCTCGTCATCACCCTGGTTCCACAGCCGACGCACCCCGCTCTCGAGGACCGCGTCGCTCACACTGGAGTCGCCGTGTGTGGAGACGTATATGAAGTCGTATTGCGCCCAAATGTCGCTGGTGAACCAAGCCGGATCGGCATTGGCATCCGTCACGTGCACCACCGAGTTGATGTCCTTGTAGTCGTGGATCCTCTTCAGCGCACCCCTGACGTCTGCCTTGGCGGCAGAGGTGTTGAGCAGCGATCCCTCATCTGTTGCCCACGGCTCCAGGAATAGAGCGTTCTTCTTGTTCTGCCTGTTCTCGCGGCTCGTGCCCGTACCCACCACCTCCAAACCGAGCGGGGCAGGGAATCCGATCATGGGATTACTGATTAGCTGAGCCGTCGGGCCTCCGGCCGGCATCACCGCTGCAAGCGCCTCAACGTCGTCACCGAAACCGGGAGGCGGTTCCGGGATCGGGGTGATGATGCTGAATGGCATTGCCCCCTCGACCTGAAACATGATCCGGTTGTCGCTGAGGCGAGAGTCGACGACACCTTCTTGACTCGTGATCCATTCAAAGGCCGCCTCTCTCGATTCAGTCGCCATTCGCTGGGAGACGGCGTCGGCATATTCCGCCTGCAACTCTTTGACCTCCGGGTCATACTCGGAACGCCGACATGGGTGGCCGAAGTGAGCAACACACGCCTCTCGCGAGAAGTCGAACCCATCGGGTACGTCGAAGCGCGCCTGTGCACTTGTTGCCGGCTCGGTAGGGGCAGCGGTGGTGGTGGCCGTGGTGGAGGGCTGCGGGCCTTCGCCCGGGTCGTCTGATCCGCACGCCGCAAGAGCCACGACGGCGACGAGTACGAGTAGACCCAATGTCCTGCGAACTCTCACGACACACTCTCCCACGGTGACGGACCGATGTTCGACGGCTCCGACCCTATCAGTCGGCCAAGCGGGTTGGAGAGCGTTGGCTCGCCGTACCGGCCTCGCGGCAAGGTGAACCGCCGCCCTGCTGCACGCCAAAGGTCGTCACCCGATCTGACTGCAACGGCATCGATGGTGCCAACGGAAGCGGCGACCGAAATGCTGAAGCTGAAAGCAGTCGCGCTCGGCGGGTCCAGTTTGGCAACCTGCGCCCATCCCGAGTCGACGGGGTCGAAAACGTAGATGGCGCCCGATCCGGCGCCGCCCGGTCAAGGGCTCGGCGGCGGCGGCTGCAATCACGCCGCTAACGAGAAGGACAGCTGATACGAGCACGACATACGAGGGTCTCGCACTGGTTCGTTCTGGAAGGCGGCGGCTGTTCATTGCGACTCTCCCCTCATGCGGGCCTCGTCAACCGGGGCCACGGCGGATCCTCGGCATTCGCCGAACATCTGTACAAGACATGCCGATCGGCACTAGGTATGGCCGAGAGACGCGACCCGAATGGCCCGCCGTCGTCGTGACATTTCGATATTGGTTGAACCTATCCTCACTGTATGGCTTGGGCTCTTGACAGGATTCGTCCTCCGTGGGATGAGTCGCGGCCGGCGATATTCGACTTCCTCTTAGAGCGGTTCAATAGTGACGGATCGCTCGGCACGGAGCCGCCGGACCTGCCCGATGTGGTGCTCGAACCAGAGACGGTTGTGTTTGGTCCAGGGACCAGGGATGGGATCTCCCGTCACTTCGGGACCGATTTCGCTTCCAGCGATGTCGTCGCCGCCGTGGTTGGTGCCGTCACCAAACTGGCTCGCCGGTCCACGAGCGCTCGGGCCGCCGCCCTGTATTCGCTCGTCTCCGAAGAAGGCACCTTGGGGTTTGTCGACGGGGCGCTCGGCTTCATCGCCAACAACAACCTCGATCCGGACCGGTTACGAGCCATCGGCCGCTGGCTGGCAACACAGGCGCCCGATCGATCGTCCGTGAAGTTCGGAATCGCCCTCATCGGATTAGTCGATCCGCTCGACGTCGACACAGTGCTCACTCTCGGAGCTCACGACGAGTTCACCCTGTATTCGGCTGTCGCCGCATCGAATTCGTCCGGCGGCGAACGGACATTGTTCCAGCTGGCGAAACGGGTCCACGGGTGGGGGCGCATCCAGACGGTGGAGCGCCTGGCAGACACTGAAGACCCAGAGATACAGAGGTGGATGCTCACCGAGGGGTATCAGAACTCGATCATGTATGAGTACCTGGCAATGACATGCGCCCAGACCGGGAGGCTGGCCGACGCCCTCGCTGCGGACGAGATCGACGATGACCTGACGACAGCTGCCGGCGAAATTCTGGCTGCGATCGTGATCGGTCAACCCGGTCCCCAGCCCAGCGAGTACCCGGACCTGGTTCCCGCCATCGAGGACTACCTCCGGCACGTTGGGCACCGGCGTGGCACCCTCCACGACCACGTCTCCGTCAGCGGAATTCGTCGCTTTCTCGATGAACCAGTAAGCGTCGAGATCGCTGAGCCGCTCCTCGAGACTTTGCGGACTGATGCAGACGAGTTCCTCAGCCGCGACCACTTCCCCGGCGAGGCGACGGCCGGCCTATTGAATCCTGACGGAGTGGCCTACTCGGAGGCGCTCACCACAGCCGGCGAACTCGGGATCGATGCCTACGACGCCCTGTACGAGCGTATCGAACAGTCTCTAGACGAGCGTCCGGCCTGGTTCGAGCTGCTGCGCGCCACCGACGAGGGGCGCTTGGAGCGCACCCTGGAGCTGGGCCGGGCAAAGATCGACCTGGCCGCCATTCCCACCGGCCCCTCGAACGCCATCGGGCTGGCAGCCGGCTTCGAACCCCACGGCGAGTTGCTCTCCTTTCTGCAAGAACTAGCCCGCTTCCCCGGCCACGGCTGGGACCTCATTTCCGTCGGCTTGCGCAGCCCCACGGTGCAGAACCGCAACACAGCGATCCGGGCTCTACAGAATTGGCCCCGTGAAGTGTGGCCCGACGATGCCGCCGCCGCCCTTGAAGCGATGATCGCCACCGAGGTCCGAGACGACGTGCGTACGTTCGCCGGCGACGTCCTGCTCGGCGACGTACCCATCGACGAATCGTGGGGACGCACGATCACCAAACTGGCGGAGCGGTCTCCAAAACTCGCCGACCTTGCCCGGGACCTCGCCGCCACCCCACCGGGGCGACGGCTGCGAAGCACCGCCGGGTTCGGGGACTTCGCCATGTGGGACGGGCCGTACGACAGCGAGCCGTGGGACCAAGCCAGGGTCTTTGTCAGCGGGCTGGACGCCGAGTTCAACGTCACCTACTCCGAGGGCCGACTCAACAGCAACAAGGAACGTCACGAGAACCTGACCCGACAGGAAGCCGGATCGCGGGCCTTGCCCCTGATGAACCGCCTCCTCGTCGGCTGAGCCGCCACGAACGGCGCGTAGCGGCCGGGCTTCGACCCGGCCGAGGTGTGCACGGCTCGGGCGTTCGCGGCTCTCCGACGATCAACGACGCAGGACCCAACTGCCGTCCGGCCGGACATAACCAGCACGTCGGCCTGGCCAGACCGTATCCTGCAGGGCCATGGCGGTTCATGCATCCGAGGTTCTCGAAGCGGTAATCCGGTCCGCGTCCGACGCGATCGTCACCGCCGACTCCAACGGTGACATCATGTCGTGGAATGATGCGGCCGTTCGCATGTTCGGCCATGCGGCCGAGGATGTGGTCGGCAAGTCGCTCACCGTCATCGTCCCGAAGCGCTTCCGCAAGGCGCACAAGGTCGGGCTGACCAGAGTCGTCGCCACCGGCGAAACCAAGATCGTTGGACACACAGTCGAGGTCTTTGGCCATCATGCCGACGGCTCCGAGTTCCCCATCGAGCTCTCTTTGAGCACATGGACGATCGGTGACGAGCGATTCTTCAGCGGCATCATCCGCGACATCACCGAACGGGTGCAGATGGCCCACCAGATCGAGCAGTCACAGCAACGCCTCGAAGCAATCCTGAGCTCCGCCAACGATGCCATCGTCTCGATCGATCAGGAGGGTGCGGTCGTGTTGTGGAATGAGCACGCCGCGGAGCTCTTTGGCTACAGCGAGGAAGAGATGCTCGACGAGCCGCTCGCCGCAATCATTCCGGAGCGTTTTCGCGACGGTCACGTCACCGGAATAGAGCGAGTAGTCGGAGGAGGCGAACGCCACGTCATTGGATCGACCGCCGAGCTGGCCGGGCTCCACCGCGACGGCAGGGAGTTCCCGATGGAGCTCTCGCTGGCAACCTGGAGTGATGGCAATGAGCGTCTGTTTGTGGGTGTCATCCGGGACATCACCGAGCGCAAACGGGCCGAGGAGGCGCTGTCCCTTGCGAACAAGTCACTCGGCCAGAAGAACGAACAGCTCGAAGGCCTGTCCGCCAAGCTGGCCAAGTACCTGTCCCGCCAGGTCTACGACTCGATATTCGAGGGACGCACCGAGGTCGAGGTTCAGTCTTACCGCAAGGAACTGACCGTCTTCTTCTCCGACCTCCAGGGATTCACCGACCTCACCGATCGTATGGAAGCCGAACCGCTCAGCGAACTACTCAACAGCTACCTGGGCGAGATGTCACACATTGCCAACGAGTGTGGCGGCACGATCGACAAGTTCATCGGCGACGGCATCATGATCTTCTTCGGCGACCCCGAGACCCACGGGCGCAAGGCGGACGCCATTGCCTGCGTACGAATGGCACTGCAGATGCGGAAACGATTCATGGAGTTGCGCGAGGCGTGGCAATCCGCAACCGGCGGCACAACGCTGCACGTGCGGATGGGGATCAACACCGGCTTCTGCACCGTAGGTAATTTTGGCTCGGAGGACCGGCTGGACTACACGATCGTCGGTGGCCCGGTGAACGCGGCTTCACGGCTCGAGTCGACCGCAACCGCCGACCAGATCCAGATCTCTCACGAGACATACACCCTCATCAAGGACGAGATCTACTGCAGGCCAATCGGCGAGATCAGCGTCAAAGGCATCGCCCACAAGCTGCGCACCTATGAGGTCATCGGGCCGCTGGACGAGCTGGCCGCCGCTGAACCCATCCTCGCCGAGGGCCACGGCTTCCACGTTCAGCTGGACCCCACCGCCCTCAACGACAAGACGGCCGCCCGCCAGGCTCTCCAAGACGCACTCGAAGCACTCGGCGACGAAGTTCCGCAGTAGCGCCATCAGCTTCTGCACCGCGTCCCGTGAGCCCGGTAGCGCTCGAGACGTAGCCACCCAACATGAGTCACGCGTAGGCCACATGCGATCCAAGGAGGGCGGCGCTGCGTTCCGACTACTCCCCCACGATGCCGCCTGACCGACCCGAGCCAAGACCTCGGGCAGCAGCGGCGTTGACGACTGCAAGGGTGGCCCGGGAAAGGACTAGCCCAAGGGCTGCTGATCGGTTCACGGGCGATTCTGTCACTGCTGTCTGACACCATCTCGATGGGCGCGAAACACCCGTTCCTCGGAGGACAGAGGAGGTGTACCGTGCATGACATGGCCAGAGAGACACTGCAGCCCGGCGACCGAGTACCTATGTCCTGGGACGAATACGACGCGCTCGGGCCAGACGTTAGAGGCGAATACATCGACGGGGCTTTGCTAGTGGCCGCCGCGCCGGGTGGGCGCCACCAGGACATCTCGTGGAACTTGGCGGCGATTCTCCGAGCTGCCCTACCGCCGAGTGCCCACGTGCGGGAGGGTTGGGGATGGAAGCCGGACGCCGACGAATTCGTCCCCGACCTGATGGTCTTCGACCGTGCGGCCGCCCCCGACGATCGTCGATTCACGGAGATCCCCCGCCTGGCGGTGGAGATCCTGTCAACCGATCGCGCCGCCGACATGATCACCAAGGCCCACAAATACGCAACCGCTGGGCTCGAGCGCTACTGGATCATCGATCCGGACGGCCCGAAGTTGATCGTGTACGAGCTGCGCCAGCGAGTCTTCGTAGAAACAGCCCGGCACACCCCCGGCGACGAAGCCACGCTCGACGTCGGGCCGACAAGGGTGACCTTCGATCCATCGTCGTTGCTCGACTAGCCGCCAGCGCCCGCCGGGACCCGACTCACTTCCGAACCGGCTCCGCCGTCCCCGGGTCCTCCGGCCACTCGTGTTTCGGATACCTTCCGGCCATGTCCTTGCGTACGTCTGCCCATGAGCCGGCCCAGAAGCCACCGAGATCGCTCGTGATCTGGATCGGCCGATCGGCGGGTGACAGCAACATCAGCTGCACCGGCTCACCGGCAATGAGCGGCCCTTGGGTGGCGCCGAAGAACTCCTGAACCTTGGCCGCAATCGTGGGGACCTCGCCGGAATAGTCGACCGCCACCCGCCGTCCGCTCGGGATCTCCACATGGCCCGGAACCAGCTGCTCGACCTCCGTCGCCGCCGGATAGCCCAGGTGGTTGCGCAGCAGCTGCAACAGGTCGAGATTCGCCACGTCGTCGATGCCGGTGGCCGTCGTGAGATACGGGCCCAGCCACTCCTCCGCGGTCGCCACCAAGCGCTTCGTCGACCAATCGGGCCACGGATCGCCCGAACGGGCATGGAGAAACTCGACCCGAGCACGATACATGCTCGCCGCCGGGGTCCACGGCAGATCCCGCAGTTCGTTGTCCCCGATGCGTTTCAGCAATGCCGCGGTCACCGCGGGGCCGGGTTGGGGGCGCCGATCCTGCGTGTCAAGACTCACCCCTCCGAGGCGGCGCTCATACCGTTCGACCAAACGATCACCGTTCCACGTAAGGGTGACCTTGTCGGCGATCTCGTGGGCGAAACGTTCGGCGACGTCGGCGGCATCGATGGCCGCCGCCAATCGGATCCGGGCGTTCTTGCGTTTGCCGTCGAGGTCGGCGGGCACCAGGAAGCTCTCCACCCCGAGTGGATCCGTCGCCGCCAGCCACGCCGTGGTTCCGGTGCGGAGCTGGAACCGGCCCGGGCTGCCCCGTCGCATCGCCAACCGGTCCGGGAACGCCAGCGCCAGCACCCGACCGGTGTGGTCCGGATCGACCTCTCCCCCGCTGACACGGGCTCGGCGGGCGAGGTCGGCGGCGTTGCGACGTACCCGCTGTAACGATCGTCCCATCGCTGCGGGATGCGAAGCGCCGGGGTCGTCGATCAGGCGCACTCGAAGTGCCAGGTCCACAGGCACGTCGTCAGGATGGCCGCGCAGCACGTCACGATCGTCGACGAGAGCGGCCACAATGCACGCCAGCTGCTGATCGGCCTCGGCGTCGATCACCATGCGGGCGAGACGGGGGTGCAGCGGCAGCGTCGCCATGGCACGGCCGGTGTCGGTCAAACTTCCGGACTCATCGAGGGCTCCGAGGAGCTCCAGCAACTGCCGTCCCGCGACGAAGGTCTTCACCGGCGGCGGATCCAGGAACGGCAGCTCCGCCGGATCGGAGACGCCCCACAGCGACAGCTCGAGCGCCAGTCCGGCAAGGTCGACCTTGGTGATCTCGGGATCGATGTGGGGATGGCGGCCGCCGTGCTCGAGCTTGGACCACAATCGATAGGCCACGCCCGGCTCGATCCGCCCCGCCCGACCCGAACGTTGGTCGGCCGACGCACGGGAGATGGAGATCGTCTGCAGCCGGGTCATGCCGTGGCGCAGGTCGAGCCGGGGGCTGCGGGCGAGGCCGGAGTCAATGACGATCCGCACGCCCTGCACGGTCAGGCTGCTCTCCGCAATGTCGGTCGACAACACGACCTTGCGCACGCCGGGGCGAGGAGGCGCCAGCGCGGCGTCCTGCTCTTCGGCGGGCAAGCTGCCGTGCAACAGCATCACCTCAGCCCCGATGTCGCCGAGCTGATCGCGCACACGCCGCATCTCGCCCATTCCGGGCAGGAACACCAACACGTCGCCGGGCTCTGACACAATTGCCTCCCCGATCGTGGCAGCAACGTGGCTGACCAGGCGCTTCCGGTCACGCAACGGCTTCCAGTGGACTTCGACCGGGTGCTCGGCGACCTCGCCGACGACGATCGGCGCCGGCTCGTCGCCGCCAAGGAGGGCGGCGATCCTGTCGGCGTCGATCGTGGCCGACATGGCGAGGAGGCGCAGGTCGGGCCGCAACGTCCGCCGGGCGTCGAGGGCCAGCGCCAGCCCGAGATCAGTCTGCAGGTTGCGCTCATGCAGCTCGTCGAAGACGACGAGCCCGGTGCCCGTCAGATCGGGGTCGCGTTGCAGCCTGCGGGTGAGCACGCCCTCGGTGATCACCTCGATGCGAGTCTGCGGGCCGACCCGGCGGTCGCCCCGGGTGACGTAGCCGACCGTCTCGCCCACCGGCTCGCCGAGGAGGTGGGCCATGCGGTGGGCAGCGGCCCGGGTGGCGATCCGGCGCGGCTCGAGCACGACGATCTTGTCGCCGCCAAGCCACGGCTCGGCCAGGAGGCGCAGCGGCACCACGGTCGTCTTGCCCGAACCCGGCGGAGCCACCAGCACCGCAGAGGGGCCCGCGCCGAGGGCGGTGCGCAATTCGGGGATCGCCCGTTCGATGGAGAGGCCGGTGTCGTCCACCCGTCCAGCGTAGGGGTGGTGGTGACGCGTGCCTTTCCTGTCACACCGTCCTGGCACTCTGAATCTGGAGCGCGGATCACCATTCCCTGGAGGACAGAGGGGGTGTACCGTGGATGACATGGCCACAACGACAGCGCCCGGGGATCACCGGATCCCGATGTCCTGGGAAGAGTACGAAGAGCTCGGTTCGGATCTCCGCGGCGAGTACATCGATGGCGCGTTCGTGATGAGCCCTTCGCCCTCAGCCCCGCACCAGGACATCTCCTATCAGCTAGCGAAACGCCTTGAAGCATCGCTCCCCGAGAGCGCCCACTTTCGCGAGGCCTGGGGGTGGAAGCCCGGGACAGACGAGTTCATACCCGACCTCATCGTCTTCGATCGCAAGGATGACACCGATAGCCGCCGCCTATCGGCGATCCCCCACCTGGTGGTGGAGATCCTCTCCACTGATCGCGCCGCGGACATGATCACCAAGGCCCACAAATACGCCTCCGCCGGGCTCGAGCACTACTGGATCATCGATCCAGACGGCCCCAAGGTCATCGTGTACGAGCTGCGCCAGGGAGTCTTCGTGGAGACGGCCCGGCACACTCCAGGCGGCCAGGCTCGGCTCGACGTTGGCCCCGTCGAAATCACAGTGGACCCCGCCGAGCTGCTGGCATAGCTCAAAAACATCGCTCGCCTCAGCCTCCATACGCCGGGACACGTGGCGTTCCTGTCACACCGCCCTGGCAGTCTGAACCTGGAGCGCGGATCACCATTCCCTGGAGGACAGAGGAGGTGTACCGTGCATGACATGGCCACAGAGACGCTGCGACCGGGCGATCGTATCCCAATGCCCTGGGATCAATACGAAGCCCTCGGGCCTGAGGTTCGAGGCGAGTACGTCGACGGGGCACTCGTCATGAGTCCCTCGCCGACGCTACGCCATCAGAGGATCTCGCTCCGCCTTGCCCAGGTCATCGATGCAGTGTTGGAGTCACCAACACTCATCGTGGAGGGCTGGGCATGGAAGCCAGGCGTCGATGAGTTCATCCCTGACCTGATGGTGTTCGAGAATCGTGGTGAGCAGCAACGGCTGACCGCGATCCCCTACCTCGCAGTAGAGATCCTCTCTACGGATCGCGCCCGGGACATGATCCGGAAGGCTCGCAAGTACGCCGCCGTTGGCCTGGAGCGCTATTGGATCGTCGACCCGGGTGAGCCCGGCGAGGTAACCGCGGGCGGGATGCCCGAGCTGATCGAGTATCGCGCCGCCGGAGGTGTGTTTGTCGAACAGGGCCGATACCAGCCAGGTGTTGCCGTCACCCTCGAGGTCGCCCCCGATGTGTCCATCGCCCTGGATCCGGCGATCTTCCTCGACTGACGTAGTCGATCCGTCGGGGGCATCGCGGATGATGTCGCCACCTGGATATTCAGGCTCCGGAGGGCCCCAAACGGAGCAGGTGACTAGTCGAAAACCACCCTGGGTCGCCCGGCTCATATTGGCCTCGCGGCCTTGTCAGAGAGGCCGCAGCCCTATACGTTCGAGCGGTGGGTCAATGCCAGGTGACTATCAGAAGTAGTCAATAACCCATATCGGAGAGAGGACGAACAGGTGACGCTACGGCTCGGATCAGTATCGACAGTTGAGCCTCGCCTTCGCCGCTTCGACCGCCCCGGCTTCCGACTGAGCCTCAGATCCGTGCGAGTCTCCGTCAACATGACACCGCGCAGGCCAGTCAAGACCGGCTGAGCCAGCCAGCTCGCACAACTCGGCCCCGCAGAAACGCCGACGCCCGCCGATTGGCTAGCGTCACAATGTGACTCGGCTCCCCCGCCTCCGCAAACTCTGGCAATCCGTGATGTCAATCGGGGCGTATCCGGGTGAAACGGCTGCCCAGGCGGGCAAGCGGCGGATTGTTGTCGGCTACATCATCTTGGGCATCCCGCCCCGCCTGTACTTCGGGATCGAATTCATCTCTGATGGATTCGCCGCCACCGGCATGGTCAACATCGCAGCAGCACTCGTGCCGGCAATTGTGTTGCTGACACTTCGGGTCAGACCCAACTGGTTCATCATCCTGGTCAACGTGCTCCTAGGGGCGGCCATCCTCGAGACCCTCATCCCAACGGTCATGCTCGGCGGCTTGCTCGAAGCCAACCTACTCGTGGGGTTCAGTGCGATAGTGGTCGTCGGGGCCTTGATTGCGCTCAGTGCCAAGGCCGCTTTCTGGTGGTTCGTCGCATACTTGGTGTCCCTGGTTCTGGCCGTCGTTCTGCCCGGGTTGATCAGCCCGATCGACGACGTCGAGATTGGCACTCCGGCAGGCATGGTCAGCGTGTTGGCGGCCACCGCGGTCTTCGTCTACGCCGGCATGGCCTACTTCGTGCGGCAGCGGGATCAGTTCCAGAAGGAGTCGGATGACCTGTTGCACAACATCCTGCCGGACGAGATCGCCACCCGGCTGAAGACGGACACATCGATGATTGCCGACGACTTCCCCAACGCTTCTGTCCTGTTTGCAGACGTTGTCGGGTTCACACCGATGTCGGCCAATATGACCCCGCCCCAGCTCGTCGGGCTGCTCAATCAGGTGTTCTCCAAGTTCGACGAGTTCGTC
>JAAELU010000211.1 GCA_024226255.1 bacterium | reverse complement strand
TCGTTGACCATCGTCGTCATCAGCTTGGAGCCCGAGGCGCCCAGCGGATGGCCGAGCGCGAGGGCACCGCCGTTGACATTGGTCTTCTTGTAGTCGGCACCGGTTTCGCGCAACCAGGCGCCGATGACAGAAGCAAAGGCTTCGTTCACCTCGAAGAGATCGATATCGTCGATCCCCATCCCGGCTTTGGCCAGAGCACGTTGGGTCGCCGGAATCGGTGCGGTCAACATCAACACCGGGTCGGCGGCAGCCAGCGAGAACGAGTGGAAACGGGCCCGTGGCGTGTAGCCGAGCTCCTTGGCCTTGTCGGCGCTCATGATGAGAACCGCCGCCGCACCGTCGGTGATCTGGGAGCTATTGCCGGCGGTGATCATGCCGTCAGGCTTGAAGACCGGTGGCAGCTTGGCAAGGGCATCGGCCGTCGAGGTCGCCCGGATACCTTCGTCGCGCGTCATCATCTCAACGGTGCCGTCATCGTTCTTGACCTCGATTGGAAGGATCTCGTTGTCGAACCGGCCCTCGGTCGTTGCCCGATCGGCCCGTAGATGCGACTCCAGGGCATACCCGTCGAGTTCCTCCCGAGTCATGTCCCATTTGTCGGCTATCAACTCGGCCGAAATACCCTGGGGCACAAGGCCGTCCTCATAACGCTCGATCATGCGGGGGCCAAAGGGCATCCCCGGCCCTTGTTGCGCCGTGACTCCAATGGGAATCCGGCTCATCGACTCAACGCCGGCGGCGACCACTACGTCATACGCACCGGCCATGACACCCTGGGCGGCGAAGTGGGCGGCCTGTTGGCTGGAACCACACTGGCGGTCGATCGTCGTGCCCGGAACGACCTCGGGCCATCCGGCGCCGAGAACGGCGTTGCGCGCCACATTTAGCGCCTGCTCCCCCGTCTGCATGACACAGCCCATGATGACGTCGTCGACCAACTCGGTGTCGAGGCTGTTGCGCTCGGCAATGGCGCCGAGCACCTCGGATGCGAGGTCAACGGGGTGCCAGTCCTTCAGCTTGCCGCCTCGCTTGCCTCCGGGAGTCCTGATCGCATCGACGATTACTGCATCACGCATTGAGCCGCTCCTTTGAATCCTGGAGGTGATTGTACGAGTCGCCGGCAGCCTCGGCGCCGGGCGACCGCCGAGCTGCACTAGCGTCGCTCCATATGGCCGGCCGCCCAAATCTCATCTTCATCATGTCCGACGACCACGCGGCGCACGCCATCTCGGCATACAACGGCGGTCGTATCAACAAGACCCCTCAGCTCGATCGGTTAGCTTCGGGCGGGATGCGCTTCGACTCCTGCTTCTGCACGAACTCGATCTGCACACCCAGTCGAGCCTCCATCCTGACCGGCACCTACAACCACGTCAACGGAGTCACGACTCTCGACACGCCGATGGACAACCGGCTCGGGACATATCCCAAGATCATGAAAGCGGCCGGGTACCAAACGGCTGTGTTCGGTAAGTGGCATCTGGGGCACGGACCGAACCACGATCCGAC
>JAAELU010000210.1 GCA_024226255.1 bacterium | reverse complement strand
GGCCGCTTGCCCTTCTTGACCGGAGGGGGGTGGGACTCCTGCCATTGCCGTATCAGCCGGTTAAGCTCGGGCGTAGGAATACGCTGGCGCCTGTTCTCCAACACGGCCCGGATAGCAGCGGGGAGACGATGTAGCCGGCTGCCGGTCTTCGCTGCCATGCGCAGCACCGGCGCCCAGGCCACGAAGCCGAGGCGATCGGCAACCGAATCCTCAGTCACGAGGCGTTCATCCTCGCTGACGACGTCCCACTTGTTGAGCAGGACAACGAGACCGGCGCCCGAATCGCGGATCTCTTCGGCGAGCCGTTGCTCTTGATGTGTCGCTCCCCTGGTCCCATCGACAACGAGGAGTGCGACATCCGCCGACTTCAATGCCTCCCGCGCTCGCAGCACTGCGTAGAACTCCACATCGTCTTTGATCTTGGTCCGGCGCTTGATGCCGGCGGTGTCGATTATCTCGAACGGTTCGCCGTCCAGCTCGACAATCAGATTGATCGGATCGCGGGTTGTACCGGGAACGTCCGAGACCAACACGCGCTCATCACCAGCGAGCTGGTTGAGCAACGTGGACTTGCCCACATTGGGACGGCCGATGATCGCCAGCTTGGCCAGGCCTGGGCCATCACCCGTCTCGTCATCAAAGACGGGGAGCCGATCCACCAGGACATCGAGAAAGTCTCCAGTACCCCGCCCGTGTTGGGCCGACACCGGCATCGGCTCACCAAGCCCGAGCGTCCAAAACGCATCCAGACCCTCTTCCTGGCGTGGCCCATCGACCTTGTTGGCCACGAACACAAACGGCACTCCGCTCCTCAGCAGCAGCCGAGCCACACCTTGGTCGTCATCGACAAGCGACGTCGTGGCATCTGCCACAAAGACAACCAGGTCCGCACCGCCGACCGCGGTCTCCGCTTGCTCGCGGATATTCATGGTGAGTTCCTCGTCCGGGTTCAGTTCCCAACCGCCAGTGTCGATCAGCAGAAACCGGTTCCCCTGCCACTCCGCGGTGAATTCGCGGCGGTCACGAGTCACCCCTGCCT
>JAAELU010000209.1 GCA_024226255.1 bacterium | reverse complement strand
GAGAACTGCGATGGGCGATGAATCGGTCGCATCCGCTGCTGACCCCTCAGAATCAAGCTCATGTTCTCACTATGTTCTGAGCGGTGAATTGGCCGACTGTGGACGGCCACCAGGATCTGTCTGCTCGTGGCCGACAACGACTACCCGGGCGCTAGATGAGCTTGGGCAATGGCTCGCCTCCGCCGATTGGAGCAATGACCTCAGCCGGAGCTACGTCTCTCGCCTTGCAGGTCAGGAGATTGAAGTCAGCGGCTGAGCATGCTCACTCCCGACGACGTAACCTGGCGGCGATTGCCACCGTAGGTCAGGAGGGATGGTGAGTGAGACCGATCTGGGGATAGATGGCTTGGCTGACGCCGAGGAGATTGGTGCCGGTGGCTTCGCGAAGGTCTATTCGGCGACTGATGCCAGCTTTGGTCGAACTGTGGCGGTCAAGGTGCTGCACCAGCTGGACGATGGCGGCCGGCGACGTTTCGAACGTGAGCGCCTCACAATGGGGAGGATGACCGGCCATCCCAACGTCGTCGTTCCCCACTCTGCCGGCTACACGACGGCAGGAAACCCCTATCTGCTGATGGAGTACCTTGAGGGCGGTTCGCTCCACGACCAACTGTTGTCTGCCCAGACTGTCCCTTGGGCGCAAGCGGTCGACTGGATTCTGCCAATCGCCAACGCCCTCGAGCACGGGCACTCACAAGGGATCCTTCACCGGGACATCAAGCCTGCCAACATCCTGCTCGGTGTGGCAGGTACACCAAAGCTCGCCGACTTCGGCATCTCGGCGATTCGGGAGGCGACTTCGACAACCCAGGGCATCGCTTTCTCCCTGGCTCACGCCCCACCGGAAACGTTCGCCGGAGGCAGAGACCAACGAGACGAGCGATCTGATCTCTACTCCCTGGCTTCGACCCTCTTTGAGCTGATCGCAGGAGCACCGCCCTTCCAAGACCCTGACGCCAACGACTCCCAGCTCGCCTATGTCGTCCGGATCGCAGACCACCCTGTGCCGGATCTAGCCGACGGGCCACCGAGCCTGAACCAGTTCCTGCAGAGGGCGATGGCAAAATCACCCGACGACCGTCCGGCATCGGCTGCGATATTCACCGATGAGCTCCAGCAGGCGATCGAATTGTCAGAGCAGACCCAGACCGTTGTCGCTCCCAGCGGCATGATCCGACCAGCGGATGACCCGGTTCGTCCCAGCCAGAGTGCCCGGAACGAGACAGCCCCGACCGACCAGTCTGTACCCCCGGAGCAATCGTCCTCTCTCGATCGATCAGGACCCCCGGAGGCAGACACCGGGGAGACCGAGCTGTGGCGCCCGGAGCCTTTTGACGTTTCCAATCAACCAACGCAGATCGCACCAGAAGTTCGCTCCGCCAGACGGTCATCAGCTGTTTCCCGGCACAGCCGAGCCATAATCCTTGACTGGGCCGGACGTCCGGCCGAAGCCTTGGCCACTACCAACCAGGCCATCCAACAGGATCCGAATGACGCGGATGCCCACTACAGCCAAGCGATGGCGCTGAACAGACTAATGCGCCACCGCGAGGCACTTGAGTCCGCCAATCGTGCTATCAGCCTCGACCCGAGCCTCGCCTCGGCGTACCGAGCACGGAGTGCGGCGCTGCGAGGACTGGGCCAAAAGGCCGAAGCGAAGGAGAGCGACAGCGAAGCACGAAAGCTTGAACGGTGATAGCCAGCCCTAGCGTCATGTGCCTACCGGACGGACGCGGACCTGAGCGGCGTCGTGCGGGCCCCCGACTCGGTGAGTTCGCAGATCTACTCAGCCAGGGGATCGGGCCGACTCCTGTAGCATCCCTCGCACGAGATCAGACCATGCGTGGAGATCCGGATTTGTGGCGTAGTTGGACTGCGGACCAGGTGTCAGCGGGCCTGCGGGTGGACGTCCTTCGTGGCCAATCGGGCATGGACTGGTGGGAGAAAGTGAGAGCTGGATGGCTCTCTTCCGGGACCGATGATGAGAGCGTGGGGGAGTTTGTTGCCCTCGTCGAACATGAGTACGAGATAGTCAAGCGGAACTTGACGCTCGCTGACGAGACCTGACGGTGGCCATGTTCTCACGAGGGCCGACCGCCAACCCCAAGAAGCGCCCGGCAGCACTCTGACCTGGGGGTACTCTGCGCGCTTGAGGTACTCGAAATACCCAACCTTCTGATCCGTAGCAGGAGGAAAGCCGATTCCCGATACATGCTGGCGGTCACCGAAGCGTCGGGAATGGCTTCCGACCAGGGCGAACGGCGGCTCAGCCCGAATGCCTGATGTCCCTTGGGAACCTCTGTTCAGAGGGCTCTTGTTCTCGGAATGTTCTCAGCTCAGTCGGAATGCGGACTCGCACTAGAACTCTCTTGACGTCTTCCGATCGGGGCAGGTCAGTTGTCCTCGATGGGGAAGTACTCGACTCGGCGGAGTTCGACGGTGCCGTCGTCGCTGAGTCGACCTTCGTAGCGAGCCCAGCCGGGCTGTTGGAACGGTGGCCGCGCTGGGAAGGCGGCCCTGCGCCACCGTTCTGGATTCTTGCCCGGTGCGACGAAGAGCTATGACCAGTTCTCTACGAAATCCGATCCGACGAGATCGGGACGGCCCTCTTCGTACCATGCGAGCCGATCGAGAGGGTCGGGGAACACAAGGGCGAGCCGGGCGGCGAACTGGGGACCGACGGTGTAGCGAGTTGGTTCGGCCGTCAATCGCGAGGCGGACAAAAGGCATTGGCACACTCCTGAGCGGGCTTCGGCATCGACTCCCGATCGAGCTAGTCGACACCGACGGATCGGTCCTGTGCACAGTCCGACGATCCCGGGCGCTGAAGGGCGACGTCAATCGCTACACGGTCCTGGGCAACGAAGACGCACCGATCGGCCAGTTCTTGCATCGCAGAGAGAAGGATCCAGCATGAGGGTCATTGTCTTTCGTCGACATTCTCGACCCTGACGGTGCGCTTCTGGCCACCCGGAACTCGGCACCAGATCGCGCCGGCTTCCGGTTCGACGGCACCCACCAGGCTTGGGCGTCTGTTGAGAGCACAAGTCGGCCGAACCGCTTCGATTGGACCGTGCCCGAGACCCAAACCCTGACCGGAACCGAGGATCTTCCCGCAGAACTGCGTCTGCTCGTAGCGGCACTCACGTTGGTGGTCCGCCCCTGGAAGAGCGGTGAGTCGGTCGCCTCGCGTCGCTCGCAGCGCGCTTCCAACGTGTGAGCCACTTCACGCGGTGGCCTTCCGGTCCCCCTTGAGCGCGAAGTCGGGCGGCCTCTCACCTGGTGAATCGGCGACGACGTTTCAGCCCTCACCAACGGGTGCCTGCCCGTGACGTCTAGTTCTGTTGAGCGTGTCTGCTTGGGCTCTAGCTGAGTTGGTGGAGCTGCCACTCGCCGGCGACGCCTTTGAGGATGTGTCGACCGGCTGGTTCGAGACGATGCGGTGATCCGGCTGCGGATTCAGCTGCACTGGTCGTAAGCATGATTTGGCCATCGCCGGCAAGGGCCATCACGCGGGCAGCGACGTTGACGGCAATGCCTGAGATGTCGCCGGCACGTTCGTCGATGTCGCCGATGTGGATCCCGCATCGGATCGACAAGTCGATG
>JAAELU010000208.1 GCA_024226255.1 bacterium | reverse complement strand
GTCCGGGTGAACGTGGCCGACGCCGCCGGCGAGCCAGTTGCCGGCGCCGAGATGGCAGTCGTAGTTGTCGATGAAGCAGTCCTAGCCCTCAGCGGCTACGAGCTACCCGACCCGCTTGACATCTTTTATCGGCCGATTTCGTCTCACGTGTGGAGCCGGTACCTGCGCGACTCTATCGAGCTGACCGATCCAGCGTTGCTGGACGACAAGTTATCGGCGACCACGGAATCGCCGGCCGAGACAACTGCGGCTGCCAGCGATGTGTTCGAGGAGGTCTCCGCCAATCTGTCGGGTGGGGACATGGCTGATGAGGCTCGAGCGGGGTCGTACTCGGCCGACGATGGCGAGGGAACAGGTGGAGACGCCATCGACGTGCGCAATGTTTTTAGTGCGCTGGCCGTCTTCCAGCCCGAGGTGATGACCGACGCCGATGGCAACGCAACTATCGACGTACCCCTGCCGGACAGCCTGACGCGCTACCGGGTCATGGTGGTTGCAGTTGCAGGTACCGATGAGTTTGGCTCAACAGAGTCCAATATCACCGCACGGCTTCCCCTCATGGTTCGCCCTTCTGCCCCGCGCTTTCTCAACTTCGGTGACCAGTTCGAGCTCCCGGTGGTCATCCAGAACC
>JAAELU010000207.1 GCA_024226255.1 bacterium | reverse complement strand
GGTCGGTGCGCCGGATACGTCGGGGGGACAAGGCCGGGCCTATACTGTTTTCGGGATCGACCCTAATGCCTCACATCTGTTGATCATCGATCTGTCGGCCCCCAGCACGGGCGGCATCCAGAAGTTCGAACAGAACGCAAAAATCCTGAAGCCGACTCCGCTGGCCGGTCGGCCCGAGGTCATCGCCTGGGGCTCCGAAGGGTCGCTGGTTGGCGGGATCGGGGCCAATGTGACGGCGACGCTCAAACCCTCGGTCCGGGCCTTCATCGGGGCGACGGACTCGGCGCAAACGGTCACGAATGCGGATATCACCGCGGACGGAGCGGTGTTTATCGAGGCCTTTTCGGCCACGGATGTCAAAGCAGACGCCATCGGGAACTCGTTCGCCCTTATTCTAGGTGCCGGGAAGGTGACGAGTACGGTCAATCTCCAGAACCAAGGCAGTGATTCGCAAATGGTGCATGCCTATGTGGGCAGTAAGGCGCAGGTCACGGCCAAGGGGGGTGATTTCACCTTAGTGGCCGAGTCGCATGATACGGTAGACGCCAGTACCACGGCCAACTACGGGGCTCTGATCGCAGGCGGCTTAGGGGAAACGTCGACTACGCTGGCCCGCACCACCTTGGCTAAGATCGGCCCCGGCGCCACGGTCACGGCCGAGGGAGATGTGCAACTCCAGGCGTTGAAGACGACGAATCTGTTGGCCACCGCCACCTCCGCCGAAGGGGCGATCATCGGGGGGGCGGAGGCCAAGGTCACCGCCAACCTGGGGAAAGAAGAGGCCAAGGTCACCGCCAACCTGGGGAAAGAAAAAGCGCCGACCGTGAGAGCGCAGATCGATGGGAACGGGACAACAGTCACCAGCCAGAACGGGGAGAACGGTGTGGTCCTGACCGCCGGCAATTCGTCCCAGGATTCGCTCACGTTGGAAGCGACGTCCTGGAGTGCCGGGGGAGTTTCTCAGTCCAAGTCGATCGCCGATCTGAAACTGAACGAATACGCCGAGGTGGTCACCATCGATAGCGCCACCCTCAGTGGGGCCCAGGCCACGCTCTCGGCCACGTTGGGGTGGGATGAGGTCAAGGTGGCCACCAGCGCTCGCACTCGGAGTCTTGTCGGCATTCCTGTTGCCAAATCCACGCTGGAAGGGACCGTGGAATCCAGGGTAACGCACAATGCGAGCGGCATTGATTCTGTCGCCAAACCGGAAACGATCGATAATTTGAAGGATACGGCGACGGTGGAGCAAAAGAAACAGTTTACGGTTTTTTGGATTGGTGGAGGGGTGAAGACGACGAATGGCTCCAACAAGATTGTGGTCCTGTCCGCCCCGGCGAACACGGCGCCGCAAGTCACTGCTCTGAACAGTGACGCTACCGAGGTGAATTTAGCAGGGGAAGGCGATGTGGTGACGCTGATAGGGACGTTTGAAGACCCCGATCTGTTGGACGTCCATACCGTGCGAGTGGTCTGGGGCGATGGCCAAGTCACAGAGGATGCGTTGATCGAGCAGGGCACGGACCTCTTTTCGGTGACCGCGACGCATATGTACCAAGATGGCGGCATTTATCCCATCACGCTCGAGGTGACCGACAGAGCGGGCCTCCTCGACACCGCGGCGACGACAGCTGTGGTCTCGGGCACCGGAGTGGTCGACGGTGTGTTACACATCATCGCCACCAACCAGGCCGACACCATCGAGATCACGGACAGTTTCGGCGTGCCGCAGGTGCAATCCAGCATCGATGGGTATTTTCAACCGGACATTCTGGTCGACTCCATCCTGATCCGGACGTTTGACGGGAACGACCGGATCACGATCTCCGGCGACCTCGCGGCCCCGGCG
>JAAELU010000206.1 GCA_024226255.1 bacterium | reverse complement strand
CGGCTTTGGCGCGGTCTTCCACACGATCAATCCCCGCCTGCACCAGGACCAGATCGTCTCGATGACAAAGCACGACGAGGACCGGCGGATGTTGGTCGAACTGGGATGCATCGAGCAATTCATGGCGGTGCGCGATCGACTGGAAACGGTTGAGACCGTTATCCTTCTGACCGACCGGGCGCACATGCCCGCTGATATTCCGCCTGACGTGCTCTGTTACGAAGAACTGCTAGCCGCCGAGGACGGCGATTTCGAGTGGCCAGACTTCGACGAACGATCGGCTTCGACGCTGTGTTACACGTCGGGCACAACGGGCCACCCAAAAGGCGTCCTTTACAGCCACCGTTCGACGATGCTTCAGGCCATGGGTTGTGCGTCGCCAAACAGCGCTGGCGTGTCCCATGCCGATACGATCCTGGCGGTCGTCGCGCTGTTCCACGGTAACGGTTGGTCGATCCCCTATCTTGCGCCGATGACCGGAGCCAAGCTGGTTCTGCCGGGGCGCGACATGACCATGGAATTTCTGCATCGCTTGATCAAGGACGAGGGCGTGACCCTGTCGATGGCGGTGCCGACGGTGTGGCTGTCGATGCTGCAATATCTCGAGGAGACCGGCGAAGACCTGGCGCCGCTCGGGAAAATTCTGACCGGCGGTTCAGCGCCGCCATCCGCCATGATGGAGACGTTGGATCGCCAGTATGGCGTAACGATACGCCATTGCTGGGGCATGACCGAGACCCAAGCGGCGGCGGTCATGTCGATGCCGTCACCCGACCTGGACGCCACCGCCGCGGCCCTGGCCCGCACCGCCCAGGGCACGCCCCTGTACGGCCACGACATGCGCCTGGTTGACGACGAAAGCGGCG
>JAAELU010000205.1 GCA_024226255.1 bacterium | reverse complement strand
GTTGGGGTCGCCGGAGAAGTAGATGGCATCCGTGGCCCCGGGATTGCGCTCGACGAATCCGCTGGGACGCCAGTTCAGGGGGTCCGCCGGGTCGGGGCTTGTCGCCGGATCGATGAGCACGAGCGAAAACCCGCCGCCGTCCGCAGCGGACGGCCAGGGAGCAACGTCGAAGTAAACGAGTTCCCTGATGGTGCCATTGTCGGCGTCCTCCAATTTGATACGTTCGCCCGCATTGCTGAGCGCCCCACTCATCTCGAATTCGCCTGCGATGATCGGGTCATGGACCGTTCCGTAGACTGCCTCGAAGGCCGCGCGATTGCGGATTACCAGGACTCGCGCGCCGGGGGCAAGCGTGGTGACCGCGCTCCCGGTGAAGTTGAATGCCACCCCATCGGTGAAGCGGACGTTCGTGAGGTCGAGGGTCACGCTGTCACTGATGTTCATCAGTTCGATGAACTCGGCAGCCCCGTCCGGTTCCGGGTGGTACATGAACTCGGTGATCACCAGGAACCGCTGGTTATCGGAGGGTGTCGGCGGGTAGGTCCCGGTGTCAACGAGGACTCCTTCCGGCGACAGGAGCCGGATCTCCTCGGCAAAGTTTGAGAGATGTCCGGAATAGTTGCCAACGACGAAACGGCCCTCGCCACCCTTGGGGCTCGTGGAGCGGGCGATGAACGACGGCACGTCCGGCGTGAGATAGAGGCTCGAATTCGCCGGGATGACGCAGCCGGGAGGAACGGTGAAGCCGATCCCGCCGGCCAAGGTCCATTCCGAGAGATCGACCGCGAACCCGTTTGGATTCGAAAGCTCGATATACTCCTCGTCCTGGTTGCCGGAGGCAGGGTCGTGCTCGATGGCGGTGATGTCGATCTGGGCAGGTGTGGCAAGTCCCGAGGCGGGGACCAGCGAATGGGCCTCGAGGAAATTGCGTCGCACGGTGAGGAACTCGGAGCGGATTCGGCTGTCCATGGTCGCGAACGGGACGTTCCCGTTGGAGACCGGGGGCGAGTAGACGCCCGGGTTTTGGAGCGGGTACTGCCAGACGGCGTGATCGAGCGGGACGAGCGGCGCCACCCTGGCCCCCCAGTAGTCGAGCCGCGACTCGTACCACCGGCCCTCCGGCGGCGCGGGTCCCGAGTGCAGGGTGTTGTCCATCAGCGTGCGGATGCGGGTGAAGTACATCTCCTCGAATTCGGGCACGGCGTAGATGGCAGACATCATGCGGTTCCCGTCCACCATGCGGTCCGGATCCTTGTCTCCGTCGATGGTGTCGATGTCGGCTCCCGTGATGTAGCCGAAACTGAAGTCGTAGTCCCAGGGAAGCATCCGCCACTGTCCGGTGCCTTCGGTGTCCCGGTAGAGGAGATAGTTTTTGAAGGCGGCATCGTTGTCGCCGAGGACCCCGTGGCGGGTCGCCATGTAGTTGATGGTGGCGGGCAGGTCGACGTTGTCATGGACGAACAGGCGGCGGCTCTCGCCGGAAAGGTTCAGGCCCGTCACGAACTCGAAGAGGTCCTGCGTGTTCTCGTCCTCGCGGGTCACCTTGCGGAAGCCCTGCGGCAGGTAGTCATCGTTGTCGGCATCTGCCGGAAACGATGCGGGGTTCACGGTGGCCGGATTGCTGAGATCATTCTTGAAGGCCGTCGTCACACTGGTGCCGCCGAACTTGTAGCAGGCGCGGTTGTCGTCGAGCCCGTTTCGTCGGGGCAGTTCGTCGCTGGTGTCCTCGGTCAGGCGG
>JAAELU010000204.1 GCA_024226255.1 bacterium | reverse complement strand
GAGTAAGCCGGTAGCGAGTAAGACCGTGACGGCGAAGAAGCCGGCAGCGAAGAAGCCGGCAGCGAAGAAGCCGGCAGCGAAGAAGCCGCCTGCGAAGAAACCGGCTGCGGATAAGGCCGCGACAGCCAAGAAGTCAGCGCGCAGAAAGCCGGCGCCGTCGCGCACAAAGAGCTCGACTCGGGCCTCCGGCACCAAACAATAGACGCGGATTTCGCGCTGTGGCCCGATGGATTACATTGATGTAGTTTGTAGTCCCGCGCCGGGCCGGAGAAACCGTTGGACAAGAGCTTCGCTCATCTTCATGTGCACACCGAGTTTTCAATGCTCGACGGTGCGGCACGAGTCAAGGAACTGGTCCGAGCAGTTTCCGGTGATGGCCAACCGGCAGTAGCTATTACCGACCACGGCGTTCTCTACGGCGTGGTCGACTTCTCTAAGGCGGCTCGTGAGGCCGGCGTCAACCCCATCATCGGGATCGAGGCATACGTGACCCCGGACTCGCGGTTCGATCGTCCGCCGCGACGCCAGGACATTCGCTATCACATGAATCTGCTGGCCACCTCGGAGGTCGGGTATCAGAACCTGATGACCCTCGCCTCGCGGGCATACCTCGAGGGGTTCTACTACAAGCCACGAATGGACCTGGAGCTGCTTGCGGAATACAGCGAAGGGCTGATCGCCACCTCAGGCTGCCTTGGCGGCCACGTTCCCCAGTTACTCGCGCCGGACGCCAGCTCAGAGGAAGGCAACCAGGATCAGGTCCGAGACTTCGAAGCCGCCGTTGGGGCCGCGGCTATGTATCAGGACATCTTCGGCAAGGACAACTTCTTTATCGAGATCATGGACCACGGGATCCCGGCCCAGTCGGCGATCATGGACGACATGCTGGCAATCTCTCGCCGCGTCGGTGCCCCCCTCGTGGCGACGAACGACAGCCACTACACGTACGCCGACGAGGCAGATTCTCACGACGTACTTCTCTGCATCCAGACCGGGGCCAACAAGAGCGATGAGGACCGTTTCAAGTTTGAGTCCCAAGAGTTCTACATCAAGTCGGCGCAGCAGATGCGGGCGATGTTTCCCGATGACGAATTCCCTGGTGCGTGTGACAACACTCTGCTCATAGCTGAACGGGCCAACGTTGAACTCGAGTTCGGCCGGATCCTGCTGCCGCCCTTCGAGACCCCGCAGGGTTTCGACGAGCCGGGGTATCTCCGCCATCTGGTTCTCGAAGGAGCCAAGGCTCGCTACGGCGATGCGCTGCCTGAAGTTGCTGTAGAGCGCATCGATTACGAGCTGCGTGTTATCGAAGACATGGGGTTTTCGTCGTACTTCCTCATCGTATGGGACCTGATTCGGTACGCAACCGAACAAGGGATTCGCACCGGTCCGGGCCGGGGGAGCGCCGCCGGGTCGATCATCGCCTACTGCCTCGGCATCACGAAGCTCGACCCTATTGAATTCGGTCTGATCTTCGAGCGCTTCCTCAACCCCGGCCGCCGTGAGATGCCCGACATCGATATGGATTTTGATGAGCGATATCGCGGCGACGTCATCAGATACTGCGCCGAGCGCTACGGAAGTGACCACGTAGCTCAGATCATCACCTTCAGCACAATCAAGGGCCGCCAGGCGATCCGCGACGCC
This sequence comes from bacterium, assembly GCA_024226255.1. GTDB lineage: Bacteria > Actinomycetota > Acidimicrobiia > Spongiisociales > UBA5794 > JAHEJX01. The sequence goes on along the minus strand of JAAELU010000204.1, from coordinate 5,899 downwards.
GCACGGGTATTGGGCCATCCCTACGGTGTCGGCGACAAGGTTGCCAAACTCATGCCACAAGCGATTCTCGGTCGCGAGGCGACGTTGGGGCAATGCCTCGACCCGCCGGACACGGAGGCCGAGGCCTCGGTCAAAGATTGGTACACGGGAGCTCACGGGCTACGCGAGCTGTACGGAGGCGACGAAGTTGTTCGCGAGGTCGTCGACACCGCCCGCGGCCTCGAAGGGTTGCGACGCCAGGACTCGATCCACGCCGCGGCGGTGGTCATTTCGCCTGTTCCGCTAACCGAGATCGTGCCGTTGCAGCGCAAGGGCGAAGACTCCGAGGTCGTGACCCAGTTCGAAATGCATGCAGTCGAACAGCTTGGCCTGCTCAAAATGGACTTCCTGGGGCTGCGCAACCTCTCGACAATCGAGCGGGCATTGGAGCTCATCGAACGTAGCACCGGGGAACGGGTCGACATCGATGCAGTACCCCTCGATGATCCAGCAGTCTTCGAGATGCTTCAGGCCGGCGACTCTATGGGCGTATTCCAATTCGAGGGTGGGCCGATGCGAGCGCTCATGCGCAACCTACGCCCTGAGGAGTTCGAGCACCTCATTGCCCTCAACGCTCTGTATCGCCCGGGACCCCTCGGCGCCGGTATGCACACTGAGTACGCCGATCGTAAGAATGGGCGGTCCGAGGTGGAGTATCTCCACCCAAACTTGGAGCCGGTTCTCAAAGACTCCTTCGGGATCATGGTGTACCAAGAGCAGGTCATGCAGGCCGCCCGCAGGATGGCCGGGTTCACTATGGGCGAAGCCGACATGCTGCGAAAGGCGATGGGCAAAAAGATCCCCAGCGTGATGCGCGAGCAGGAAGAGAAGTTTGTAGCCGGCTGCGAGGAGCAAGGACATCCCGAGGCGCTTGGGCGAGAACTCTTCGGATTCATAGAGCACTTCGCCGGCTACGGCTTCAATCGAAGCCACTCGGCCGCATATGCCCTGGTTGCATATCAGACGGCCTGGCTCAAGCGTCACTTTCCGGCGGAGTACATGGCCGCGTTGCTCACATCTTCCAAGAAGGACAAGGATCGCACCGCTCTCTACCTGCACGAATGTCGGTCGATAGGAATTCGAGTCCTAGTGCCGGATGTGAACCGCGCCGAGTCAGACTTCGCCACAGTTGAGGGCGAGATCACATTCGGGATGTCGGCGGTGCGCAATGTTGGCGAGGGAGTGGTCGAGCTCATCGTTTCCGACCGTGACAAGAACGGTCCTTTCGCAACCTTCCAGGACTTCATCGATCGGGTCGATCTGAGTGTCCTGAACAAGCGCACCATCGATTCGCTCGTCAAGGCCGGCGGGTTCGACTCGATGGGCCACAGTCGGCGCGGCCTGATCGAACGCTATCTGGACATGCTCGACGCCACGGTCTCGAGACGCCGTGCCGAAGAGATGGGCCAATTCAGCTTGTTTGGCGGGGCAGGCTCCGCCGTCGAAGAGGTGGCAGTCGCCATACCGGAACATGAATGGGACAAGCGCAAGCGGCTTGCCTTCGAAAAGGAAATGTTGGGGCTGTATGTCTCGGATCATCCGTTGCTCGGTATCGAAAAGGCACTCTCGCTGATGTGCACCTCGACTCTGCCAGGTCTCTGGGAGAAGGAGGACAAGTCGAAGGCGACCGTCGGCGGGATCATCGGCTCCATCACCCGGCGCTACACCAAGGGTGGTGATCCGATGCTGTTCTTCGTCCTGGAGGATCTTCAGGGATCGACCGAGGTGGTTGCCTTCCCGCGAACCGTTGCCGAGTACGGACCCTTCGTGCGAGAAGATGCTGTCGTGGTCGTCTCGGGTCGAGTTGATCACCGCGGGGATGAGGTCAAATTCATCGCCACCGAAATCCGGGAACCGGAGCTATCAGAGGAAGCGATGGTGCGATTGCGTGTTCCGGCGGCCCGGCTCTCCAAGAACATGGTCGACAGGATCCGCGGAGTGATCTCCAACCATCCGGGATCGGCCAGCGTCTATCTCCACATGGTGTCGGCGGGGACTGAGAAGGTGATCCGACTCGGTGATGAGCATCGTGTCGAACCCCGCTCCGCGCTCTACGCGGAGCTCCGCGAGCTTCTCGGCCCGTCTGCAATCGCGTAGCGAAACTACGCCGTGCGGTGCTGGATTTCGGCTGGGCGAGCGGGGTGGGCGAAGTAGAAACCCTGGGCGGTGTCGCATCCGATACTGCGGAGTATTTGCAGTTGCTCGGGGGTTTCGACCCCCTCGGCGACGACCTGGAGCGCCATCGAGTGAGCCATTGAGATGATTGCTGTCGAGATCGCTTCGTCGCCGTCATCGCCGTGGATTTCTCGTATAAATGTGCGGTCGATCTTGAGCACGTCGATGGGGAATCGTTTGAGATAGCTGAGCGCCGAGTAGCCGGTGCCAAAGTCGTCCACTGCAATCTTGACTCCGAGGTCGCGGAGGTCCCTCATCATCGCGATTAGATCCCAGCGGTCCTCCAAGAGGATGCCTTCGGTGAGCTCGAGCTCGAGAAGATGGGGAGCAACTCCGTGTCGGGCCAGCGTCGCTCTGATCAGATCTGCGAGCCCGGCCCGTTCAAACTGACGCCCGGAGACGTTCACTGACACCGGGAGCGGCTCGGCCAGGTGTTGACCCCAAGCCGCCATCTGGGCGCACACTTTGTCTAGAACCCAGGCTCCCAAGGTGATTATCAGGTCTGACTCTTCGGCGACCCGGATGAAATCTGATGGAGCGATGCTTCCCCGTTGAGGATGGTCCCAGCGAGCCAGTGCCTCGAACCCGACAACCCGCTCATCGTTCAGATCGATCTTTGGCTGATAGGCAACCCACAGTTGGCCATCATCGGCCGCTAGAGCTGATCGAAGGTCGGCAAGCATCTGAAGCGAGCCGAGCTCGGAAGGGGCCAGTTCGTCGCTGTACGAGCGGTAGACGGCGGCAGGAGAATCACTGGCCGCCCGCCTGGCAAGCCGGGCGCGTTGAATCAGGCCATCGGGGGTAACGGCGTCAACCGGGGAGATGGCAATACCAACCCGCGGATTCGGCAGCACGGTCACGGTTCCGACCACAATCGGCGCGTCCAGCGCAGCGAGAATCTTGCTCGCAACTCGCCCCGGATCCTCGACGCGTGGCGACGATGGCAGCGCCACCGCAAGTTCGTCCCGAGCGAGCCTGGCGACCGTGTCCGTCGCCCGCACGGCGGTGCGAAGCCGTCTTGATGTCTCGGCCAGAGATGCATCTAGCTGGGCGCGAGTTAGGGGCAGAAAATGTTCGTGTTCGGGCTGGATCCCAACCGCAAGCAGCGCCACAAAACCGAGCCCAGGCTTGTTGGCTTCGAGCAGCTCGGTAAGACGAATACGAATCGTGTCGAATTGACCGAGTCCGGTCAGCGGGTCGATTTGAGATGGATAGGTACGCGACCGGCGTCGTTTGACTTGGGGTTGCTGCTTGGCGGCGACGTCACGGATCAGCAGAATCAGGGTTATGGCAGCGGCGGCCACGATGCCCATTTGGATTTGCTGCGTACGAACCGACGACCTGCGGGCGTTGCCGACGACAGCGCGGGAGGCCGAATTCAGGGCGATACCGTAGCGGTCGGCCATCGCTGCATCGCCCCCGATTGCCGCCGGACCCGACTCGACCAGTTCACTTCGGGCGGCCTCCGCACCGGGCGTTGATTCGGCGGCGTCGATCGCAGAAAGCAGCTTCTGGTGAAGAGCCGTCGTGGAGGCTGAAGGGGCTCCGTTTCGGAGCGAGCCGACGATGTCGAATGTGAGCTCCTGAACGGAGTCAGCTGCTTGCCGGGTATCGGTTGAGCGGAACTGCAAACCAGCAATGGCGATCAGGGCGGCCATCGTAACGATGGCGCCCACGATTAGATGCGTGTTCCGTTTCCAGAACGGTTCTGGAGTCTTCTCTTCCAATTCGATCGCCTTGGTGGGAGTGCAGATCTACTCCGTGTATCGGTATCGATTCTGGCTTATTGATCAGTTAGCGGCTCGTATCCCACCTGCATTTGACCCACCCCAGCCGCACGAAGTTCTGTGCACTATCGCTCGACAAGTTTGTCCAACCCGTCCGCCTGTCGCACCATGGCGGCAAGTCCTTCAACGTCGACAGGGGACTTGCGGAGCCAAGGAACCGTCGCCATGGGTACCTCGAGGCGGGCCGCCATTGCCGTACGGGCATCACGATTGCGGCGAGCTTCGCTGCTCCAACGGTCCATATTGTGCCGTAGTGCTTCATCAAGATCGGTTGCTCCTTGCGGCCCGCGAGCGCTGATCCACTTGTCCGGCAACGCCCGATTGAAGATGAGGGCGGATGGGGCGACGTCGATCTCCGGCAGGGTTGTGAAGAACCGGCCGGCCTCTCTCATTGGTCCGGGGGAATCCGTAGTAACCACGAGCACCGTCGCCCGACTCATCATTCGGTCGATCGATGCAGCCCGGGCCGACAAACCGTCGTACAGGCTCCTCACGTCGAGGAGGAAGTCGGCGAGTTCCTCGAGGAGGGCGCTGCCGAGGAGTATGTCGGCGAGCCGCAGCATGGGTCGGGCGGTTGTGCGATAGAGGATGCGCCGTCCCGGTACTCGGGAGCCTGTCAACCAGCGCAGCAGACGGCCTCCCACCAGCTCAGTCATCTTGCGGGGTGCCATAAAAAAATCGATTCCACCGGCGGCCGGTGGCGTGTCCACCACAACAACATCCCAGTTCCCGCTGGTGGTGAATTCGGCGACCTGTTCACCAGCAGCGTACGACTGCGCTGCTGGGAAGCGATCGGCGACGGCTCTGAAGTATGGATTGCCGATGAGGCGGTCGGCCACCTCAGGCTTGGCATGGCGCACCGTTATTGCCTCCCACGACGCCGTCACATCCAGCATCACGGCATCGAGATTTGCAATAGCAGCAACTCGCGTCGGTCGGTTGGTGTTGTGTTCGAGCATCGCAATGCCGAGGGCATCAGCCAGGCGGCGGGCCGGATCGACAGTGATAACGAGAGTGCGCAGACCCTTCTCGGCCAGGTCGACGGCGAGTCCCGCCGACAGTGTGGTCTTCCCGACTCCGCCCGCACCAGTGACGATGATTATCTCAGAGCGCTTCACAGTGCGTCATCCCACGCATCGGCCAGCTGGGCAGCCACCTCTGCCGGCGTGTGCACACCAAAGAGGTAGGGGAGTCGGACGTCTATCGGCAGACCTTCGAGTGATGTCCGTTGCAGGGCAAGCAACCCAAGATGGTGTTGGGCGGCGGCTGTAGCGGGACGATAGGGCAAGTCGGCCACGGCATCGGGCGGGATGTCGAGTGGCGGAATGATGCGATTAGCGATCACGGAGCCAACCGTGATCAGATCTTCAGACTCCAGCTCGTCAAGAGCCTGGCGCGTTTCGAGGGCCGGCAGCTCCTCCGGGGTAGTCACCAGGGCGAGGGCCGAATGCTCTGGATCGCGTAGTGACTCGGCCATGCGGCCAGACTGATCCTTGATACCACCAGTGGGGACTACCCCGGAGACGACAGCCGGGGCCCGCAGATATGACATCAGCTGTCCTATCGGAGGGGCGTCGACGATGACGAGGTCGTACTCGCCCTGCCAGGTATCGAAGATTGGTTTGCCCATTGAGATCACTTCGCGGATCCCGGGAGCGGTATCGACGAGCACCTGCATGACTTTGCTGAATGTCTTGGTCGGAGCAGCTTGGGGAACCCGGAGCTGAACCTTGAGGTACTCCTCGAGTGCCTCGGCACGCTGTACGGCCATGGCGTCAATGCCACCGTGGAATTGCGCCGGTTTGTAGGCGAGCCGTTCCGTCCCAAGGTGGATGGCAGTCCCGACCTCGTCCGTCATGGCCGAGACCAGGACGCGCTTCCCGGCGCGTTGGGCGCGG
>JAAELU010000203.1 GCA_024226255.1 bacterium | reverse complement strand
GGCGGCGGCAACACGGCGCTGATTCCGGAGACCGCCGACACCGTCACCGCCGGCTTCGTCTGGACGCCGGCGACTGTTCCGGGGCTGCAGGTGGCGCTCGACTACTACGACATCCAGGTCGAGGACACCATCGGTTCCCTCGGCTTCGATGACATCCTCCAGCAGTGCGCCAACACCGGCGACGCCTCCCTGTGCGGCCTCATCAACCGCGACTCGCTCGGTACCCTGTGGCTGACCACGGCCGGCCACATCGAGACCACCAACCAGAATATCGGCGAGCTTCAGGCCGAGGGCGTCGACCTGAACGTCACCCACGTGCTGACGCTCGGCAACAAGGGTTACCTGCCGATCGACTTCCAGGGCACCTACACCCTGACCAGCTCGTTCGCCAACCCGTTGGTGGACTACGACTGCGTCGGCTACTTCGGCTTCCAGTGCGGCCAGGCGACGCCCGAATGGCGGCACCGCGTGCGCGCTACGTGGGAGACGCGGAAGAACCTGAACCTCTCGCTGGGATGGCGCTACGTCGGAGAGGTCGAGGTTGACGACGCCAGCTCGAACCCGGACATCGGTGACTCGAGCGCCATGGCGGATTGGCGGACCAACGGCATCGACAAGATCAAGGCGTACAACTGGTTCGACCTCGCGGGTTCGTACTCCTTCAAGAACGGGACGCAGCTGACGGTTGGCATCAACAACGTCTTCGACAAGGAGCCGCCGTTGGCGCCGACCTTCAACGACGACTTCGGGATCAACCTGTACTCGGTGTACGACCCGCTGGGCCGCTACGCGTTCACCAGCTTCGAGTACCGGTTCTAGGAGCGCCGCTCGC
>JAAELU010000202.1 GCA_024226255.1 bacterium | reverse complement strand
TGTGGCGCAGCTTGGCAGCGTGCACTGGCTAGGGGAACATGGCGGAGCAGGAACCTCCTGCGGAAACAACGATCACATAGACGGGCTGTGGCGCAGCTTGGCAGCGCGCACTGACTAGGGGAACATGGCGGAGCAGGAACCTCCTGCGCAAACAACAATCCCATAAACGGGCTGTGGCGCAGCTTGGCAGCGCGCCTGCTTTGGGAGCAGGAGGTCGTCGGTTCAAATCCGACCAGCCCGACCACCGATGTCTCCTCCCCCGTTGAACGCCGCTTTGGGCGGGCAACGTCTGGGGGAGGTGCCGAGGCTCTGCGAGGCGGAGGGGGACGCGGAGTCGCGATAACACCGCAACACGCTTCAGCGGACACAACCGCCGCCAGTTCTCGGCTCACGCTCACTTCGCGCCACGACGCAACGTTCGCTTTGGGGACTACCTCAGCTTCCCCCCTCCCCCTCGCAAGCTCGGGCCCTCCCCCCCAAACGTCTGCCTCCCAAAGCGGAGTCAGACGGGGGGAGAGACAACGTCTACTCCGCCACTCACCATCTCTTGCGGCGGGCTCCCACAAACAGGGCGACGCCACACCCACAATCACACAACCACCGCGCCAATAGCGCGGCGCACAGCCACCACGCAGCATTGCACAATCGCCGCCCGGCAGACGCGTCTCCTCCCCCGGCAGACGCCGCTTTGGGCGGCTGATGGTTGGGGGAGGTGGCCTTGCAAGCGAGGTCGCGGCTACACCGTGAGCGCGGTCAACACATCCGTGGTGTTGGCTATCCAGCCGAAGAGGTGGTTTTCGGCCTGGATGATCCGGAGCACTGCGTCGTGGACTTCCGGATCAAAAGCAGCACAAGCGTCGGCGACGGTCAAGCAATAGAAGCCGCGGTCGACGGCCTCGCGCAGAGTGGAGTGCACGCAGCACTGAGTCGTGATTCCGCACAAGATGAGATGGGTCACACCGGCCTTCTTCAGGAGTGACTCCAAGTCTGAGGCAAAGAATGCCCCGAAGCCGGGCTTGTCGATCACGGCCTCCCCCGGTACCGGCTGAAACCCGGCAGCAAAATCGTGGCCGGGCTCACCGCGGATCAGGAACCGTCCCAGCAGACCGGACTCCCCTACCGAACTGCGATCAGCTTTGGCCTGATTGACATCACTGAGGTCGGGGGCATATCCCTCTCGGGTATGGATCACACGAACACCGGCCGCTCGTGAGGCTGCGACCAGGCGCTGCACGACCGGAATGACCTTGCGCAGTTCGGCGACGTCTTCTCCCTCGACGGCACTCATCCCATCGAGTTCGAGAAAGTCGCGCTGCATGTCGATAACAAGCAGGGCCGTGGCGGCCGGATCCAAGGCGAACGGTAGGCTTTCCCGGCACGTGACCGAGGTCACCGCATCATCTCGGCGACCATCGCCCGGGCGACAAATTCATCAATATCGGCCGGAACGGCTTGATCGCCTAGACGGAGAGATCCCGGTTCGAGTACAAGCCGCTCCAGGGAAAGCGCCTGCAGGGCGAATCCGAGATCCATGATCTCGATCGAGTTCCCCCGGCTCCCACCGACGGCGAGGTTCACCATCTGGCCCTCAGCGATGAGGTCGATGGTCTTGCCGCCGGGCAACGTGTAGCGACGAACGTCGGTGCCGCGGGCCGAGACATCTTCAGCAGCATTCCGCACTCCGACGACATCGATCTCGTCATCAAAGTGGCCGGCGTTGGCGAGTAGCACGTTGTTCTTCATTGCTGCGATCTGATCGGCGGTGATGACCCCGGTTTGACCGGTGGCCGTGACGAAGACGTCGCCACGCCCCAGCTCCCGCTCCAGTGGAGATACGGCAAAACCGTCGATGGCGGCCTCGAGTGCCTTGACTGCGTCCGGCTCGACAATCACCACGTCGGCCCCGGCGGCTTTTCCGTAGAGGGCGATGCCGCGTCCGCACCAGCCGTAACCCAACACGACAAGGCGCCGGCGGCCCAGCAGCACATTGGTAGCCAGGCAGATCGTCTCGATGACGCTCTGGCCGACGCCATGTTTGTTCTCGACGATCGCTTTGAGCGGGCTGTCGTTGATGACAATCACTGGGAATGGCACGTGGCCGGCGAGCCGACCTCGTAGCGTTAAGGCGCCTGAGGTTGTCTCCTCCGTTGCGCCCCGCGGATGATCTCCCGTGCTGACCAACCGCTCAATCAGCTCCGCCCCGTTGTCGAGGACGATTTCGGGCCGGGCTGCGGCGAGCGTGTTGAGGTGAGTCGCGATGGTGGCAACGTCGTCGGACCGCTCGCCGAGTACTTCAATGTCCTCCGAACGAAGCAGTGCGGCGACGGCATCGACAGTGGTCCCTTTGTTGCCCATCGCGATCACGTGGGCTCCCCCATCGCGCAGAGCCCGAATGAGAACCCCCGTCTTTGGTTCGACGTGAATTCGAACCGCCATCGTCATTCCGGCAAACGGCTGCTCGGCGACAAAGCGCTTCCCGATCGCGCTGACAATGGGCATGTGGTCGGCAACGAACCCGAGCTGACCGGACACTTCGTGCATCGCGTCTGACATGCTTGCGACGTTAGTGCTCCCAGAGCTCGGCCGAACCTCGCGCAACCCGAGCCTGCCCGGAGTTGCGAAGCAACTCCCAACGAACGCGGCGGGCGTTCCCAGCAACCGGCGCGTGAACTCCGGATTGCCATTTCCCGCGCTGTCAAGGGTGCGCAATATCGCTCACAGCGGTGAGTGATCTGTGCGAGCTGCCGCACCCGGCTCCTGGTCGTCTCGGGTAGCTGCTACGAGCAGTACTCGAGAAGCCAACCAGCGATCGGCCTGAGATCCGCGTCGCCCTCCTCGATGATCTCGCTCAGGACCGCGGCCGATGCGGCGGGCTCCTCCTCGACCAGTCCAATGAGGTGCACGCTGAAGCTGTCATTGTCGTGCCCTTCAGCAGTGTTGGCGGCGAACGCTCCGAGAAGCTCCGGCAGCGCCTTTGGTCCGCCAAGGTCGCACGCCGGTTCAGCCAGCATTTCCCGAATCCAGAAATTTGCTCGATCCGACTGCATGGTCTCCAATAGGAGGGGAACATCGCTTCGGGACGCGGCCCGGCGAATCTCAGCGAACAGCGCAAGATCGCGTTTCATCGACCCGGTGGGCACTTCAAGCGCCCGCTGTACGAGTTCCTCCATGTGGTCGTGGTCGTCGGGTCTCGGAGCCTCGCTGTCGGTCAGCCAATGTGCATGGCGCCCAGCGCGATGCAACTCCGTCCACAGGCGACGTTTGGCCTGTCTGAGTCGCTTCCGGTCACGCCGCGAACGCGGCTCAGGGAAGTCCTCCTCCAATCCCCGAACTCGCTCGTCGAATAGCTCCTGCAGCAGTGGACCAGGGTCAACAAAGTCTCCTCGTGCCATGAGTGTGATTATCGACTGGAGGACGCCCAAAGCAAGCAGATCAGCAAATCGGGCTCCACAACTTCCGGACAACGCCCTGTGCCGGCGCCTCGGCGCTCATTGTGTCAGCGCAGATGGATAAGGCCGCGGAGGCGCCCGGGAGTTCCGGTTCTCGCGCTGTCTAGAGGAACCTCGCAAGCGTTTGGCGGCGTGATTATGCGTCGGTCTAGAGGTGCTCCTTGCGAGGAGTCGACCTGTGGGCTCCGCAGCGCGGCGTCGGTCCTACTGCGGTTGGGATAGTCCGCCCGTCGCTTGCCGATGCCGCGGAGGATGGGCCTGCGGTCGCCGACGAATTCGAGCTGACCGGCGACATCAGGCATTCGACGACGTTGCACCCGGGGGCGGGCCCGCTAGACAGCTACATTTGCCTTGTGAACGAAAGGAACATCTCTCTTCTCCGGGCAACGGTGAAGGCCGTGATCGCGATCGTGATCATCGTGGGCATCGCCACCGCCTGGCTCTCGATCCGCGAGGGGATCTTCGCCCCCCGGGCCTTCATGCTCGTGATGCTCATGTTGGGCGGCAACAACACGCTGCTGGACCTATCGACCTCGCACACAGATACTCAGATTCTCGCCACGATCATGTCGATCGTTCGCATCCTCGTCATGGCCCTCGCAGCGGCCACGATCTTGGACTTCATATTGCGGCAACGTCTCCCAATGCTTTACACACGGAGGAGCAAACGAATGCAAAACCACGTCATCGTCTGTGGACTCGGCCAGGTCGGCTATCGGGTTGCCGGCGAGCTGCGCCGCTTCGACACGGAGTTCACCGTTGTGGAGCGCGATTCGTCCGGTCCGTTTGTTAGCTCGATAACCGACCTTGGCATCCCGGTGCTCTTCGGTGACGCCCGCAAGACAGAAGTGCTGAAGAAGGCGGGCATCGAACGCGCCTCGGCCGTCATTGCGTGCACCGACGACGACCTCGCCAACGTCGAGATCGCTCTGGACGCCCGTGAAGTGCGGCCCGACATCCGCGTGGTTCTTCGCCTTTTTGACCAGAACCTGGCGTCGAAGATGGTCAACAGCTTCGACATCGAAGCAGCGTTCAGCGCTTCCTCGCTGGCCGCGCCTGCCTTTGCCGCAGCCGCCATCGATGCCTCGGTGCAGGACAGCTTCTACGTGGACGAGACCCTGTTCGTGCACTCACGCTTTTGGGTGCCCAAAGGATCCACAATCGTTCGTGAGTCGATCTGGGATCTGTGGGGAAAGTACAACGTGAACGTCCTCGGTTTCACCGATGACTCCGACACCGCGACGCGGCATCCCGGCCCGACGGTTCATGTGCCGGATGAGTCAACCGTCGACGTGGTGGGCCCCTACGACCACGTGCAACGCCTCCAAGCCGACCATGGCATCATCGACCCGGCGGCTCGGATCAAACATCGTGGCGACGCACCGGAGGACCGGACGACGCGCCGGAGTTAGGTCCGTCTCACACATCGGTGCGGACTGGCTGACTAGGCGAGCAAAGTCGTTGGTCGAGGGGGCGGGCTTGCCGTGGGTCGGGTTCCACGCGGGCCTTCGCCACGGCTGGGCTACATGGGCGCTTGAAGCCGGCGTCCCCGCCAAGGTCGTTCAAGAACGGCTGGGCCACAGTTCGATCGCTATCACGTTGGATCGCTACAGCCATCTGATTGGGGGAGTGGACCGAGACGCGGCCGAGAAGGTCGCTGACGTGCTCTGAGCTATCTGTTCCTCCCTTGCCGAGGCCTGCAACCCCTGAGTGCGCGAGATTGCTACATATGCCGGTTATGTGCGGTTAGGGGATGAACGCGGCGAGGGCGTCGGGATTGTGGAAGACTTCCTCGCGTGTGATGAGGCCCTCGGGGTGCGGGGCGAAACCGTTCGTTTGTCTGGTCCCGAACTCGAAGGTGGCCAGACTCTCATAGCTCGGGAAGTCCGCACTCGGCGAGGAGACCCGGTAGTGGAGACCCACAGCGATCACCTCACCGACATTGCCGTCAGTGTCAGTGGGTACGTCCGGCCCATTGGTTTGTGCGTAGATCTCAACCACTTCGAGTGTCACGTCGCCCTGACCGAACCGTACCTCAGCGATGCCACTGATCTCTTCGGGTCCAACTGCATCGATTCGCAGCAGGCTGTCAGTGAACGTCGCGTTGCCGTCGTAAAGCGCGGCGATCTGGCTGGGGTCGCCTGATGTCCATGCTGTCACGTAGCGGTCGACAATCGTCGCCAGATTGGGGCAGCCGCTTGTGGCGAAGCAGCCGAAACCAAGCGTCCCGAGAGCGCCATCCTCAAACCAGATATCGAACCCGGTGACCGCATCACCCGCAAAGTGCAACTCGTCGAGTTCAATGATCCTGGGATGGTCGGCTGGCTCCACCGACCAAGGAGGCCAATAGCCGTGTCCAAGCGAGAGCCGGTACGCAGCCCCGGTCGCGGAGACGAAGACCTCTTCCACCACCGGTCCTACGTCCGAGAAGTGAGCGACAAAACCGCTGAGCGTCGGCGCGATCACACGCTTGCCCTCGATGACGAAATCGCCATCGGCCGGGTCATAGAACACAACATCATCGGCGAACTTCTCCAAGGCACCGTCAATGTCCGGCCATGACCCCCAGTAGGCCTCAGAGAAGGCAACCGCACGGGCCGTCGATTCCGCAACGTCCATTTCCGGCACCGTTGTTGTCGTGGTCGGGGTCGTCGAGGTTGTAGTGGGGGAGACGGTCGTCGTGGCGGAAGGGGTCGTGGGCGTGGTGGCGGGGGCCGTGGTGGTGGTTGGATCGTCGTTGGCGGTGTCGCCGCTGCTGCATCCCGCTAGGACCAGCAACACGATCAGAAGAATGAGCTTGCGGCGCATAGGGGAGACCTCCTACTCGCTACCTCTCATCGTCCAGCGGCCAACGGCGATCTGGTAGAGGCGAATGGACATGCGCCAAGCGCCGTCGGCGGAGCCGAAAGGGTCTTGGAACCGGCGGTCAGCCGCACATATCCTCACTTCGGCGCTCGATATCGAAAAGTGGCAAAAGGGTTGCAAAACGAACACTTGTTCGCAGAAGCATGAGGAGCCTTCAGCGGCCACACGCTTTGCGCTCCAACCAGTGCGGGCGGAGGGACTCGAACCCCCACGAGCATTGCTCACCAGGACCTAAACCTGGCGCGTCTTCCATTTCCGCCACGCCCGCTGATCGGGGATCGACTCGCGTCGATCCCCGGAGAGTGGGTCGCGTGGGACTTGAACCCACAACCTTGAGCTTAAGAGGCTCCTGCTCTGCCAAATTGAGCTAGCGACCCGTCGAAGAGGTTAGCAATCGCTGCGGGTGAGGAATCCGGGCAGTGCATCAATCCAACCCATCGTGCGGTGAAACGCGTCCGTACTCCTGCGGACGATGACGGCGCAGACCCCGTGGGCAAGATGGTTTTTGCGGTGCCCGGTGCCTTCCGGTTTGATGAATGTCTTGTAGAACCTGACGTCACCGAGGTCCAGCTGGCTGGCCCAGAACGATCGAGCCCCCGGCTCATCATTACCGTGGTGGAGGTTCAACTTCAGCACAAACTCCGCATCTCCGTCCAAGTAGACGCGGACCCATTCGACAAAGAGCCGCAGAGCCCGAGGATCACTGTTTGCCAATGAAAGCCGGTTACTTGTCTTTGCACCTTCTGCCCAATAGAGCGTGGTCCCCGCAACCCACAACGGTTCGCGAATCAAGCCTCGGACGCCGGCTGCGGCATCGGCTCGAATCGACTGGATCTCGTTCCTGCGCTTCCATTGGGTGTCGCGCGGCACGCCAAGTTGAGAGACGGCCCGGGCCCTAATCGCCTTGATCTGTGCCGGAGACAGCTCAACGGTCGAACACCACCCGGACAGTGTTGACTTTGGAACCGGGATCAAGGCGCGTATCTCCGGGAAGCTCCAGCCGAACCCACGGAGAGCCCGGCCAACTTCGGCCCGCTCCCAGCGGGTGAGGTCCTCCCATTGAGCTGCCCGCGCCAGCAGAGCATCCGGGATGGGTGGTTGCATGGCCCCAACGTATTCAGTGCTTGTGACAAATCAGCGACCGGGACCGTCACCGCTCGAGGCGACGAATCCGAGTCCCCCACTCCCGCCCGACCCTAGATCTCTGCCGCCAGCGCCAGGGCGCGCTCGAGCCCCAAACGGTGTCCGACTTCAAGAGCATCCGAGATGTTTGGCCCCGCCGATTCGAGCGCCCGATCGGCGTCGAAGTGCTCTCCCGGCGGGAGCGGGGCACCGGCTTCTTCTCGTGCCGCCAGCCCGGCGCCGAGCAGTTCGACGCCGCGAACAACCTCTCCCGAGGCGATGAGTGTCGCCCCCAGGCCCTCGAGTGCGAGGGCGACGGCAAACACATCCTTGGGTTGCTGCGCGTGGTCCAGCGCCGCCAGGTGGTGAGTTCGCGCCGCGGCGAGATCCCCAATCATCTCTTGAGCGAAGCCAGCGCATGAATGCGAGTACGCCAGGCCGCCGCCCGAGTCGGCTCGCTCGTACAACTCGATTGCCTGCTGATGCAGCCGCAGGGCTTCAGCCGGATCACCGCGCAGTCGAGCCAACCGGCCGCGGGCGTTGCGAACCATTCCCTGCGAGCCTGCGAACGGGACCTCGTCGGCGAAGCGTTGCGCATCGGCCAGCCAGCGCTCGGCTGACACGAAGTCGTCTCGCATCATTGCGATGCTCGCCAGCTCACTCATCACGGGCGCCATCTCCCGGCGGAGCCGCATCGGCCGGGCGTTCTCCAACGAAGTACGAAGGGCATCTTCGGCCTCGTCGTACCTGCCGAGTGCCCGCAAGGCGACGCCGGCTGAGTAGAGGCTGTAGCCCTGACCCCACCTGTCCCCGAGCGCGGCGAATCGTGAAGTTGCCTCACGGGCGAGTCGGATCGCGGCCTCGTTGTCCTTTGCCAGCGACGCTACCCCCGCCTGCAGGAACCGGATCAAAGCAACGCCCCACTCGTACCCCGAGTCGGTAGCCAGTTCGGCGGCACTGGCGAGCAGCTCATTGGTCGCATCGGCATCAAAGCCCCAGGCGGCGATCATGGCATCGGCATTGGCGACGCCCGGGCTGAAGTCGACTTCCAGGTATGCGCGACGCGCAGCAGCAAAGCCCGCCTGCGCGTTCTCAGGTGTGGGCGACATCAGGCTGTGAAGGAAGTGGGCATCGCCCCGAGAGCGGGCTGAGGCGTCAGGCCCTGACGCCTCCAACAACTCGGCGAAGCGTCGCCGCCCCTCGTCACCGCTTCCCCGCAGGAACCAAAACCAACCAAGCATCCCGGCGAGCCGCAACCCGTCACTCGGAGCGTGCACCGCCACCCAATCCAGGACTCCTCGGATGGTGTCGTGGTCGGCTTCGATGCGATCCAACCACAAGAGCTGATCGGGGCCCCGAAGCGCATCTTGGGCTGGGGCCACCGCCAGCAGGAAGTAGTCGAGGAGCCGACGCATCGCCCCATCCACATCGGAGTCGGCCGCGAGTTTTTCGGCCGCATACATTCGCAGTGTCTCCAACAACCGGTAGCGCCCACTGTCTCCCAATGAGATCGGGGCCACCATCGATGAGTCGATCAGCCTCTCGAGCGTATCGAGCACCTCGGTCGCCGGGAGGTGTGCGGATGGCGCAATGGCCTCCACAGCTTCGAGGGAAAAGCTGCCGTGAAACACGGAGAGCAACGCAAACAGCTTGGCTTCCTTGTCGGTCAGCAGGGTGTAACTCCAGTCGATGGTTGTCCGCAATGTCCGCTGGCGATGGGCCCCGCCACGCGAAGCGCCCCGTAAGACCCCGAGATCCGTATCGAGACGCCGCGCAATCTCCTCGACGGGCAGCGACCGCACCCGGGCGGCAGCCAATTCAATTGCGAGCGGCATGCCGTCGACCTTGCGGCAGATGCTCGCAATGAGCTCGAGTTCCAACTCATCGGGGCTGAACGAGGGATTGACTGCCTGCGCCCGATCGGTGAACAGTCTGATCGCATCCGATGATCTGCCAGAGATCTCGAGAGGTGGCGTCCTCCACAGGAGCTCACCGGGTATCCCCAACCGATCGCGGCTCGTCGCAAGGATTTCGACGGACGGACATGCCAGCAGAATGGCCTCGGCCACCGCCGCAGCAGCCTCGATGACCTGTTCACAATTGTCGAGCAGGAGCAGGGCACGGCGTTCCTTCAAGAACTCAACGACGTAGGCAACCGCTTCCTTATCCAACCCGGCCCCCAACCCGAGCACCTGCTCGAGATGGAGCGCTCTCACCAGCGCATCTGGCACCACGCCGGGATCGACGACGGGAGCTAGATCGATCAGCCAAACACCGTCTTGATACTCGGCCGCCAATCGACGGCCAACCTCGATAGCGAGGCTCGTTTTGCCGGCACCACCGGCGCCGGTGACAGTGACCAAGCGGCTCGTGGCAAATGCAGCCTCCAGCTCAACAAGCTCGGCTTCCCTCCCGACGAAGCTGGCGAGGCGGGCCGGCAGTTCGGACCGGACGCCGGGCACGCCATTCACGGCCGGCGCATCGAGGTGCGGATCCTGCATCAAGATCGACTCTTCCAGCGCGCGCAGCTGAGGGCCGGGCTCGATGCCGAGCTCTTCACCGAGCGTGTCGCGAGCCGCCGAATAGGCACGCAGGGCATCGGCCTGCCGCCCCGACCGATAGAGGGCCAGCATCTGGCTGGCCCGAAGACTCTCCCGAAGCGGGTGTTCCCTGACGAGTTCTTCCAATTCGGGCACCAAGTCGGCCCCGGCGCCGGATTCGAGCGCGGCGGCTATCCGTCCCTCAGTGGCGCTGAGCCGTAGCTCGTTGAGCGCAGAACTCTCCCGGAGAGCGAACTCCTCGAATGGGAATTCCGCCAAGGCCGGCCCCCGCCACAGAGCCAGCGCTTCGCGAAGCCGTTCACGACGAACAGCGGCATCGTCCACAGCTTCAGCCGCGGCCACCAGGGCCCGGAAGCGGGACGCATCAACTGCCTCAGGAGGAACGTCGAGGACATAACCGGGCGATCGTGTGACGATCGCCCCGGAGCCGAGCACCCGCCGCAGCCGGGAAACCAGGGCCTGCAGGGCGTTGGACGGATTGGCGGGAAGCTCCTCGCCCCAGAGATCGTCGATGAGGCGGTCGGTGCTGATCGTCTGCCGGGGAGACAGCGCGAACAGCGCCAGAAGGGCGCGTTCCCGCAACCCGCCAAGTTGCAGCGGGACACCGTCATGAGCGTTTACCTCAATCGGACCGAGGATGCGGATCTCCATCCCCGCAAGATACCGGGCAATGCCGTGATGCCGCGCGGCGACGGTGCTACTGCTCAATGTTGCCAACGAATCCGGCGCAACAGTGCCCGGCAACGTGTCCGGGCTAGGTCGAATATCAACGCGAGTGGCATGAGGCACCTTCCCGCACCCACCTTGCGGACCGCTGACAAGCCCCGGCCGTTGCTGTCAGCGCCCCATCAGGAGCCAACAAGGTCTCTCCCGCAATCTGGCGACGAGCCAAGTACCCACAGGAGAACCTCGTGACAATCCTTACAGAAACCGAACAACGAACCGACCACCAACCGCCGGGCGACAACGCGGTTCAGGTCAGCAATCTGGTCAAGACCTATCAGCACCCCGAAGACGGCACGTTCAACGCTGTTGATGGGCTGTCCTTTGAGGTCGCAGCCGGCGAGGTCTTCGGAATCCTCGGCCCCAACGGTGCGGGCAAGAGCACCACGCTCGAGATCATCGAAGGACTGCAGGCCCCAACAAGTGGCTCAACATCCGTCTTCGGGCTGGACTCCCAGGCCGACAACGCCGCGATGAAGACGCGCATCGGCGTCCAGCTCCAGGCATCCTCCTACTTCGAATACCTCACGCTCGAAGAGCTGCTCAGCTTGTTCGGCTCCTTCTATCCGAAGGCCCTTCCTGCGCAGGAGCTGCTTGACAAGGTCGGTCTACTCGGCAAGCGCAAGGCGCTCGTGGGCCAACTCTCGGGGGGGCAGGCGCAACGCTTCTCGATCGTCGCTGCCATGGTCAATGATCCTGACATCGTTTTTCTGGACGAACCCACGACCGGTCTCGACCCCCAGGCACGAAGAAATCTGTGGGACCTGATCCGGTCGATCAACGAGAACGATGCCAAGACCGTCGTGATGACCACGCACTACATGGAAGAGGCTGAGGAGCTCAGCCATCGGGTCGCAATCATCGACGCCGGCCAGATTCAGGCACTCGACACCCCGGTTGGGCTAGTCAATGAACTCGCCACCGATCACTCGGTGGTGTTCAGCTCCTCCGGCGCCATCACCGATGGAAGCCTCGACGAGCTGCCTGCCGTCACCAACGTCGAGCAGCGATCCAATGGTGTGCACAGCTACGCGCTCGCTACACGATCTCCCCAACAGACCGTGCCGGCACTGTTCCAGCTAGCTGCCCTGCGCCGCTTCGAGATCGACGGACTCGCAGTCAACGCCCCGACACTCGAGGACGTATTCCTCAACGTGACCGGCCGCCGGCTGCGCGACTAGCAGTCCCTGACCGACCAACTTCCTTGAAAGGATCATCCAATGACAACCCAACAAATGACCCGTCCGGCCAAACTCTCGCCTACACCTGTTGAGTCAGCGAAACAGACCGCTCAGCTCTTCGTCAGCAGCATCAAGATGCTGGTCCGCGACAAAACCGCCTTCCTGATGGCGCTCATATTCCCGATCGTCTTTGTCCTGGCCTTCTCCGTTTTTGACGTGAGCTTCAGCGCGGAAGGGGCGATCGCCGGAGTCGACTACTTCGAGTATGTGTTTCCGGGCTTACTCGCCATCGGCCTCATGAACTTTGCGATGGTCGGCACCGCGGCCTCCATCGCCCGTTACCGAGAGCTCAAGATCCTGAAGCGGATCGTCGTCACGCCGTTGCCCGCGTCGCGCTTCATCGCGGGCCAAGTGGGAGCTCGTCTCGTGTTGGCGGCTGTCCAGACGGGGCTCATCATGCTCATAGGACTGGCGGTCGGTGGAAGCGTCGGATCCGGATGGCCGCTGCTATTCGTCATCTCAACACTTGGGAATCTGATCTTTCTTTCACTCGGATTCGCCATCGCCGGCCGCGCCGGAAGCGTGGACGCCGCCACCAACACAGCCGGACTGGCAACAACGCCGCTGATGTTTCTCTCAGGCAGCTTCTTCCCAATCGACTCGATGCCAGGGTGGCTACAGCCTGTAGCCGACCTGTTGCCGCTTACGCCACTCATCGATTCGATGCGGGCCATTGCGTTGCAGGGCGCCGGCATCACGGACATCGGTTCGGAACTGCTGTTGATCGGTGCCTGGATCGTCGTCGGCCTCGGACTGGCTCGGATGACGTTCCGCTTCACGCGGGACTAGCAGTCGCATGACTAGTCAAGTGGGGTAATTCACTAACCATCCTTTCGAAATTGCTGAACCGGCCGATACTCCTATTACCACGCACAGCAGCTACGTAAGGAAATGAATATGGCATCTACCCCGATGCAGCAGGCGTTTGCACGCCTCGAAGCTCACCGCAAGGAGCTGGAGATGCAGATCGTCTTTGATCTGCAACGCAAGTTCCTCTCTAGCGACGAACGAGTCTCTCGGATTCAGTCCAGTCATGACGGCTCCCACATAAAGGCGAGCTTCGACACCGAAGAGTCCACTTCCAACAACGACAGTCACATCACCATCAGTTGGATGGAAGACGACTAACCCCAACCTTCTTCACGGTGTGGGAAGGCAAATCTTGAAGCGTGACCGTGCGCACCTCAGAGACCCCGGAGTCAGCCCCGGGGTCTCTTTTATGGCGAATCGGGTCCAGCGCGGAGAGCAGCCTGAAGCGCCCGCAGGGCACGTCCGCGATGAGAAATGGTGTGCTTTTCGGAGCCCATCTCGGCCAGGGTGCGGCCGTGCACCTCAAAAACCGGGTCGTACCCGAAGCCGCCGTCGCCGCGTCGCTCGCGAGTGATCTCGCCTTCGAGGGCACCTGCGACGACCAACTCGGCGCCATCGGGAGTGACCAGCGCTACCGCCGTCCGGAACTTGGCTCGCCGATTGTCGACGCCGTCGAGCTCCTCGAGCAGTCGAGCCACGTTCTCCTCGTAGGTTGCGTTGGGCCCGGCAAATCGTGCAGTGAAGACGCCGGGTGCCCCACCAAGCGCCTCGACCTCGAGTCCTGTGTCATCGCCGATCGCAGCTAGACCGGTCACCGCAACAACTGTCCGCGCCTTGAGCAGGGCGTTCCCTTCCAGAGTGGCTTCTGTCTCGTCAACCTCAGGCCAAGCGAGACCACGCTCCACTACGACCCCGAGCTCAGCCAGCACGGCTTCGATCTCGGCGATCTTGTCCGGATTCTGCGAGGCCACCACGACCGGCGTGTCCAACATCAGGGCTTCAGGCTCGCGCTGTGCGCTGTTTGGTGACCAGGCCGGCGATACCGGTCGCAGCCCGATCGATCATACGATTGAGTTGGTCACGGCTGAAGGTGCCTCCCTCGGCGGTTCCCTGAATCTCGACAAGATCCCCACCGCCGGTCATGACGACGTTGCAGTCCACGTCGACGGCCACGTCCTCGGTGTATTCGAGGTCGAGCAGCACCTCGTCGTTGACGAGACCGACCGACACCGCGGCCAGATGGTCGGTGATCGGCGACGCGCTCAATCGGCCCGATTCGACGAGAGTGTCGAAGGCGTCGGCAAGTGCCACCCAGGCTCCGGTGATCGAGGCCGTCCGAGTTCCTCCATCCGCCTGGAGTACGTCGCAGTCGACCCGCGCCGTGACTTCACCCATCGCCTCGAAGTCGACGACCGCCCGTAGCGACCGTCCGATGAGACGCTGAATCTCCTTGGTGCGGCCCCCGCTGATGGAGCGCCGCGAGATCCTGTCGGTCCCCGAACCGGGGAGCATCGAGTACTCAGCAGTGACCCATCCCTTGCCCGTGCCGCGCATCCAGGGTGGTACATCGAGTTCGAGCGAGACTGTACACAGCACCTTGGTCTTGCCCATTGCGATCAGAACCGATCCCGGTGTCATCTCGGTGAATCCGCGGGTGATCGTGACGGGCCGCAATTCGTCGACGGCGCGCTCGGTGCGGAGTGGCTTGGGTTCTTCAGTCATTCAGAGTTCTTCCTCACTTGTTTCCCCGATGATGTACGTCTGGCCCGGCGCAGCCAAACTCATTGGACCGCCGTATACCTCTGCCGCTTGCCGTCGACTTTCCTCAGGGTCGAGCGAGGCCGGGAGGTGCGTGAGCACTAGGTGCCCAACACTGGCGCGAACCGCCATCTCGGCAGCTTGGCGCGCACTCATGTGAAAGACGTAGCTATCGCTGCGGTCCTGCAACGACGCTTCGGCCAGCAGCAGGTCGACTGCAGAAAGATGCTCCTCGACCAACTCGCTGGGACCTGTGTCGCCGGTGTAACCGAGGGTGCGCCCGCCCGACTCGATGCGGAACACCAGAGCCGGCACAGAGTGGTGGGCGGCCTGCATTGTGATCGTGACGTCGCCGACGAGGATCGATTCGTTGGGCTGCGCCTCCCGGAATTTCAGGTTCTCCAGAATGGCGTGATCGGGACCGCCGGCCAGAAAGCCCAAGACCCTGTCGGTGGCACCGTCGGGGACGATCACCGGCACCGACCGGTCGCTCTTGCGAACATGCTTCAAACCATGGAACAGAGCAAAGATGTCAGAGCAGTGATCGGCGTGCATATGGCTGAGCAACACGGCATCGATCTCTTCGGGATCCACCCGGTCGAGCAATGCCATGTACGTGCCGGGACCGGCGTCCATCCAAATGGTTGTCTCGCCTGACCTCACGAGATAGCCGCTGGCCGGATTGCCGGCCCGCGGAGCCGTCCCGCTCGAGCCGAGCACTTCAAGACGCATCAGGCGTTCCACCCGAGTACCGCACCGCCAAACGCCACAATGGCAACAAAAGACACTCCGGACAGCAGACCCATCCCGAGTGGAATCCACGGAGTCCGCCGCCAATTCATGATCGAATAGACAGCCGTGGCAGCCCACACCCCGACGATTACGGCCACACCCGCCGGCGGAGCGACGAGACCTGAGGCCAGCGCCAGGAACCCGAAGACCGCCTGCAACCCCCAACCCACGAGGCTGTACAGGAGATGGCGAGGTGAAATCTCGTTGCGCGTGTCGGTGTCAGCGGACGGGTTCATCGGCGTCAGGCTAGGCGGCTAGAGCCCGCTGGTAGCTCCGAATAGATCGCAAGCTCCTGGATGGAGTAGCCATGGGTCCGGTATGCCCGGATATTGGCACCGAACGGAGCGGTACCGACGATCATGGTTATCCATGTCCCCCCGGGCGCCTCGATGACATCCGTCCTGGAGGGGGCCGCATCTCCCCCCGGGTGGGAGTGCCAGGCACCGACGATCGACCAGCCGGCACGCTCGGCGTATCTCATCGCCCCATGGTGTTCACGAGGATCAATGACGTAGCGGATGGGCGACGCCGCCCGATTGCTGAGACAGAACACCATCTCCACCGCGTCGTCTGTGCCGGCGAGCAATCCGCATGCCTCATTCGGCTGGGCCCACCGACTGTGGGCCAGCATGGTGGCGCTTGCTTCTCCGGGGACAAAGAGACTCTCTCCGAGGCCCAGCGCCGCACGGGCTTCGCCAACCTGCTGCGCGTCAACCACGAGAACAACGCGGTAGTCGGAGAAGAATCCCGGGTTGAGACCGCCCTCGTCTTCAGCTTTGACATAAGACTCGATGCCCTGGCTCGCCAGAAGCGCTCGAGCCACCTCGGCGTCACCCCGGTAGAGGTACTCACCGACCGTTGCCGTCGACTCACCAACGGCGTTCATCCAGTGGAATCCGATGCGACGCGCCTCACCAGATCCACCAGCTCGGCATCTCCGACGACCGTTGAAGTAGCCAGGCCGCCACGGCCCCACAACCAGGCGTCCACGTCGCCCGGCGGACCGGCCACCGACGCGCTCACGTCATCGTCACTGTCGTCGAGGAAGAAGGTAGGTTCGCCCGCGTAGGTGTTCCCGCGTGGCGAGGTTCCAGTGAAGTCTCCCACTCGAAGACGCCAGGTGCGGCCACCCTTTGCCTCTGCGATCGAGATGATCTGATCGCTTCGAGAACTCTCGGCCCAATCAGGTGCCCCGGTCATCATCAGGACCAGGATCTCGTCGATGCCGTCGGCACCGAGCCCGGCATCGACTGGGGTCACCACGCTGTGTGCCAGCTCGGCGTCCAGGCGGTGGATCACCGATTCATGGGCCATGCGACGACACCAGAACCCCACTGTCTTGTCGACCGGACTCCACGTTGCGATTGGCGTGGTCGGGTCGGCAGCCGTGAGTACTTTCAACATGTGGTCGGCCTGCTCCCGAAACCACCCGAGGACTCCTTCGGTCGGCGCATCGACAGGCGCCGGCTGCTCATCGACCCAGCCTTCACCCACGATCGTCGCCTTGTGGGCATAGACGACTCCGGTGTGAGCCAGGAGGTCGCTCACCGTCCAGCCGGGTGCCGATGGGACGGGAGCGTCCAATCCCATCTCGGCAACAGCGGCAATCCGATCTGCGTCGGCGCGGACATGCGAAAGAAAATCGATCATCGGTGAAGCATAGGAGGCGGACCTGCCCAATCGCCCGGTGCGCCGCACTCCCGCGGATGGCCCCCAACCGCAGATAGCGCCCGGACGGGCGCTATCTAGAAAGTCGGGCCGGATCACGTCCGGTTCAGGTTTGGTGTTAGAACCCGGAGATACTTCATCAGCGGCATTCGCCAATGCTGTGAAAGGACTAGGTCACAGATCTCCGGGTCCCGGTGGTCCAAGTTGAAGTCGCTTCTACCCTAGAAACCGTTGACACGGAAGCTCGGGGAGCTGCGACTCCTGAAATCAGGGCCGTAGCTCAGCGCTCGGCCACCTCCAGAGTCCTAAATAAACCTAAATGCATTCTTGGACCACCTCCTTTCTCTGGTGGCGACATACTGGCATAACAGAGCCTGTAGTTCCACGGAATACTCAGAAACCGGAAATCGGGAGCCAGAAGCCAGAAGCCAGAAGCCAGAAGTCGGGAACGGACCTGGCGGTCCATCGCTGGAGCCGCTGCGCAGCGGCTCCAGCGATGGAAGGGCGAGTGACGGCGCGGCAGTGTGATCGCGGGCGTGGTTGAATCGTTCTGTGGATATCGCTGATCAGGTAAGGAGAACGGTTGCCGAACTCGGGAT
>JAAELU010000201.1 GCA_024226255.1 bacterium | reverse complement strand
GTTTGCAGGTGTTCGACGTCTCCGTGCCCTGGGTACCGGTTCTGACAGGCTCCTACGACATGCCGCAGAGCGCCTATCGAGTCGCCGTGCTCGGCACCCTGGCCTACGTTGCCGACGAGGTGGCCGGATTGCAGATCCTCCGTGTGCTTCCGGTAAGCGTGTATGAATCTTCTTGAGGCGCGCGGTATCGTTGGCTGTCAAAACAGAACCCTCTGGAGGACGGCTGATGGGTACCAAGAGGACTGACGCCCTGCCTGCCCGGCTGAAGGGCCTTCGACGGCGATTCGAGCGGTGGCGACGGACCCGGAAGGTGCGGACCCGCATTCCGGAGCCGCTGTGGGCTGCGGCCGTGAAGTTGGCCGGCCGATACGGGATTCACCGGACGGCCAAGGCGTTGCGGGTCGATTACTACGCGCTGAAGAAGCGAGTCGAACAGAACGCTGTCATTGCTGGCGCCCGACAGAACCCTGCTGCCACTGCTAGCAAGACGGCTGCCGAGGCTGAGTTTCTCGAATTGCCGGCTGCTGCATGGCACGGCTCTGGTGAAAGCACGCTGGAATTGGAGGACGCCGGCGGGGCCAAGCTGCGGGTCCATCTGAAGGGCTTCGCGGCGCCCGACCTTGCGGCGCTGAGTCGGAGTTTCTGGCAGAGCGAGTCATGATCCAAATCACGCCGCAAATGCGTGTGGTGGTGGCCGTCGAGCCGGCCGATTTCCGCAAAGGGATCGACGGCCTGGCCCGGCTTTGCCAAGAGGCGCTGAAGCGTGATCCGTTCAGCGGTTGGGTGTTCGTGTTCCGCAACCGAAAGGCAACGGCGCTGAAGATCTTGGTTTACGACGGGCAAGGATTTTGGCTTTGCCACAAACGGCTTTCCAGCGGGAAATTTCGCTGGTGGCCGGCCAGTCGCACCAAGGCGGCCAAGACGCTGGCGGCTCACCAGTTGCAGGTTCTTCTTTCGGCCGGCAATCCCGAGGCGACCAAGGCCGCGCCGACGTGGCGTCCGGTCGGCCCGGTCGATTGACGCAAAAACTCGGGCCGAATCGATCTTGCGCGTTCTGTGCATTTTGGTTATGCTTTGCCGATCTGAGCGACCGGTCTCGTGGGTCCGATAGCAGCGGCTGGGCCGTCGGGCGGTACGGAGGTTGTCGGGCGGTACGGAGGTTGTCGGGCGGTACGGAGGTGCTCGTCGGTTGCTATTGGCGATATTATGATGCCCGCGAAACCGACCATCCTTGAGCTTGAAATGGATCAGCTCGAAGACCTGCTGCGACGCGCCGAGGCGAGACAGTTCCGCGACGAGGACTACGAGACGATCAAGGCGTTGACCGAGTCCTACGTCCACTTCGTCCACCTCGTTGGTGCCAAGGAGACCACGATCGCCCGCCTGCGCAAGATGCTCTTCGGCGCCAGCACCGAGAAGACTGACGCGGTCGTCGGCAGCACGGCGGGCTCCGACGCTTCGGCAACGTCCGCGGAAGCACCGGGGAGCGGGCCAACGGGCGAGAGTCCCTCAGAAACGACCACGGCAAACGACCCGGCCGCGGGCCGAGGCCATGGCCGCAACAGCGCCGACGCCTACACCGGGGCCGAGACGATCGAGGTGTCCCACGAGTCGCTCCAGCCGGGCGATCCTTGCCCGAACTGCGAGCGAGGGACCGTCTACGACATGCGTCGCGGCGGGGTGTTGGTGCGGATCACCGGCCGGGCGCCCGTTGGGGCCAAGGTGTACCGACTCCAGAAGCTACGATGCAACCTCTGCGGCAAGGTCTTCACGGCCCAGGCGCCCGAGGGCGTCGGTGAGCAGAAGTACGATGCGACGGTTGGGAGCATGATTGCCCTGCTGAAGTACGGGAGCGGGATGCCGTTCAATCGCCTCGAAGGCCTGCAGGGGAACCTGGGCATACCCTTGCCGGCCTCGACCCAATGGGACATCGTCCGCGATCAGGCTCGACACCTCGAACCGGTCTACGCCGAACTGCTTCGGCAAGCGGCCGGCGGCGACGTCGTGTACAACGACGACACGGGGGTGAAGATCCTGGAGCTGATGGGCAAGCGTGCCCGGCAGCGGACGTTGGCAGAAGGGTCGGTCGAAGGCGGCGCTGAGGCGAAACAGCGGACGGGACTGTTCACCTCGGGCATCGTTTCGACCCGCGACGGCCGCCGGATCGCGATGTTCTTCAGCGGCCGCAAGCACGCCGGCGAGAACCTCACGGACGTGCTGATCCAACGTCCGGCGGACCTGGCGCCGCCGATCCAGATGTGCGACGCACTGTCGCGCAATCTGCCCACCGAGTTGGAGACGATTGTAGCCAACTGCCTGGCACACGGCAGGCGGCAGTTCGTCGAGGTGGCGGAGCGTTTTCCCGAGGAATGTCGCCATGTGCTTCAGTCGCTGGCGGTGATCTACCGCAACGACGCGATTGCGAGGAAACGGAAGCTATCGCCGACGGCGCGGTGGGAGTTTCATCATGCCGAGAGTGGCCCGACCATGCAGGAACTCCACGCCTGGCTCACCCGCCAGTTCGAGGATCGTCTGGTCGAGCCCAACTCGTCGCTGGGCGGCGCGATCGCCTACATGCTCAGGCACTGGGAGAAGCTGACGCTGTTCCTCCGTGTGCCCGGCGCGCCGCTGGACAACAACGTCTGTGAACGCGCGCTAAAGAAGGCGATCCTCCATCGCAAAAACGCACTGTTCTACAGGAGTACCAACGGTGCCCACGTGGGCGACGTGTTTATGAGCTTGATTTATACCTGCGAGCTTTGCGGAGCCAATCCGTTTGACTACCTGACCGAGTTGGAGCGGCACGCGGGGCGTTCGGCCTCGAGTCCCCGGGACTGGACGCCGTGGAACTACCGGGAAACGTTGAAAGGAAAGGAATATGCCCAAACGCCGTCCGAAGAAGGCCATCAAGACAGCCGATGTTGTGAAAAGGCTCCGCAAGGCGCTGGCGAAACGCAGGAAAGACGAGCTGATTGACGTCCTCGTGGAACTTGCCCGTGATGACCGCAACGTTCTGGGCCAGCTCGAGGCACGATTCAAGTTGGAATCTCCGCCCCGGGAACTTGTGGCGGCGACGCGCCAAGCGATCACAGATGCGGCCGATTTTGAC
>JAAELU010000200.1 GCA_024226255.1 bacterium | reverse complement strand
CGCGATACCCATGGCCCGGTACTCCCGCTGCAGGTCGGCAACAAACTCCGCAATGCCGCCGCCCTTTCCGGGGACCCGGTAGTAAGACTCGGTCGGCGGGCTCAGCGCTCCGGACATGCCGGACGCAAACAGTCGCACATACTCCACATCAAGCCGACTCTCGATGATGTCAACCGGGAAATGTCGACCGAACCTGCGCCACTCGGGACTGAAGGCGAACCTGTCGATGTCGCGGTCGTTGAGAACGTCCACCGCCCCGGCCAGCATGTCGAACTGATTCTCCGATGGCGGCAACAGGGCCCCTCCGAGAAATCGGTAGAGGCCCTGTCGAGTTCGGGCAATATCGGACGAATCTGTCATTGATGCTTGTCGGGCAGCACTTCGTAGAGAACGGCCGCGGTCACGACCGAGACGATCCCCAGCAAGAACAACACGGGGGCACCAACGATGACCGGGTTGCTGTCAGCCTCCAGACTCGAGCCCCACGGCGCCGCCGTGAGGAAGCCGATGAGCATCAACGCGAATCCAAGAACAACCAGACCGATCGTGACGGTTCTACGCATCAGCAGCCACCTCCTCCTCTTCGTCCCGCATCGAAATGATAGGGAACGCCTTCATGAATAGCCCGATCAGCAGGGCGCCGAGAGCGTACAACCCGGCCACAACACCGAATTCGACCCAATTCGGGAAGTAGGAACCCACTTCGTATGGGAGCAGCGTCGCATGGGTCTGCGACGGGATAACCGTCAGGAAGCGCTCGGCAAGAGCCGCAGATGAGATCGCAACGCTGGCAATTACCAACGTCCCGACTCGCCAACGAGCACTCGCTGCTTGCCAAATGAGAAGCCCCAATCCGAAGACCATCAGGCCAAGCGACAGCCAGAAGATCCATGCATAGGAACCCTTCAACAACGCATCGGCTAGTTGCCGTTCGTCGGCGGGGGTTGCGTAGAGCAATGTGAACAGCTCGACAACCATGAAGTACAGGGCCACGGTCGTTGCGGCGAGCAGGAAGCGGCCCAGCCACTTGAACACTCCCACGCCGATCCGGCTCCAGTCCCCCAACACCCGCCGCACGATGGCGGTGAGCACCAACAGATTGGCCAGCCCGGACGCTGCCGCCAGGACCAGGAAGTCTGGTCCCTGGAGGGAGCCAAACCACCCGGGTCGGCCGACCTGGATCCCGAACACGAGCCCCTCGGTCGACAGTGCGATCACGATGAGCGGAACAATCCCGACCGACAGCCAGAACATGACGCGCTGGTGACGATCCTTCTCCGGTTCGGTATCGGTATAGCCCGCAGCCCATAGCCGGTGGAACCACTGCAGCCGTGACGGGACCTTCGCCAGCTTGGCGGCATCTCGCCGCCCACCCAGATACAGGTAGGCCAGGCTGGTAAACAGGACGCCGCCGGCAACCAACGTGAAGGTGCCGAAGAACGCCGATTGTGGCCGCGCATAGAGCAGCATGTTGATGACCCCACGCACCGG
>JAAELU010000199.1 GCA_024226255.1 bacterium | reverse complement strand
GCCGACCCGTGTTGCGGTTTTGTCGCGCCCTCCGCTACCCCCTCCGCCTCGCAAAGCCTCGGCACCTCCCCCAAAAGTTGCCCACCCAAGGCGGCGTGCAACGGGGGAGGAGACGCTCGAGGGGTATCGCTTATCGCGCGGTAGAACGTCGTCATCCACCGCGGACCTTGAGCGGTCCGCGATAGCCGCTCGATCGCGCTCTTCTAGTCCTCCTGGCTCGACTGGGCCTCTGCCATCGCCGCGATATCGCTGACTATGTCGGCATTGGCGAGTGTTGTGACGTCACCGAGCTGACGTTGCTCAGAAATGTCACGCAACAGGCGCCGCATGATCTTGCCGGAACGTGTCTTTGGTACATCCGGGGTAAAGACAATGCTTGCCGGCTTGGCGACCGGACCGATCGAGGAAGCAACGTGATTGCGAAGCTCTTGAAGAAGCTCTTCGTTCCCTTCGAATCCGCCTCGCAGGCTCACAAATGCTGCGATGGCCTGTCCAGTGAGCTCGTCTTTCCGTCCAACCACGGCAGCCTCTGCAACCGATGGATGCGACACCAGAGCCGACTCGACTTCCATCGTCGAGATGTTGTGGCCCGATACCAGCATCACGTCGTCGACCCGGCCAAGCAGCCAGATATTGCCGTCCTCGTCGAGCTTGGCGCCATCGCCGGCGAAGTACATCCCATCAAAACGGGACCAATACGTCTCTACGTATCGTTTGTCGTCGCCCCAAATCGAACGCAGCATCGAGGGCCAAGGACCGCGCAGCGTAAGGAACCCGCCCTCGCCGCGAGAAACCGAGTTGCCTTGTTCGTCGACAACGTCCGCTTGGATTCCGGGCAGTGGCTGAGTTGCTGTACCCGGCATCGTCGTCGTCAATCCCGGTAGCGGCGAGATCATGATCGAGCCCGTCTCCGTCTGCCACCAGGTATCGACGATCGGAGCCTCCACGGGCCCGATGTTCTGCTGGTACCACATCCAGGCTTCGGGGTTGATCGGCTCGCCGACCGTCCCGAGGAGTCGCAGCGAAGACAAATCGTGACGCTGGGGATACTCAACGCCCCACTTCATGAAGGCGCGGATCGCCGTGGGAGCCGTATAGAGCTGGGTCACCTTGTACTTCTCGATGATGGCCCACAACCGATCCTTGTCCGGGAAGTCCGGGGTGCCCTCATACATCACGCTCGTCGTGAGGTTGGCGAGCGGCCCGTACACGATGTATGTGTGGCCGGTAACCCAGCCGATATCGGCTCCACACCACCAGATGTCCTCTTCCGGTTTGATGTCGAAGACGTAGCTGTGCGTGGTGGTAGCTCCGGTCAGGTAGCCACCGGTGCTGTGCATGATGCCTTTGGGCTTGCCGGTGGTGCCAGAGGTGTAGAGGATGAACAGCAGATCTTCGGCATTCATGACCTCAGGAGCACACTCCGTCGATTTGTCGGCGACCAGGTCATGCCACCAGACGTCACGGCCCTCGGTCATCGGCACGCCCTGGCTGGTCCGTTCGAGCACGATGCAGTGCTCGATCAACTCGGTCCTCTCCATAGCGGCGTCGGCTGCGGCCTTGAGATCCACAACCTTGCCCCGTCGCCAGGAGCCGTCACACGTAATCAGTACTCGGCACTCGGCGTCCTCGACTCTGTCGACGATCGCGTCGGCTGAGAAGCCACCGAAGATGACAGAGTGGGCGGCGCCTATGCGGGCACACGCCAGCATGGCAACCGCTAGCTCGGGAACCATCCCCATGTAGATGGCGACACGGTCGCCCTTCTCGACGCCGAGCGACTTGAGGCCGTTGGAGAACCGATTCACCTCTTCGCCGAGTTCTCGGTAAGTAATGACGCGGTCGTCGCCGGGTTCGCCTTCCCAGTAGTAGGCGATCTTGTCTCCCCGGCCTGCCTCGATGTGGCGGTCGATGCAGTTGTATGTGACGTTCAGTTCTCCGTCACCGAACCACTTGAAGAATGGCGGATTCGAGTCGTCGAGCATCTCTGTCGGCTCTTTGAACCAGGTGAGTCGCTGCAACGCTTCTCTAGACCAGTAGCCCACCGGATCAGCGGCGGCCCCTTCGTAGATCCCCGGCTGAGCGTTCGCTTGGGCGGTGAATTCTGCGGTAGGGGGAAACTTCCGATCCTCCTGCAACAGGTTTTCGATCGCCTGCGTCGGGTTGTCGGTCACTCCAGCTCCTCTCAAGGGTGTTTTCCAGCCGTACGCTACATCAAGAGAGGAACGCTGAGCAGGGCACAAGGTCCCGCCTCGAACCGCCGCGTGGAACCATTCGTTAGCTGTCGAAAAAGCCCTCCGCGGTGGCAATTTCGCCTATCGGCTCCTGCTTGCGCCGATTCTGGCGCCGCGTCCACAAAGCCAGGCCAAAAGCTCCTAGTACGGCGCCCGCCGCGAGCAGCGCGCCCCCGATCCACTCGTTGGACTCATCGGCTCCCTGCAAGAGCTCCTCACGAAGTGCGGCTCGCCACGTCAGCTCGGCAGCCGTCCAGTCGGCGGAGTCCGGCGTCTGGAGGAGCCCGATGCCGTTGCGGGCGACTGCGTCGTCCACAAAGTCGCCGATGGGGCTCTCTTGGTACTCGGGATTCCAGGCGACTATTGGCACCTGGGCGGATACAAACCAATCCGTTGGAGGAGCGTTGCCATCAGGATCGTTGAAGAAGTTGGCCACCCGCATCACCGAATGATGCTGATCGAGCTTTTCTGAGACCCGAGATACGTACCACTGCTGAATCGCACCAGCGAGCGGCTCCGGGTATCCGACCGTGCCATTGGCCGCAGCCAGATGCCACAACCCGACGTGCGCCATGCCAAAGACGATTGCGTCATCAACGAGTCGGGTCTGCTGCGAATCCACGACAACCACGGCATCCCCCGCGAACGTGGCTGCATGGAGCCGTTGACCCGGAGGCAACAATCCTTCGGCGTCGAGCGTGGTAGCTCCGCCAAACACACAAAGCGTCATGTCGGGGAACTGACCAATGTCATTGCGAATCAGCGCTGCGGTTTTGCGGGCTGTCTCAGCGAATCGCTCACCGATTTCCTGCGTGAGTGCCGCCTGGTAGGTAGCGATGCCATCCTGATCGATGACGTGCTCCCAGTCTTGCTCCGGAAACTTCT
Source organism: bacterium (assembly GCA_024226255.1). GTDB lineage: Bacteria > Actinomycetota > Acidimicrobiia > Spongiisociales > UBA5794 > JAHEJX01. Next base: position 54,604 of record JAAELU010000199.1, on the reverse strand, counting down.
CCGCGCACGCCGACACATCTTGTGCGCTGGCAGCCGTCGCTGGATAGACGAGGACGACCGCCAGGGCGAACATGGCTCCTTTGGTCGGGCGGCTCAAAAATGTGAGCATGGCCCCCACGCTACCGCAAGGAAACCAGCTTGGGTTTCGCGGCCTCGTGGGTCCTGTCACATATTGGTAGAGATCGGCTTGCAGCGCCTTCCTGCGCGCACCTAGCCTTCGCTCACTCAGTCCCGAGCGCTAGAGGATTCGAGATCGCGGCCGCATCCGATGTGGCCGACTCGCAGGAGACAAGGAAGGCGGAATCGTGAGGCTGCAGCGCCCCCAGGCGTTCGCTGGTTTCCTAATTGTTGGTTTGATTGCCCTCGTCGGTTTCGCCGCTTTCTCTGCGACCGGCTTTCGCACCGCGCCGCCAGTGGATCTTCCTGACGAGGTCACCGCTCGCGTAGCCGGCGCGATTCTCGGTCTGGATCTCGGTCCCGATTCCGAGGCACCCGATGTCGCCTCACCAACGCACTCTGCCGGGTCCCCTACTGCGACGACACCCGCCGAAGCTCAGCCGGACAGCAGCCCGGAGACGCCGCCGTCGACAACGCCGCAACCGCCTGACTCGTAGCCGCAAGCCAAGGTCAGGCCGGCCGCCCGGTTCGATCGACCTTGCCGGACGACCAATTCAAGGCCGGCCGAATCATCTGCGAGCCGGTGGCCTAAACTCAGCTACATGAAGAAGTTCTTCAAACTCATCACGCTTGTCGCGCTCGTCGTCGGAATCACTTGGGTCCTGCGCGACCAACTGTTGCCCGGCCCAGAGACACCCACGTCGCATCCGCCCGCGTTCCGCGACCCCCCGTCGTCGCCTCAGCAATCTCCCCAGGCGCCGCCGACAGCTGAGCCAAGCATCGATACCGACGATCTGACCGAGGTCAACGGTATTGGTCCGGTATACGCCAAGAAGCTCGCCGAACTCGGCCTCTCGTCATTTCGCGAACTAGCGGCTTCGGATGCCGACGACCTGGCTACTCGCAGTGAGATCGCCAGGGACCGAATTGCGGACTGGATCGAGAAGGCCGCCGACCTGGCGTAGCCAGAATGCTCTACACGACACCTCCCGAGGAACTCGGATCATTCCTCGGCGACGAACCTCGTTATCGCGCCGACCAGCTTCGCCAATGGTTGTATCAGGACTTTGTCCTCGATGCTGCCGAAATGACCAACCTGCCGAAACCGCTACGACACGAGTTATCGACCAAACTCTGGCCATTCGCAGTCGAAGTCAGTCAGGAAGGCGACAAGGGCAGAACCCGCAAGTGGCTCTTCCGAGCACCCGACGGCGCCTCGATCGAATCAGTGCTGATGGGCTACAACGACCGAACGACCCTTTGTATATCATCGCAAGCGGGATGCGCCATGGGGTGTACCTTCTGCGCCACCGGACAGTTCGGTTTCGAGCGGCACCTTTCCGCCGGCGAAATGGTGGCCCAGGTTGCCTACGCCAATGCTCATCTGAAGGCCCATCCCATGGACCGTTCACCACAGCGCGTCACCAACGTGGTTTTTATGGGCATGGGAGAGCCCCTCGCCAACTACACGCGCGTCGAAGAGGCATTGCGGCGCATGATCGACGTGGTGGACATGTCGGCTCGCTCCGTGACGGTATCGACCGTTGGGGTGGTTCCCGGTATGCGCCGACTCGCCGCCACTTCTTGGCAGATTGGGCTCGCGGTGAGTCTCCACGCCGCTGATGATGAGCTCCGCTCGACTCTGGTTCCGCTCAACAACCGTTACCCCCTCGCGGACGTGATCGATGCCTGCCGCGAGTACTACGACCACAAGGGGCGCCGTGTAACCATCGAATGGGCGCTGATGAAGGACACCAACGACTCTGAGGAGCAGGCAATGAAGCTGGCGGCCATCGCCAACGACCTGCGCGCCCACATCAACGTAATCAACCTCAACCCGACACCACTCACGGATGAGCAGCCGGCGGACCGACCCACCCTCGAGGCATTCATGGTCACACTCGAGGCCGAAGGCGCCAATGCGACCCTGCGGGCAACCCGGGGTCAAGACATCGACGGAGCCTGCGGGCAATTGCGATCCCGAGTGACGGAGCAGCTCATAACGATCGAGCCCAATCCCGCGTAGAGCGCCGACCATGGTTCGTTCGACCTATTTTGGTCGCGCGGCCTTGATTAGCCCCCCGTGGGCCATATAGTTGGTTGAGAGTTGTGGAATGGAACCGGGGGGATTGTGAAGACTTCGAATCGCGGATCGTGCCTCTCAAGGTGCGGTCCGGGGTGCCGATTCAATAGCCGAGCACGTAGCGTGCGCCGTGCCGATGCGATTGAGATGGAATCCAGCGAGTGAAGCCCATACGCAAAGCCGTATTTCCTGTCGGTGGTCTTGGAACTCGTTTCCTTCCTGCGACCAAGGCTCTTCCCAAAGAGATGTTGCCGATCGTCGACAAGCCGCTCATTGAATATGCAGTGGAAGAGGCGCGAGCCGCCGGTATCGAAGAATTTGTGTTCGTGACGGGTCGCGGTAAGACCGCAATCCAGAACCACTTCGATAACCATGTCGAGCTCGAGGCCACCTTGCGCAGCAAGGGACGCGAGAACGAACTCTCCTCAATCACATCTTCGATGGGCGCACCAGGCCAGTTCGCCTACGTACGCCAAATGGAGCCAATGGGCCTGGGCCACGCGGTCTGGACCGCTCGCAACTTCATCGGAAACGAACCATTTGCTGTCTTGCTCGCCGACGACTTGATAAGCGGTGAACCGGGCGCACTGGCTGAGATGGCCCAGGTGCATGCCGATCACGGCGGCAATGTCGTAGCCCTGATGGAGGTCCCGCAGGACGACACTTCGCGCTACGGAGTAGTCGCTCCCGGTGCTGATGACGGAACGATCGTCGAGGTTCTCGACCTCGTCGAGAAACCCGACCCGGAAGATGCTCCATCGAATCTCGCAATTGTCGGGCGCTACATCCTGCAGCCGGAGGTGCTCGACTTCCTGGCACTCGGTGAACGCGGCAGCGGCGGCGAGATCCAACTCACCGACTCGATGGCACGACTGATCGGTGGGGCGCCGTTCAACGGAGTCCGACTCAGCGGCACCAGGTACGACTGCGGCACCAAGGTCGGATTCCTCGAGGCCAATGTCGCATTTGCTCTCGACCGAACCGACTTGGGCCACGACGTGGCTGATCGCATCAGCCGAGTCCTCGAAACCCACCGTCGCGACACGTAGATCGTATCCATTCGACGCGGACTGTCCGGCTCGGTTGCGTTCGGCACCATCGCCCCGATGTCTCGGGAAGAGATTGCTGCGTGATACGTTATGACTGTCACGTCGCACCTCGAAAGGTCTTCCTCTATGTCCAAGCTCCACGACCTCCATACAGCCGGCCAATCCGTTTGGTATGACTTCATCCGACGCGACATGATCAGCAGCGGAGAACTCGCCCAACTGGTCTCGAATGGGATTCGTGGCGTCACCAGTAACCCCTCGATCTTCCAGCAGGCGATCGACACCTCGGATCAATATGACGATCAGATCCGCCAGGTCCTCACCGCTAACCCCAAGGCAACCGTCGACGAGGTTTTTGAAGAGTTGGCAGTGACTGACATCCAGGGAGCTGCCGACGCCCTCCGGCCCGTTTATGACGCATCAGGACGCGACGATGGATATGTCAGCCTGGAAGTGTCCCCTCTGCTGGCCGCCGACACTGCCGGGACCATCGACGCCGCCCACCGCCTCTGGAAGAAGGTGGACCGGCCCAATCTGATGATCAAGGTGCCGGCCACGCCCGAGGGCATCCCTGCAATCGAAGAGTTGACCGCCGCCGGCATCAATATCAACGTGACACTTCTTTTTGCCCTCTCGGCGTACCAGGACGCGGCCCATGCGTACGTGCGTGGGCTCGCCGGGGCCGACGATCCCAGCACGATCTCATCAGTGGCATCGTTCTTCGTGTCTCGGGTAGATAACAAGGCCGACGCCGCCCTCGACAAGATCGGCACAGAAGAGGCACTCGCTTTGCGAGGACGGGTTGCCGTAGCCAATGCCAAGCTCGCCTACCGTACGTACGGAGCGATCTTCCATGGCCCCGCCTTTGGACCGGCCAACGATCGTGGGGGCCGCCCGCAGCGCTGTCTGTGGGCCTCAACCTCCACAAAGAATCCCGCCTATCCGGACGTCCTCTATGTCGACACCTTGATCGGTCCGAGCACCGTCAACACGTTGCCCCCGGCGACTGTCGACGCGTTCATCGATCACGGCACCATCGACTCGGGAGCTGTGGGACACGCAGCCGATGAGTCGGAGGCCACCTTGCAGGCGTTCCGGGCAGTGGGCATCGACATGGACGCCTTGACTCACGAGCTGCTCACCGAAGGGGTCGAAAAGTTCGCCGACTCCTACCTCGACATGATGGACACTCTCCGGCGCAAGATCGAGATCATCACCGGATGAGTGTCCGCCTTCAGCTAGATCTCAACGAATACACCGACGCGGCCGGCAGCCGGCTCGCCAAGTGGGGCGCCGACGACATCTTGGGGCGCATGTGGGCCAAAGATCACACCGTCTGGTCTCACGAACTGGTCCCAGAAATAGCCGATCGTCTGGGGTGGCTCGATCTTCCGGAACGCCTCACGACGATCCTCGCCGATCTGAAGACGTTCGGCGATGAGCTCGTCACCGATCAGATAGCCCACGTCGTGGTCTTGGGCATGGGCGGTTCGAGTCTGGCACCGGAGGTATTCGCCAAGACATTCGGATCGGCGCCCGGTGCTCCGCTGCTGCAGGTTCTCGATTCCACGCATCCCGGTGCGGTTCTGGCGCTGGCTGAGAGCATCGACATCTCGAGGACTGTGTTCATCATCGCGTCCAAGTCGGGGACGACGATCGAGCCACTGTCCTTCTTGGAGTACTTCTGGAGTCATGTCGCCGCTGTCACAGAGAACCCCGGCCGGCACTTCGTGGCTACAACCGATCCCGGGAGCAAGCTGGAGGCCCTGGCACACGAGCGCGGTTTCCGGCGAGTGTTCCTGGCACCACCCGATGTCGGTGGCCGCTATTCAGCGCTCACGGAATTTGGCATGGTGCCGGCCGCGGCGATCGGTGTTGACCTCGAAGCGCTCCAGGAATCAGCCATGGACGCCCAGTTGAACAACGCAGCCGATGCGACCATCGCCATGTCAGCCGGGTGCCGCCTGGGCTCTGCAATTGGGGAGTTGGCACTTGCCGGCAGAGACAAGATCACCTTCCTCACCAGCCCGGACATCGATTCGCTTCCGGCTTGGATCGAGCAACTGATAGCCGAGTCGACCGGCAAGATCGACCGGGGCATCGTGCCCATCGGCGGTGAGCCCCTCGGAACGCCCGATGTGTATGGATCTGATCGTTTTTTTGTGATCCTCCGGACCGAAGGCTCTGGGGAGATCCCAACCTCACAAATCTCGGATCACCCCCGAGCGTTCCTGACCTTGGATGCGACCCTCGACATTGGCGCGGCCATGTACATCTTCGAGGTGGCCACGGCACTTGCGAGCGAGGCCATCGGCATCCAGCCGTTTGACCAACCGGACGTGCAGCTTGCCAAGGTATTGGCCCGCGACGCAATGGCCGGCACGCTCGACACGAGCGACGTCGTCCAGATTGACGCCATGGCGCCGGATCTCGTCGATCACATGAAGCGCTGGCTCGAGTCAGCCGGTCCGGGTGACTACGTGGGAATCAATGCCTTCATCCAACCGACTGAATCGGCACGTCGGACCCTGGCCGACGCCCGGATCGCCGTGCGCGACAGCAGGCACTTGGCGACAACGCTCGACTTCGGGCCGCGTTTTCTCCACTCCACCGGTCAATTGCACAAGGGGGGGCCCAACACGGGACTGTTCTTGGAGATTGTCGACGACGCGGCTCCGGCCGTTGCGGTGCCGACCACGGATTACGACTTTGCCAAGCTGATCACGGCGCAGTCGCTGGGCGATCACATGGCGTTGAGCCAGCGTGGTCGAAGGGTGTTGCTCGTCTCTCTCGGTGATGGTGGACACGCGGCACTCGAACGGGTGACATCGACCTTGACGGCAGTCGCCGAGTGATCAAGACCCTCTTCTTCGATATTGGTGGCGTACTACTGACCAATGTTTGGGACGAGCCTCGCCGGAGGTGATCGGGCGCTCAACATCGTCAGCGCCGCTGACGTCGGCTTCGAGGGCGTCCTATTCACGGGTGTCGCCGACCTGCGCCCCCAGCTGGTTGATCGTGGGGTCGACATCGCCGGCTGAGCCGGCGTCACGCGTCGCTGGTGGCGTTCCAGAACATGAGATTCGGAGCGGCGGCGAGCTCCAGTGTGAAGACGCTGCCGTCGTCAAAACGATATGTCAGGTCCCCATCCATGAGACGAGCCAGCCGACGCGAGACCGTCAGCCCCAGGCCCACGGAGCCAGGCTTGCCGGTGAATCGGTGCGCCCTTTCGTAGGCCTCGAAAATGCTCTCTCGGGACTCGGCTTCCACTCCGTCACCGTTGTCGGCGATGTCCACCCAGACTGTGTCGTCGCTGTGATTGATCGAAATGTTGATCTTGTCCCCCCCGTATCGGAAGGCGTTCGTGAGCAGATTGCGCACAATCTGCCTGAATCGAACCGGATCCGCGTAACAAGTCGGATTGTGCGGAGATAGCTCCACCACGACGTCAGGTGGCGTCGACACCGAAGCGACGACATCGGCGATGACAGGGCCGATGTCCATGGGCTCAACGTGGATCGGCAGCTTGCCAATATCGGCCCGAGCGGCGACTAGCAAGTCCTCGACGAGATTGCTCATCTCCTCCGTCTGACCGACGACGAGCCCCAGGAGTTCGTCGCGCTCGCCCGGCTCGAGATCCCGCCAGCGGTCAAAGAGCTCATGCGCCACGCCCATTACGACGGTGAGCGGGGTCCGTACTTCGTGGCTGATCGAAGCGATGAACTCGTCCTTCGAAGCGACAAGGCTCTCGAGGCGTTGCCGAGACTCGCGCTGCTCCAGGCTGGCTGCGATGACCGCCGAGATGGCCTGAATGAAGTGGATATCGTCATCGGTTAGATCCAGTTTGGTCGTGCTGTAGGCCGCCAACAGTGCCGTGCCCCCGTCGACATCGGGCACCGATAGCAACGAGACGAAACCATCCCACGGGGTTGGCCGCACGATGGCCTTGTGTGATGGCGGGACTTGGCTCATCAGCCACTCAAAGTCGATCTTGTCGAACGGACTCGAGGCGACTTCGCGGCTGTCCCATTGGGCGAACTTCGCCAGTGGTTCGCCGCGGAGCAGGATCACTGAGTCCACATCGAGCACCTCTTGAGCCATCCGGACCGCGCTGATTGCGACAGCGTGAGCGTCACGGGACTGCAGAGCGAGCTGACCAAGCGCTGACACCGAGGCCTGCTGCAACGCCCGGTTGTGGAGCTGAATCTCGGCCAGATACCGCTCGGTCACGTCAAAAAGGGCGCCCTCGTAGACAAGAGAGCCATCGGCGCGGCGCACCGCACGGGCGAAGTCCCTCACCCAGATCGAGGACCCGTCAGGTCGAGCCATTTCAAAATCTCGACCGTTGATCGTACCGACCCGGTCGAGGTCCACGTTGAGTGTGTCACGCTCGGCGGGGCGGAGGAACATCTTGCTGGCGTTCAAACTCAATAGGTACTTCGGATGTGGATAGCCCGCCAGGCGAGCCATCGCATGATTGGCTTCGACTATTTCGCCTGATGGCAACATCCGGTACATGGCGACCGTGTGGTTCTCGAAGAATTGCTGGTAGCGCTCGTCGGACTCGAGCAGCGCCGTCTCGGTGGCACGAAGGTCGGTCGCATCGTGCAACTGGAGAAAGAATCCCGCAGTGGAAGGTTCGTCGAAATAGGCCAAAGCCATCACCACGCGGCGCGGGCCCTCGCCGGAAAGAATGCGAACCTCGCGGCGAATCGTGCCTTTGCCTGCGGTGTTGGCGTCGATGAGAAACTGGACGATGTCGTGCCGGTCTTCCGGATGCATGATCGAGATGACGGGCCTGCCAACAAGGAACTTCTCGACAACTTCGAGCAAATCGGTCGCGGCCTCGTTGATCTCGAGAAAGCGCCCACGGGCATCCAACCACGCACCGGGCATGGCAGTGTTCAGAAATCGCCGGCCGCCGGGATCAACCTCAGGCTGATCCATGACGTCGGTGATCGAAGATGGTTCATTCCCCTTCATAACCACTCCCATGTATCGGCTTCAACCCGACAACCTGTAGCCGGCTACCCGCCTTCGGGATCAAAGTCGACGATCCAAAGGCCATCTCGTTCGATGAGCGGCAGCCTGTTGCCTCGTTGCATGATGGCAACGGTCGGGTCTTCATCCAACAACTCAGAGTAGAACTCCTGGCCCGCCTCATCTTTGGCAACGATGCGATATCGAATGTTCGATTCCTCATCGAACGCGGCCTCCGCCCGACGGAACTCGACCGTCGAATCCGCGGGACGTTGTCCCGGGCCCGCCGGCTCTGCTTTGGCTGTGGGGACCGCCTCAAAGGGATCGAAGTAGCCGCCGGGTGCGGCACCCCGCGGAGAGCTGCTGGTGCCGGTGGAACCAAAGCTGATGCCCTTCGCCCGACTGAACAGGAGGAACAGCAGACTGATGATGCCGATGGCTCCGAAGATGATGGGAAACAGCCACAGGTTGGGGAAGGTCTTTTCGGTGGCTCCACGCGGATCGGCGGGGTCGTAGAGCACATCGATCCTCGAGCCCGGATCGGGGTAAGAGGAGGTTCCGAGGCGGCCGGTGAACCGATACGTCTCGCCGTCTGTGGCTAGGAACTCAATGACCGGGCGATAGGTGGTGTCCCCATCGCTATCGCGGCTCGCGTCGACATCCACCACGATGCCGCTGGCGGTGTCCTGGTTGTTCACCCGATTGAAGGAAGCGAAGGACCACAGGCCGGCCACGACGAGAAATCCGATGGTGACAACCATCCAAACGAGCCCGCAGCCACAACCCCGCCGAACCTTCGCTTCACTCACAACGGCGACTGTAGCGGTGGGGCCATCGCACCCGGAGACCAACTCGCACATCGAGACGCGGCCGCCGGGTAGCCTGATTTGATGGGCACCAGATACTTCACACCAAAACTATTCCACTTCCTCCAGGACCTCGCCGAGAACAACGACCGCGAGTGGTTCAAAGCCAACCAAGAGGACTACGAGAAATACATCGGCGAACCGGCTCTCGAGTTCATCAACGACTTTGCGGCGCCTTTGGCCAAGATCTCGCCCCACTTCAACGCCGATTCGCGCAAAGTCGGCGGTTCGCTGTTCCGCATCCAGCGCGACACCCGCTTCGGCAAGGACAAGACGCCATACAAGTCCAACACAGGCATGCAGTTCCGCCACGTTATGGCCAAAGACGTCCACTCCCCCGGCTACTACATCAACCTGCAGCCGGGCGAGAACTTCATCGGCGTCGGCCTGTGGCGGCCCGAGACCAAAGTGGCCTATGCCATCCGCGATCGGATCGCCGAAGACCCGACCGGGTGGAAGAAGGCAAGCCGCGGCAAACGGTTCACCGACGTTCTGTCCATCGGAGGTGACTCGCTGATCCGCCCACCGAAGGGTTTCGATCCAGAACATCCGCTGATAGAAGACCTCAAGCGCAAAGACTTCATCGCCTCAACCAAGATCACCCAAAAGATGGTCACGTCGGACCACTTCATGGATGACCTCGCCGGCACCTTCAAACGGGCCACCCCCTTCATGAGATTCCTGTGCGAAGCAGTCGGAGTGAACTTCTAGAGTTCGTTGTGCTCGAGCGACCCCTATAGGAGCGGTTTGCGCACAACAGACACCGAGGAACTTCCCTCGGAGCGGGGCCGTTTGTATGCCATGAGTGGGCGACTCCGAGCTGGGCTGATACTCCTCGCCGTTTTGCTCGTCGTCGGAGCCGCCATCTGGCAGTTCTACGACCCTGGTGCCGACTTTGAGCTGCAGGGTGTCGACGTGTCACACCACCAGGGAGCAATCGATTGGGAAGCGCTAGCCGCCGACGACACCTCCTTCGCCTTCATCAAGGCAACCGAGGGAGGCGACTGGATCGATCCCCTGTTCGCGGCGAACTGGGAACAGGCCGCTCAGGCTGGATTGGTTCGCGGTGCCTATCACTTCTTCACGCTTTGTCGCCCCGGCATTGATCAGGCGAACAACCTCATAGCCCAGGTACCGGTTGAGGCGGGGATGCTCCCACCTGCGGTCGATCTCGAGTTCGGCGGGAATTGTGCGGCCCGCCCGAGCGTGGAGAACTTCCGCAGAGAGCTCGACTCGTTCCTCGAGATTGCCGAGGCCCACTACGGCACCAGGCTCGTCGCCTATGTCGCTAGGGGTTTCTACGAGGTCTACCTGGCGGAGGACCCGCCCGAAGTCATCTGGTGGGTGCGCACTCTCGGCTGGCAGCCGCGAGGAGAGCCCGAGTGGACCTTTTGGCAGTACTTCGTGGGAGACAAAGACGGCGTCAGTGGCCGTGTCGACCGCAATGTCTTCGTCGGCAACGCCGATGACCTCGAAGCCCTGACTCTCGGCGGCTGAGTTCTGAGTGTTCGAACCGCGCTCGACGGGTAGGTTGGACCCATGGACGACATCGCCGGTGTAGCCGGAGTCATCATCTGGACCGAACCAGAGCGCCACGGGGCAATGGCAACCTTCTATCGCGACGTGGTCGGCCTGAAGCCCCGGTCTGACCGGGAAGGATTCATCGACTTCGAGTTCGGGCGGATGCGGCTCACCGTGGCCCGCCACGACCAGGTTGTTGGCGAGAGCAAGGACCCGTTGCGGGTCATGGTGAACCTCGACGTCGCCACAATCCACCCAGTTCATGAGCGACTCGCCGCGGCCGGTGTTGCTTTCACCCGTCCTCCCGAGCAGGAACCGTGGGGCGGCTGGATTGCTACCTTCAACGACCCCGATGGCAACACCGTTCAGCTGATGCAAACCAGCGCCTAGCCACAACCTCGAGCGAGGGAATCATCCGGCCGATCGAGGAGTTGCATAGCCAAGGCGAAGAACCGCAATACTGCCCGGCGCCCACCAAAGGATTCCGATGGCCGACAACTCAGTGATCGAACTCGCCGAGCTCGGCTTTCCGTGGACCGGGGCCGACCCGTTCATCATGACTGTCCACCATGTAGACCACTACCCCACCGGCAACGAGGAACTCGGTCCGACCGCAAGCCTCGCCGGACGCCAGCTCGGTTCAGACTTCTCATACAAGGACGGATGGAGCATGTACCACGGCGGCGTGGTGCCGGGTTTCCCGCAGCACCCCCACCGCGGCTTCGAAACGGTGACGGTTGTGCGCCGCGGCTACGTCGATCACTCCGACTCACTCGGCGCCACCGCCCGCTACGGAGAGGGCGACGTGCAGTGGCTGACGACGGGTTCGGGCATCATGCACGCCGAGATGTTCCCCCTCCTGGACGAGGATTCACCCAATGCCCTCGAGCTCTTTCAGATCTGGCTTAACCTGCCTCCAGAATCAAAAATGGTCGATGCCTATTTCGGCATGCTGTGGGGTGAAACGATTCCAACCATCACCCCGGCGGACGGAGTCTCGGTCGACGTGATTGCCGGAGCAATCGGAGAGGCAACGGCACCACCGGCGCCGCCGGACTCATGGGCCAGCCAGGAGAATTCAAGCCTGGCTATCTGGCTCATCCGCCTCGAGCCGGGCGCCAGCTGGCACCTCCCCACCGCTCCCGCAACGGTCAACCGGATGCTTCACTGCTTCCAAGGCGACGATGTCCGCGTCGACGACCTTCCCATCAGCGCCAAGATCGGCGCCCGCCTGCAAGCCGATCAACTCACCTCGCTCACCAACCACGGCGGCCCGGCAGAGTTCCTGCTCCTGCAAGGCGAGCCGATCGGCGCCCCGGTCTACCAGCTAGGCCCATTCGTGATGAACTCTCCCGAAGAGCTCCGCCAAGCGGTAGACGACTATCGCAGCACCCAATTCGGCGAGTGGCCATGGACACGACCTGATCCGGTGCATGCTCGCACCGAGGGCCGGTTCGCTCTGCATGCCGACGGCAGGGTGGAGCACCGCGAGATGCGCCAGGAGCCATCGCACTAGTCCGGACTAGCCCCTCATGCCTGCAAATCGAGTGTTTCTAAGCAGTTAACACCGACTTATCCGAGGCTTACGACAGCGCCGGCGTCCAACCCGCACAATGGCTGGATGGTAAAAAAGACCTCTACGACAACGCAATCCGTACCGAGGCGGGGCTAGCGACATGGTCATACCTCGCATGCCCCGGCGCGAATTCCTGGCGCGAATGGTCGGTGCCGCCACCGGTGCCATTGCCGCGCTACTCGGCATCCCGGCCGCGGTGTTCGTTATCGGCCCGTCGCAACAGCGCACCAGCAGTGACTGGGTCCCCGTAGGACCCATCGAAGAGTTCCCCCTCGACATGCCCAAGCTGGTCAACGCCACCGTGAGCAAGCAGCGCGGTTGGGTGGTCGAGGAGCAAGAGCTTTCCGTATTCGTCTCTACCGCCGATGGCAGCGATTTTGTGGCGATGTCAGACAAATGCACACATCTGGCGTGCCGGGTGCGCTACGTGGAGGAAATCGAAGAAGCCGACGGACCGGGATTCTTCTGTCCGTGCCACAACGGCATATTCGACGCAGACGGCGGCATCGTGGGCGGCCCGATTCCGCGACCGCTCGATCGCCTCGATACGAAGGTCGAAGAGGGGCAGCTCTTCGTCCGGGAGCTATAGCGTGGGGACCCGCCTCGGCGATTGGGTCGATCAGCGCAGTGGATGGCGCCAATCCTGGACCCGAACCTTCCTAGCGAAGATCCCCCGTCTTTCGTGGGGCCACACCCTCGGAGCCGCAACTCTCATGGCCGTCGTTATCCTCGTCGTCACTGGGATCCTGCTCACGGTGTATTACGTGTCCAGCCCGAGCGACGCCCACCAGAGCGTTCAATACGTCACCAACGTCGTTCCGCTGGGATGGCTCATTCGAGGACTCCACCACTGGGCGGCAAGCGCCCTCGTCGTCCTGGCCATCGCCCACCTGATTCGTGTCATCATGCACGGCGCCTACAAGTACCCGCGCGAGTTCACCTGGTTCAGCGGCATCGCGTTGCTCCTGCTCGTCTTCGCCTTTGGTCTGACCGGAAGCCTGCTCCCATGGGATCAGCGGGCCTACTGGGCGACACAGGTACGGATCGAAGTGTTCGCCACGGTGCCGTTCGTCGGCGACTGGCTGGCCCGGTTCCTACAGGGCGGAGAGGAGATCTCCGGGCTGACGCTGAGCCGCTTCTATGCGGCCCACGTGTGGCTGCTGCCGTTGCTTCTGTTCGGCTTGGTCTGGATGCACCTGCGGCTCGTTACCCGCCACGGGATCTCGTCGGCTCCGGATGAAGAACCTCGAGTCCGTCGGCGGGCGTGGCGGCGATGAAACGGGAAGACAAGGAGCGATACCTCGAGGACTACCAGCGGGAGATCAACCGCGGCGAGCCCTACTTCCCCCGTTACGCCCTACGAGACGCCGCGGTTGGGCTGGCCCTCGTGCTGGTGCTGATGGCCCTCTCAGCGTGGGCCGGCGCTCCGCTCGATGAGCGGGCCGACCCGCTGGCCACTGACTACGTGCCCCGCCCCGAATGGTATTTCTTCTTCTTGTTCCAGCTACTGAAGTACTTCACAGGCGACCTCGAGGTCATCGGCATCGTCGTGATCCCGACGCTGGGTGTCGCCTTTCTCGTCCTGCTGCCGTTCCTGGATCGCTCCAGGTTTCGCCACTTCCGCCGCCGGCCGCTGGTGACAGGAACAACGGTGGCACTCCTCACAGCTGGTCTGGCGCTAACGCTGATTGCCGTCGTCGAGGCGCCACCCGCCGCCGATGCCGCCGCCCTCACATTTGAGCCTGCCAGCTCCGACGGCGCGGCCAACTTCGTAACCCACTGCGCAGCTTGCCACGGCGAATTCGGCGAAGGAGCGCTCAACCCGGCGCAGCCGGGAGACATCATTCCGCCCATCAGCACCGCTGAGTACTTGGGCAGTCGCACTGACGAGTTGCTGCGGGTGGTCGTAGCCGATGGACTGCCGGACTTTGGGATGCCGGCGTTCGACGGGGCTCATGGTGGGCCGCTTCAGGAGAACGCCATCGATGGGATCGTCGCTCACATGCGCTCCTGGGAAACCAATCCTCCCGTCCAGCTCGACGGATCTGTCGCAGCAGCCGGACTCTCGAACAGCGCCCAATTCCTATTCCCGGAACTCTGCTCGCGGTGTCACGGCGACCTCGGCGCCGGGGGCTCGGCACCATCGCTCGCCGCCATCGAGTTTCAGCAGTCGAAGACGAACGAGCAACTCTTCGACAGCATCAACCTTGGGCACGAAGCCACGCCGATGGTCGCCTGGGGCGAGGTTCTCTCCCAGACACAGATCGAGGGACTGGTCGAGCTCATACGATCATTCGGAGAAGGCGCCGATCCCGGCACTCCTCGCTACAACATCGACGTCCTGCCGATCTTTGAGGTCCGTTGTGCGGCCTGTCACGGGATTGCAGGCGGATGGGATGCCTCAACCTGGGAGTTGGCCGTCGGCTCCGGCGACAACGCTCCGGTGGTGATTCCGGGTGATGCCGCCAACAGCACTTTGGCCCAGATGATGTTGGGCACCCACCCCGACGGCATCCTCATGCCACCCGAAGGCAGGCTTCCCGACGCTCTCTTGCAACTGGTAATCGACTGGATTGAAGGAGGAGCCCTCGAATGAGAGGCTTTCGAAGCCGCCTAACGCGCTACGCCGTACTGGTGTCGCTCGTCTCGTTGCTGTTCACGCTCATTGGTCTGATGACTAGCGCAGATCCTGCGACCGCAAAGTCGTCATTCCTCGGTGACTTCAACGCGCGCTACGGGACTGCTGGAACCGCCATCGATTCATGCTCTCTGTGCCACACGAATATCCCGGCGCGGAACTCGTACGGCGATGACTGGAAGAACAACGGCAAGAGCTACCCGGCGATCGAATCTATGGACTCGGACGGGGACGGCTGGACCAATCTCCAGGAAATCCAGGCCCGCACCTTTCCTGGCGATGCCACGAGCAAGCCGCCATCCGGTACAACGACGACGACCACCCAGCCACCTGGAACCACCACTACCCAGCCACCTGGAACCACGACGACGCCACCAACGACAACCGTTCCTCCACCGGGCAACGGACCGCTCGATTTGAAGATCAAGGACTTCGACGTTCCCGGTTCGGTGAACGTCAACGGGGGTAGCCAGAGTCGTGAGCTCAAGGTGAAGGCCGAGGTGGATGACGCCAACGGAGGTTCCAACGTCACGGCTCAGATCAAGCTGTACCGCAACGGTCAGTTGGAAGACACGATCACCCGCACGAAGAAGGCGGAAGACGACGGTGAGGTCGAGTTCGAGGTCAAATTCAACTTCACCTTCACCTCAGCCCACGTGCCCCGAATCGAGTGGTGGGCCGTCATCTCCGTCGACGGCCAGAACTCCTCGGCGGCAACCCGAGTGACGACGGTGATCGGCCCGGCACCGCCAACCACCACAACCCAACCACCCACAACGACCCGGCCCCCGACCACAACCCAACCTCCGACGACGACCCAACCACCGACTACGACCACTCCCCCTGGCGGGGTCGATGGAGCTGCCATTTACGCGGCATCGTGCGCCAGCTGTCACGGCACAAGTGGTGAAGGTGGCTTCGGTGGCCCCGTCAACAACACAGCGATGAACCTTCGCCAAATCGTCGCAATCACAGGGAACGGCGCCGGAGCGATGCCCGGCTTCTCCGGTCAACTCTCGAACGGCGAGATCGACGCAGTGTCTCGATATGTTCGCTCACTAGGCAACGGTCAGCCGCCGGTCACTACGACCACAACCACTCTTCCGCCGGGAACGCCTCCGGGCAGCGGAGCCGCCCTGTATCGACAACATTGCGCCAGTTGCCACGGCACCAACGCCGAGGGCGGCATCGGTGGACCGCTTGTCGACAGCCCGCTGAGCTTCTCGCAGCAGGTCTCGACCACCAGCAGCGGTCAGGGAGCCATGCCGGGATTCAACACGATTCTCTCCTCCGGGGAAATCGATTCGATTATTCGATATGTGGCCGGTCTCGGTGGTCCAGGATCGCCAACCACGACCACTCTGGCACCGGGCACTGAGAGCGGTGCGGCCATCTACGGCCGATTGTGCGCGGCGTGTCACGGAGCGGATGGCTCAGGAGGTATTGGTGGTCCGATCACCAGCACCGACTATTCGGGGACCGCTCTCGCGGGAATCATCAACACCGGAGTCGGGACCATGCCTGGATTCGAGAGCGAACTCGATTCCGATCAATTGCTCCGCCTGGTTGCCTACGTTGAGGGTCTGGCCGGAATCGATCCTGGCGGCGGCACCACAACGAACCCAGGGCCGGGCGTGGCACCTACCGATGATCCCGTGGAAGGATTCCCGGGACACGTTTCGCTGAACGCACCAGATCCTGGCGAATCGGCGGTAGTAATTGGCGGCGAGGCAGCATCGCCGCTGCCCGTGAACAATCCCCTTGGATGGTCACTGGCCTTGGCTATTGCAGCAGCGATGATCGCCGTTGGTTCGGCAGTCACGGGTGCAATGCCCAAGGATGCCGAACAGGGCGATGGTGCCTAACAGCCGGCTGTGCTACTCCGTGCCGGCTTCGACGCCACGCTGCGGATGGATGCGGCCTGCCTGACCACGCAGCGACAATCCGCTGCCGGCCCCATACCGGACCCGCGTGATTTCCCCGAGAATCGAGACGGCGATCTCGGCTGGAGTCTCGGCGCCAATGTCGATACCGATTGGGGCATGCAACCGTTCGATTTCTTCAGAGGACCAACCCTCGCCAGACAGTCGTTCTCCACGTTCGCGGGAGGTTCGACGGCTGCCAAGGGCTCCCACATAGGCGACTGGGGCGCTGCGCACCGCGGCCAGTACCGGATCCTCGAAGCGCCGATCATGGCTGAGCATGACCACGTACGTGCGAGAGTCCAGCTCGATTTCCTCGAGCACAACGTCCGGCCATCCCACAACGAGACGGTCCACGGCCGGGAAGCGCTCAGGTGTAGCCCACGTCGCCCGGGCATCGGCCACAATCACACGGAAACCGACAACCTGAGCCATCACCGATAACGGCTGAGCGATATGGCCGGCGCCAAAAAGAAGCATGATTGGCTGGGGTGCCACAGTCTCGATGAACACCGACCGCTCGCCGTATGCCAGGGTGCGCGACTGCTCGTTGCGCATCAATTCCACGGCGTCGGCAGATACATCGGAAATCACATTGTCGGGCAAGGACCCGGCCAGAACGACTCCGGCAGCATCGAGTACCGCCTTGTTCCCAAACCCGGGCCCATCAACAATCGTCGCCACCGCGCCCAACTTCTCGGCATCGTTGAGTCCACTGATGGCGTCAATCACGTCAGCCACTCGTCACCACTTCTCTATGTAGACCTGAATCGTGCCACCACAGGTGAGGCCCACCTCGAAGGCGTCCTCGTCCGCAATGCCGTACGTCACCAGTTTCGGCTCACCGGGCGCTATGACGTCCTGGGCGTGGAGAGCAACATCGTTCTCGACGCAACCGCCAGACACCGAACCGGCCATGTCGCCCGCATCAGACACCATGAATTTCGACCCCTCGCTGCGCGGCGCCGAGCCCTTGACGTTGACGACCGTCGCGACGGCGACACGCTTACCCGCGTCTGTCCACGCCCTGTAGGTTTCGAGTTCTTCTCTCACGGTCACCTCCGAGCCGGCACCGACTCCAACAGCCTGACAACTTCACGTAGGTCAAGAATATTCGCTGCGGACAGCAAGTCATCCACGAAGGGCAGCGCAGCCTGCATTCCTCGCGTCTCCGGAGCGTAGTTTGCTCGACCTGCCAAGGGGTTGAGCCAAATGACCCGGTGCATCGACCGAGCGAACCGAGCCATCTCTTTGCCGAGTAACGCGGGATCTCCCGTGTCCCAACCGTCTGAGATGATCAAACCGATTGCACCGCCTCTGGTGACACGGCGGCCCCAGAGAACATTGAATTGCGCCACCGCGTCCCCAATTCGGGTTCCACCGGACCAATCGTCCACCGCTTCACCAACTCGTCGTAGGGCAGCGTCTGGCATGCGATGGCGCAATTCACGAGTTATGCGGCTGAGATGGGTTGCAAAGACAAAAGTCTCGACGCGACCGAGTCGTCCTTGAGCCGCATGGAGGAAGTGGAGGAACATCTCGGCATATTGCTCCATAGAGCCGCTGACGTCGGCGAGTACCACCAGCGGACGGCGTCGCGGCTTTCGTTGCGCCATCGCCAGCTGCATCATGTCGCCGCCCGGACCAACCAGATTGCGCATGGTCCGGCGCATGTCGGGACGGGTTCCTTGCCGGCTCTGCGTCCACCGCCGCGACTGAGCGTGGGCGGGACGCCACACGATGCGCGCCATGATGCGTCGCACCTCTTCCGCTTCGTCGGGGCTCAGGTCGCGGAAGTCCCGCGTCGCCAACCGCTCTTCGGCTGACGCTCCCCGGACCTCAGGGATTCCCAGATCGCCAAGATCGGGCTCATCTCCCGGCATGTCCGCGAGGATCGGGACGGTCACCCGACGCAGATCAAGAGTCCCCCGGTCCGGCTCATCACCCGCCTCTGGGATGTGGGGAAGCCGCAGTAGCCCCTTCCCGAAGAACGACTCGAATGCGTCCTCGAAAATGGGGCGCTCCGTAGGCCGAGCGACCACGACCGCCTCGAACGCTGCTTTCACGTCAGCTCGATACGCCAGGCCGACTGCATCGATCGCCGCAGTCAGCTCCTGAATGGTGGCCGGACCGACCTGAAAGCCTCGATCGCGGAGGTGACGCACGAAGTGCACCAGGTTGACGGCAAATGCGGTACTCACTCCGCTACAAGCAGTTGCTCGACACCGTTGGCGCGCACTCGGGTCAAGTCTTCCTGATACTTCAGCACGACACCCAGCGTCTCGTCGATCGTGACGCCGTTGAGCTCTCCCCGACCAAGAACTGTCAAGGCATGGCCCCAATCGAGAGTCTCAGCAACGCCCGGGGCCTTGAAGAGATCGGCCGCCCGCAACTGCTGCATCGCCGTCGCCAGCTGCTCGGCGAGACGGTGAGGGAGGTCGGGAGCTTTGGCGCGCATGATCTCGAGTTCCCGTTCATAGGAGGGGTAGTCGATCCAGTGGTACAGGCAGCGCCGCTTCAGGGCATCGTGGATTTCTCGAGTTCGGTTCGAGGTGATGACCACCACCGGCGGTACTCGGGCCTTGATGGTGGCAACCTCGGGAATTGTCACCTGGAAGTCCGAGAGCAGCTCCAGGAGATACGCCTCGAACTCCTCGTCTGCGCGATCCAATTCGTCGATGAGCAGGACGGGCCGCTTTCCCTGAGCCCCTAGTTCAATCGCCTGCAACAGCGGCCGGGCAAGCAGAAACTCACGACTCATGATGTCGGTTACTTCCGCCGTCGGGCCACTGGTTGCCTCGGCCATGCGGATGGCCAGCATCTGTCGGGCGTAGTCCCACTCGTAAAGGGCGTGCGAAACGTCGAGTCCCTCGTAGCACTGGAGACGGATGAGATCCTCGCCGAGGATGTGGGCGAGCACCTTGGCGATCTCAGTCTTGCCGACCCCGGCCTCGCCCTCGAGAAACAGGGGCCGCCCCAACTGCAGGGCCAAGTGGATGGTCACTGCCAACGGGCGGTCCGCGATGTAGGAGGCCCCTGCTAGGGCGTCCTGAACTTCGTCGACGGTGTTCGGAGTCACCCGGAAAGACTAGTGCTGGTGCCGCACCGTCACTGCGGGGGGCGGGCCGGATTCACACGAGCCCAACCTCGAGAATCACGGTGTCAGCTGTGGCCTCGATGGCGGCATCGAGGACGACGCAAGCAGGCACCACAACAGTGGCGCCTGCGGCCACTTCGAGGCGATCGATCCGCGCGGCTCCGGCGACCATCACGATCACACGTACCTCCGGCCGGCGCACAATCTCGACTGATCCACCAGAGCTGCGGTGCTCGGTCATCCAGTACAGCTCCCGAGCCAGCAGCCGACGACTGCCAGGGCCCTCAGGTCGCGAAGACATAACGGAGTCCAGATCTGGACGGATGGCTTCGAGGGCCTCGGCCCCGTGCATCGGCCGGTTAGGCCTCCCGTAACGATCCTCCCAGTCGTACAGACGGAACGTCGTATCGCTCGGCGTTTGCACCTCGGCGACCATCACACCCGCCCCCAGCGCATGCACCAGACCGGCCGGGAGGTGGTGGAAGTCGCCGGGCATTGCCGGAATCGTTCTGAGCAGACCCACTATCCCTGCCGTACCCATTCGCGAAGCAACATCGGCGACGGTGGCACCGTCCCGCAGACCCAAGTACAGGTGAGCGCCCGGGTCGGCCGCAACCACGTACCACGACTCTGTCTTGAGGCGGGCCGTCGGATGCTTCTTGACGTACTTCCGATCGGGGTGAACCTGGACCGAGAGGTGCTCTCTGGCATCGAGCAACTTAACAAGCAGTGGGAAGTCACCTTCGGGCGTCGGGCTGGCGCATCCCAGCAAATCCTCGCCGAACTCGGCTATGAGTTCGCACAGGGCACGGCCCTCGAACTGCCCGGAAGCGACCCGGGACCGAGGGTCGGCAACAGCCGACACCGCGTCGGCCGGAAGATCGGCGACATCCCAGCTCTCGCCTATCCAGACGCCGTCGGGCAACACCTTGCCGTATTCGGCCAGGCGGCGGCCTCCCCACGGTTTCTCCGCAAGTACAGGCGACATGAGAAGTGGCTCGAGTTGGTGCATGTTTCCGATCTGGTTCTCGACGATGACTCAGCCTATCCATCGGTCGCCCACCGCAGGAAGCCAAACCGATCTTTGATCGGTCCGTTCCGTTGCCGTCGGCGAGGTGGGCAATCGGCCCTCCGGGAGGAGTGGTTGCAACGGCACGGTCTGCAGACGGCCCCGAAGCCGAGGTTTCGACGGAGATCGCAGCACCTCCCAGCACCCGCCGGGCGAATACGCAAGCGGTCAAAGACGGAGTGAAGGCGCCGCCGGTGAGCGCCTCTTTGCCGACTTCCCATCAGGCCGCAGCGCCGGGTACTTCGTGCCGCGTTCTCCGTGCAACGTTGTGCGGACGGCGCAACTCAACTGCATCGACCTCAATCCGTGGCCGACTCGAGTTGAGCGCGTCGACAACGCGGATGAGCTGAGAATCGATTTGGACCCAACCCCGATGCCTCCTGGAGCGATGTCCGGCTACATATACTTCCGGCGATGCGAACCATTGGATTGCTCGGAGGAATGAGCTGGGAGTCTTCGGCCGAGTACTACCGGATCATCAACGAAGAGGTCCGCCGGCGCCTCGGAGGCACTCACTCGGCGAAGTCGGTGATGTACTCGGTGGACTTTCACGACATCGAAACACTGCAGCACCGCGGTGATTGGGAGTCGGCTACGGCGGCGATGGTCGACGCTGCGCAGCGGATCGAAGCCGGCGGCGGTGAGTGCCTCTTGATCTGCACTAACACGATGCACCTCATGGCCGACGAGGTACAGGCTGCGATATCCATCCCGCTCATCCACATTGCCGACGCGACGGCAGCGGCCGTCCAGGCCGCCGCCGTGGCCTCGGTTGCATTGCTCGGCACCCGTTTCACGATGGAAGAGGACTTCTACCGGGGGCGGCTCGAAAACCGGCACGGCCTCGACGTCCGCGTCCCTGGACCCGACGGCCGCACCGTCGTGCACAACATCATCTACGACGAACTGGTTCAGGGCATCATTACGGATGAATCACGAAATACCTACCTCGGGATCATCGACGGCCTCACGGCGGCCGGCGCCACCGGAATCATTGCCGGTTGTACGGAAATCGAATTGCTCGTGAAACGCGAAGATGTGTCGGTCCCCTACTTTCCAACGACACGCATTCATGCTCTGGCTGCCGTCGACTGGGCACTGAGCAACTGAGGTTGCCGAGGGACCGGCTAGCCGCCCGAGACGCTCGATCCCCCACTGCTGTCGATGTCGAATACGCCCGGCGACCCCAACACGCTGACCGAAGAGCCGCCTGACGCCTCGCCAGTTGCGGAGCTCATTGCGTAGACAGTCACGCTTGCCCCGCCTGACACGTCGAGGGTGACGTGAGCAGCCTGCAGTCCGCCTGTGGATATTGAGGAACCACCGGACGCTTCGATCGAGATTCGATCGGCCATCCCTTCGGCAGAAACACTGGCTCCACCACTGGCGTCGAGGGAAGCCAGTCGAGGCATGGTGACGACGACCGAACGTCCCGAACCGGAGAAATTGACACTTCCGTCGAACTCGATGACCAGGACCCCGCCCGTCACTCTCGTGATCACCTGATCGATGATGTTGTCGTCGTAGTTCACCGTCACCGAGTGCGCCGTACCGGCTGCGACGTCGAGCTCAACACTCAGCCCGTCACTCACCACAATGCCGTCGAATTCCGTCACGGAGCGGACACTCGAGACGATCGTCCCCGACCCGGACGTTCCACACCCCGTCAAACCGAGTCCCAATAGCAGCATCACCACGAGAGCTCTCATTCGCAGATATGCCATCGAGGCTCCTCACGCCGACTTGAATCGACCATCCAGACACCGCCATGAAGTCTACGCGGCGGATTGCGCTGTGTTCACACCGCGAGCGCCCCAAGGCCATACGCCCCTAATACGCTTCCTCTTGCAGTGCTACCGTTGCGCCATGCCTGAGCAGGACCCAGAAGTTGTCGTCGGCGGCGAACCAATGCCGTTGTCCAAGTTGGTATTGGCCCACCTCGAACTCCAGGATGAAGTCGATGTGCTGCGCGATGAGGCGCGCAAAGCCCTCAAGAAGGAAGCGGCTGATCACGAGCTACGTCCGTGGCAGGTAGAAATCCTCAAACTGCAACGTCACCTCGAATCCAAGAGACAACGCATGGTCGTGCTCTTCGAGGGCCGAGACGCTGCCGGCAAGGGTGGCACAATCCGGCGAGTTACTCGCTACATGAATGAGAAGCACTATCGGGTCGTTGCCCTGGGAAAGCCCAATGAGGAACAGCGGACCCAATGGTACTTCCAGCGGTACGTCGCCGAGTTTCCGCGTGGTGGCGAGATGGTCCTATTCGACCGCAGTTGGTACAACCGGGCGATGGTCGAGAAGGTGTTCGGATTCTGCTCCGACGAGGAGTATGACCACTTCATGAAGGGCGTCGTCGGATTCGAGAAGGATCTTGTGCGACAGGGAACCGTCCTCGTGAAGTTGTACTTCAGCGTCACCAAGGATGAACAGGCGCACCGGTTCGAGCGCCGCCGCGACGATCCGCTTCGCCAATGGAAACTGAGCGAAATCGACGTGCAGGCCCAGGAGCATTGGGATGATTTCACCGACCTCAAGTTCGAGATGCTGAAGCGAACGAGCACCAGCGCCGCCCCATGGACGATTGTTCGATCGGAGCGAAAGCAGTGCGCTCGACTCAACGCCATGAAAGTGATCCTCAATGCCGTGCCGTATGAGGGCCGCAGCTCAACGCTCGACTTCGTGCCCGACCACGACATCGTTGTCAGTGGCGCCGAAGAGCTCAGCAACATGAAGGCGGATCGCATCCGCATGGGGAAGTTCGCTCTCTAGGCCGCCGAGACCCGGAACACTCCACATTGGCCGCGTGCCGTAGTCTCAACCGATGTCTCGAGACTCTCGTCGTGTTCTAGCGACCAGCGCCGGCACCCGGCCGGACCACTTCGGGGTCACCGAGTGGACACTTCTCGGAATCATCTCGATCACCTGGGGATCGTCGTATTTGTGGATCGCTCTTGGTCTCGAGTCCTTCGCTCCCGGCCTCATCGCGTGGATGCGACTTGCCTTCGGGGCGGCGGCACTTCTGTTTCTCCCCCGTCAGCGGGTGCAGATCGAGCGCCGTGACTGGCGCGGGATCGCGCTGGTCGCCGTGGTCGGCAACGCGGGGCCGGCGCTGCTGTTTGCTCTGGCAGAACAGACCATCGAGTCGTCAGTCGCCGGAATGATGACGGCGGCAACTCCGCTGGCGACATTGGCGGTCGCCACGTTGCTCGGCAACCGATCAATCCGACGGATCCACGTTGTCGGCCTGCTGCTGGGTCTCGTTGGAGTCATCGTCATGTCGGTCGACAACGTCGTCGGCGCCGAGACTGGAATCGTCGGTCTCGTCTACGTAATGATCGCGCTCGTGGGCTATGCCATAACTTCAAACGTCACCGGCCCCCTGGCCCAGCGCTACGGCGCTGTTGCCGTGATCGTGCGTGCCCAGATCATCGGAGCCGTCGTGATGACCCCATCGGGCGTTCTCGCCTTGGGACAATCGCGATTCACGTGGACATCGTTCCTCGCTGTCACAATCTTGGGCATCCTCGGCACGGGGATGGCTCGCTCACTCCAGGCGGCGTTGATCTCGCGGACAGGCGCCCCGCGCGCCTCGATCGTCGGCTATCTCGTGCCGGTCGTCGCAGCCATTCTCGGCGTCGTCGTTCTCAATGAGAGTCTCTCACCGGCTGAAGTCGCCGGGCTCGCCACCATCACGCTCGGCGCGTACCTTGGTTCGAGGCGCATCAAGTCCGAATAGCGCCCAACCAATCAGCCACCCGGGGCAAACTCATCGCACTCCCGCTCGCCCCAGTCCGAAATCTCATCGAAGGCATTGTTGACATCTTCTCCGTCGAGAAGGTCACTTGCTGCCTCGAGTTGCTCGATCTGCTCTTCAGTCAGGTTGGCGAAAGCGGTCGGATCCTGGAAAGGGTTGACACCCAGCTCTTCAAGGGCGGCCCCGAAGCTCTCGACGGCCTTCTTGACGATCGCGACATCGTCGCGCAGATCGTCGGGGACACCGGCCTCAGCGGCGGCGAACATCTCATCGACGTTTTCGTTGATACCGGTGAACGCCTGCGTTGCAGCCAACATCATGTTGGCCAACGCTCGGCACTCGTCGCTCAAGCCCGGGATATTGGGCAGAGCAGTCGGCACCACAGTCGCCGCCGTAGAACCCGTTGTGCCGTCACCGCCGTCGTTGTCGCCGGCCGTTTCGTCATCACCGCCGCCGCACGCCGCCACGATCAATGTGAGCGCCATACTCACAATCACAAGACGGCTGGATCTCTGGAACATTGGCCCCTCCTCGTGTCATCTCGGCAACAGTGTGCCACCTCGGCAAGAAGATGTGGTGGAGCCTCACCTGATACCTTGGGGTCATGGCAGATGAGCACCCACTGGGGGGCACAATGGTTGTCCGGGCTTGGCGACACCCAAACGGCGAGATTCACGGTCGCGTCACCCGAACAATCGACGGCGGTGCTCCTCCCCTCGAGATGATGGAAATCGCCTCCGCGGGCGAGATTATCGCCCTTCTCAGCGACTGGCTCGAGGAGCTACCTCGCCAATAGCGCGGCGAGTGACAGATTGGGGCCAAATGGCCCTAGCGAAGCTGACGCATCATGGCGATTATTGGATCAAGAGCAAAGCCCCTGCGGCGCCAGCATCAGGTCCGTAGACCTGTTACCAGATACTGGACAATGGTCGCCCAGACTGGGGCTTTGCTTGTGTCTGCACCCCCCGATCTGGCCGATTCGATGCCCAATGACACCCCTGCTCAGGGCCTTCGCGCCCTAGGACGGCTCAAGATCCGAGTTATACACTCGGAGCAAGCCAAGCGAGCGGAGGACGCATGAACACCTGGGACGCTGCCGCGAAGGTCTGCTCAGCATTTCTGGATCATGTGGAGTGGTCTGATTCGCCGGGTCGCCCGTGGGAGCTGCTGGGGGGCACCGCCGAGCCACATGCAGATCGCAGCTGGTTCCGCGACGAGGCCAGAGCCCTCAGCGAGCGGGTTCAGGAACATGCCATTCACATGACTTCGGAGGAGCTGGCGGCGACCACTGAGTTTCTAGTGACCGTGATCAAACACGCCGATGACATACCTGAGGGTACGGACAACGCGGGTGCCTGGCTCGGCGATGCATTCCTGACCGCCAAGAAGATGTTGGCTCCGTAGCGACGGGAGATGTTTCCCTACGCCTTGGTCGTAACGAGCACCCCG
Organism: bacterium; assembly: GCA_024226255.1. Lineage (GTDB taxonomy): Bacteria > Actinomycetota > Acidimicrobiia > Spongiisociales > UBA5794 > JAHEJX01. Next base: position 28,480 of record JAAELU010000199.1, on the reverse strand, counting down.
CCCATACGCGTCGCGGCAAACACGCGCAGCCGAGGAGCGTCCGCGGGAAGCTCGTCGATATCAGTCACGTGAGCGCTACATTCGCCGGCCATGGTTTCGGCGGATAGATCGACGGCCCAGTGCTCGGGAACCAGTACCTGGATGCCCCCCATGGTCACCTTCAGCTCCAGATCTGCACCCGCTGCGTCCAACGCCGCTTCTCTCAGGTCGATCTCGACCCCGCCCATGGAGGTGATTACCGATCCGGATCGCAAGCCGGCAGCATGGCTCTCGAAACTCTTGCCCCCGCAGAAGGCTGCGACCTGAAATTCGTTGCTCGACTCATCGCCACGAGTCAGCTTCCGTGACAGCACTTGTCCGATGATCGCCGCCGCGGCTTGAACTGCCATCAGCAACATCGCGGCGCGTACCAGCTTGCGCATCATGATCTACTCCTCGGCTCGCTGAACCCAACCCTACTCCCACTGTGTTCGTCCGAGACGGGCTATTCAACAATTCTGGCCATATTTAAATCGCTTGAATATATCTGGACTCCGATGTATATTCATATTGATTGAACATATAGAGAGGGAAGGAACCCCAAATGCTGTTCTTCAACAACCCAGAAGCAATCCGGACAATCACCGAGTCACAGCGCCACCAGGATGGCCTGAGCCACGAATCAACAGCAACAACCAGCCGCCCAACCTTCCATCGGCGCTCCCCCAGGTTGGCTCGATAGGTCGAAAGGGTCGTGCACCAGATGTCCACTGAGAACGAACTAGGTGAGTTGCCAGACGAGGCGCTGATCGAAACGTCACAGCAGGTTGAGGCGCTCAACAGCGACCTCCGGCTCCGAATCCTCAAGCTCGCCAGCCGACCTGCATCGGTACGACAGATCGCCGATCAGATGGCCATGCCGATCACACGGCTGTACTACCACGTGAACCTTCTCGAGGCAGCCGGCTATCTCCACGTGGTCGACTCTCGCAAGTCGGGAGCACGAATAGAGAAGATCTATCGAGTAGCGGCCAGGAACTTCACTCCGGGACCAAAACTCACCGAGAACCTCGACGACGTGACGAAGAGCGCCGCCGCGCTCGCCGGACTGATAATGGGCCCCGCCAGAGCCGGAGCCGAAGCTGCGCTCGCGACGCGGCTCCGCGGCGGCCCCCTCGATGGCGTGATAGGCCGGTCGATCGTCGATCTAACGGCCGAGCAATTCGAACACTTCCGAATCCGACTCGAGGAATTGGTCGCGGACGCTTCGAAGGCCGAGGCTGAGCCAGGAGCGGAGACCCAACCCTATTCACTGACCACCGTGCTACTTGCGGTGGAACCCGAATCCTCCAAGGGGTGAACCCGGGTCAAAGACCCGGGTTCACCGTTCCTCCCTGGCCCACTGAGGAGAGCTATTGAACGACACGGGTTTGTGAGGGGGTACCCGTCGCTCTCCTCGAGCCATTCGACGGCCCGATCGACGCTTCGAGGAGGAGTACGTTGCGTCGACATTGGGCTCACCGACTCGATCTAGAACGTCTCATGTGTTCTATTTCGAGAGTGGAACTATCACCCGCCCAGCATTGGTCAGCCTTTGCACCGTCACCTGACAGTGAAACTCCGATCGCATAGGGCATGTAGAGGCTTACGGCCTTTCTTGGCACTATGTGGGACTAGCCGTTGTCGGCCGCTATTCCGGGACCCCTCGTGACCTGGCCTCTGGCACGAATGAGACGGAGATGTGGCAGCGAGTGAACCGCTCACGGATCGCCCGGCCGGCCACCGTTGACTCGTCGAATAGCCCACATCTCGTGCCACTTGTCCTCGCTTGCGACGGCACCACCCTTTACTCAGCGATCGGCCACAAACCGAAACGCTCCAAGGCTCTGAAGCGGCTCGCCAACATCGCAGGCAATCCGGGGTCTCGCTCCTGGTCGACGAGTACGACGACGACCGGTCGCAACTGTGGTGGGTTCGCCTCGACGGCTCGGCCACGATCGTCGAGACCGGTCCGGTGTGGGAAGGGGCGGTGGAGCTGTTGGCCGACAAGTCTCCCCACTACCGCGGATACCCTCCGGACGGTGCCGTCACCGTCACCACAGTTGACCGAATTGTCGGTTGGGCTGCGCATGAGGCAACTTAGGAGGTCAGAAACCCGCTGGGGGGCCCGGGCTTTCGCCCGGGCCCCGCATTGGACAGCAACTATGCCGGAGTGACCAAGACCGGCTGCCGCTTGGTTGCCTACTTGAAACGGTTGATGTTCCGAACGACCCCCTCACTGCCATCGATCGGCGTGCCGGTCAGCCGCACCATGAATCGATGCTCGGTACCGTTGAGGATCTCGACACCTGCCAGATCCGGATTGACCGCCGGGTCGTTGATGGCATCCGAGCCATCCTTGACCCAGCCCTTCGTCTTCTTCAGCCCGTAGTCGAGATGCAGCGTGACGAACTCAAACGCCTCGTCTGCCGGCACCTCGAGGATATAGACATCCCCAAATCCGACGATCCCATCTCCGTTGGTATCTTGATAGTCCCGCAGCTTGATCTTGGATCGGTAGCTCCCCAGTTCGCCCATCGGGGTAAGGCAATCGCCGTCGGATGACATGCCTTCGTAGACGTGGAGCGGCTTGGCCCCCTTCGTCACGAACGGATACGGAATCTCGAGTCCGACTCCAGTCCCATCGTTGGCCACGAGCACATTCATGTAGAACTGTCCCGGGTTGGTCGAGTTGACCGAGAAGTAGCCGGATCCTGCCTTCTTGTCCTTCTTGAAGTTGAGACGGAACTCGCCACTATCGAGGAGGCACAGAGACGAACTTGTCACGTAGGTTGCCATTCCGATGTACGAGCTGTCGTCGGTAGCTTCGATCGTCTTGGCGTCACCATCCGCGTCGACAGCCACGGCGACAACGTCACCGGTGTTGGTGTGCCAGCCCAATTCTGCTTCCGATTCATGGGTGCAGATCAAGGTGTCGCCCACTGGAAGAGCGGCCGCGGCACAGACCTCACCGACACTGGGATCACTGACCACAACGTCGCCCAGGCCGACGTCGCCGACATTCGTGACCACGTATTGCCAGGTCACAATCGAGCCGGGTTCGACGGCGATCCCATCGCCGGCAGCACCGGATTCGCTGGCGGCAATCTTCTCGATGAGGATTGCCGGGTTGGTCATGCGGACCTCAGCGCTTGCCACAGACTCGCCGTGCACACCCCACTCATCCGCCCAGCGGGCCGTGACCTCGTTGGTCACGTCCCCCGCAACGAATAGCTCGTAGGTGCAGGTGTAGCTCTCGCCCGACGCCAGATCCTGCGCCAGACAACCCTCGAGGGCCATCAGGTCGCCGGAGACGGTGTCGTCCAAGCCGTCGAGGCTGATCAAGCCGAAGGGCCCCAACCCGTTGTGGACGGTCACATCGAAGGTGACTGGTTCACCCGGGAAGAACACCTCGGACTGCGAGGCCTCCTTGGTGGCCGTCACCCACGGTCCGACCACCAGGACGTCGACGGTGTCGCCGAAGTTCGGGAAGTCGTCGTTGTCGATCAGCTGGACCAGCGTGCCATCACTCTCACGAGCAAATAGCCCCGACTCGTCGCCGAAGTTATTGACGTACCCGGAATCGATGACATAGATCTCACCGGTCCGGCCGATCGCCGAGTCCTCCGGAGACCACATCTGCTGATACTCGTCCACCGTGAACGAGCCGTCGCTCGGGTCGATCGTGATCAGCGCCGCCGGACCCATCGACGTTGCGAGGACATTGCCGTCTGGCAACATGATCAGCCCGTTGAGGCTGTAGCCCTCAACATGCACAACCTCTCGATAGTTTCCAGGCTCAGTCTCGTCGACCACGTAGAGCGATCCACTCAGATCAGTGAAGTACACCGACCCATCGGGGGCGACCACAATGCCGTCGGTCCCCTCGATCTCGACAATCTGAGTGACACCGGAGTCGTCCATACGGAGGATTCCCGATTGGCCGTCGGCGATCCAGGCCGCCTCCGGGTTCCATCCAACCGGGTCCGACGACTGAATCGACATCCCTATCGGGAAGCCGAACAGATCATCTTCGATTGGCCCAAGTTCGCCTGACGGCAGGTGCAGAGCCCACAGCAGGCCATCGCCGGAGTTGGCGATGAATAGGGTGTCTCCCCAAACCCACTGAATGTCCCACACGCCGCCAAATGGCAGCGGATGCTCGATTAGCTCGCCCGTTTCGGGGCGGTACTGCCAGAGCGTTCCGTCCGTCTCGGAGATCAGCACGTCGCCATGCTCGATCTCGATCGGCTCGATCTGGAATTCACCGCCGTCACACTCGAAGCAGTCGCCACGATGTGTGGAATCCGCGTCGTCGTCGAACACCTGGGCTGAAATGCCGGTATTCGGCTCTATCTCAACCGGCAGCGCTTCGTCACCTTCGCCGTCTCCCGGCACCGAGAAGTCCGCGACCCAGTAACCATCGGGCTGCACGACAGCCGCCCGGTGGAAGTTGCCGTGCTCGTTGTCGACGTTGACCTCGACAGGAACGTCAGCCATCGGTTCGCCGTTCTCGTCGAACAGCCAACCGGAGACAGTGTCATCGTCCCCGCTCACGGCCTCGATGGTGAGATCGACGACGGTGAGGACCTTCGTGTGTTCACCGTCCGTGACCGTGACAACATGGCCCGGTTGGATTTCGAAGCCGTCCAGCTCGAGATACCATCCGTGGTTCTCTGGGTCACCTTCGTTGGGGACGACGGTTGTGGTCAGCGGTCCCGGGAATCCGGGATCAGCGATGGTCAGCGTGATCGTATCGCCGAGCTCCCAGTCCTGGTTACTTGACCAAACTGAAGTAGGCGTCTCGACCGTGAATGTTGGGTTCAGCGCCCACCATTCGGCGTGGGTGCAGTCACTGTCAACGTCACATTGGCCCGAGTTGCCGTTGCTACCCGGCACCACGTCGGTCTGAGCAGTGAAGTCGGCATGCCAAGTTCCCATCGGATCCCCATCACAGGGGAACTCCGGCGAGTCGTCACAAGCCGTCACCTGCAGCCAGGCGTCCGCTTCGTGGACCCACACGTCGACGATCGAACCCGGCTCAGCGGTACCGGACACCACATCGGTAACCGGATCAACACCGGTAATCACCAGCTCAGTGACCGTGTGCACCTTGGTAGTCGTGCCATCAGAGATCGACACCAAATCACCCGCCGCCAGATCCAACACAATCGGATCCCCGCCGGCAGTGAAGTTGCCCCACTCATCAGTCGCATACGGACCACCAGGCATCGCTACACCGTTGACCAGGATCGTCAACTCGGTGGACTCGGCGAACTGACGGCCGTCGATACGGTCAGCAGCCGGATACACCCCATACTGCGCATTCGGTACCGACCATTCGGCATGGGTGCAGTCATTGCCAACGTCACATTGGCCTGAGTTGCCGTTACTGCCCGGCACCACGTCGGTCTGATCGGTGAAGTCAGCGTGCCATGTCCCCACCGGATCCCCATCACAGGGGAACTCCGGCGAATCGTCACACGCCGTCACCGTCAACCCGGCGTCGGTGTCATGCACCCACACATCGACCGCCGAACCCGGCTCAGCCGTGCCCCACACCACATCGGTGTCCGGATCGACACCTGTCAGCACCAACTCAGTGATCGTGTGCAGCTTGGTAGTCGTGCCATCAGACACCGACACCAGATCACCGGCCGCCAGATCGAAGACGATCTCGTCCCCACCCGCGGTGAAATTCCCCGACTCGTCGGTCGAGTAGGGGCCGCCAGGCATGGCCGCGCCGTTGACCAGAATCGTTAGCTCGGTGGACGCCTGGAACTCCCTCCCGTCGATACGATCATTAGCGGGATACACCCCGAAGGCTGCATTCGGAATCGACCACCCGGCGTCGGTGCAGTCGTTCTCGGTGTCACACTGACTCGAGTTGCCGTTACTGCCGCCAACCAGATCGACTTGAGCCGTGAAGTCGGCATGCCACGTCCCCACCGGATCCCCGTCACAGGGGAACTCGGGCGAATCGTCACACGCCGTCACCGTCAACCCGGAGTCGGTGTCATGCACCCACACATCGACCGCCGAACCGGGCTCAGCCATGCCCGACACCACATCGGTACCGGGATCGACCCCGGTGATCACCAACTCAGTGACAGTATGAGTCTTGGTAGTCGTGCCATCAGACACCGAAACCAGATCACCCGCCATCAGATCCAACTCGGCCGGATCGAACCCGATCCCGAAGTTGCCCTCCCCGTCAGTCGAATACGGTCCGCCCGGAACCGCAACACCACCAACCAGGATCGTCAACTCCGTGTCCGCCAAGAACTCGTTGCCGCCAATGTTCTCATCCGCCGGTGAGACGTTGAACCTCGCATTCGGGATCCACCACCCGGCGTTGGTGCAGTCATTGTCATCGTCGCATTGGCCAGAGTTGCCATTGACGCCAGGGACCAAATCAAACACACCAGAGAAATCGGCATGCCACGTCCCCGGCTCGTCACCATCACACGGGAACTCAACACTGTCGTCACAAGCAACCACAGAAACCTGATTGCCTTCCCAGTGCTCCCACACATCAACCGACGAACCTGGAACAGCCCTACCAGAAACAACGTCAGTAACTGGATCAACACCGGTAACTACCAGATTCGTGACGGTGTGGGTCTTAGTAGTGGTGCCGTCGTCGATCGTCACGTCCGTGCCTGCCGGCACCTCAAAGGTGAGGCCATAGTTGTTGCCATCAAAGTTGCCCCACTCATCAAGTGGATACGGACCAAAGTCGGTAGCGCCGATCGTGATAGTGATCTCACCATTCGACTCAAACTCATTGGCCCAAATCGACCCGGCAGCCGGCGCCACCTGGAACTGTGCATTGGAGATGCGCCATGCGATCGTGGTCGCACTTCCGGCCTCGTCGAGCAGCGTGGCGCCACCTTCGCTGCCGGGGCCAAGGTCGACAGGGTTCTCCTCGCCCGGTTGGTCCCCCGGCTCGGAGAAGTCAGCCAGCCACGTGTTGGTCGCGTCGGCCACCGGATAGCGCCAGTTGTCGTTCGCCTCGACCAAGACCTCGGACCCTTCGGGAGCCGTGCCGGAAATCGTGTCATTGTCCGAATCGACAAGGTCGATCGTGAACGGAATCACCTCTGTTGTGACGACTACCGGATCTCCTTCTTCTGGCGTAGCTGTCGCTGTCACCACGGCCTCGTCGGGCGCCGTGTAGTCGCCCAACTCGAACACCACCAACGTCTCCCACGGCTTGTCCGGATCGCGCTCCACGACTACCGGGGCACCACTGTCCCAGTCAACGCCGACCCCGTTCGCTGGATCATCCAGCTCGATTACGAGCTCAGACCCGACCGGGAAGCAGACCGCTTCGATCCGATCGTTGTTACGAACGATGATGATTCGCGGATTGCAGGAGTGCCAGATGGCCTGCACCTGGTCATTGTCGAAGTCCCACAGGTTGGCACGCACTTCGCCACCGACGTAAATGTCGTCGGCCCCACCTTCGCCGAAGTAGCCGATCTCAGATTCCCGCCAACCGTTCCCTGGATTGGCGAAGTCTGCTTGGAATTGCTCCGAAATCACTGGAACCCAACGCTCGGTCCACCAGCCGTAGTCGGCCGAGGCGGTGACCTGGATCTGTCGGGTGTTGTCGGGGACCGCCGCCGTGCCGAACGCGGTACTCGGTTGGACAGGGTCGTCCCACGCCGTGACGTTGTCGACCGTCAGCTCCTCAATGAGAAGCGACTTGTCGTCGTGGCCATCGACAACCCTTACCGTCTGGCCGATTTCTACATCGAGGTCGACTTGGATGTATTCACCGGACGTGACGATGTCGGACATGACTTCAACGTCGTTGATGAAGATGTCAACGGGCCCGATCCACTGCTCGAGTCCGACCCGATCGGGGTACAAGTCAACACCGGCCTCATCCTGCTCTGCCAGCTCAATGTAGATCCACGGCGGAACTCCCCAGCTGTGGTGGGTCTCATCGTTGTCAGAATCGCGCTGGCTAACGCCGAGATGGTCACCGGGGATTATGTCGCCGATGCCGCTGAAGTCGATGGTCCAGTCACCGGTCACCTCGTCAGGCAAGGCACATAGCTCCACACCCTGGTTCAAGTCGCCGAGCATGCGCGCCCAGGCGCAGACCTCCGCTCCGACGTCCGCCGGAACCGCAGGATCGACCGTGCCTGAGTAGTAGTCGCCGTCCGGATTCACTTCGGCAATGCTGATGGTGCTGACGACGAGATCCTTCGGCGTCACCCCGTCGGTCACCGTGAAATACTGCCCGCCGTCAATGTCGAACTCGCCCCAGAACCGGTAGCCGGCCTCGGTGTTCTGCCACGGAGTGCCGAATACTTCCATCGTGTCGGTCCACAACAGGTCGCCCATCGTGTCGTCGGCGAATACCTGGAAAGTCAGGATCTCGCCGGCCGGCCAGTTCGTGGCCCACATCTCTTCGTTGGCGACGTCAACTCCGAAGTACGGCTCCTGGAGTTGCCAGCCACGGTGGGTGGAGTCGCCATCAACATCGTAGATTTGGGCGGCGCCACCGAATGACGGCTCTATGTCTATCGAGAAGTCGGCGAACCAGATGCCGCCTCCGCCGGCCTGGACAGTCAAGTCCTCGCAGCTGTTGACCTGATCGCACGCGTGAACGTTCACGAAAGAGCCGTCGGGAGCAGTTCCGCTGATGTCGTCGTCGACCGGATCGATGTCAGTGATTGTCAGATCGACAACGTGGAGAACTTTGGCGACCTCGATGCCATCATCTGCAATGACATATCGCCCAGCCTCGATGGTGAAGGGGAAGTTGCTGAAGCTCCAGCCGGCTTCCCAAGGGCTAGGTCCCCAGCTCTCGACGGTGGTCGCCGTCTGATAGAGGAACCCGTTGCCGGGGTTGGCGTCCTCATCGACTGTCACCGTCACGGTCCGGCCAGCTACCCAACCGTCATTCATGGACCAGAGTTCGCCTGGAGTTTCGACGGAGAATGCCGGGTTGGGAACTCGCCACGACCATTGCGTGGAATCCCCGTCTCCGTCCGATTGGGCGGCTTCTCCGCTGGTGTCCGGGGCAATATCGAAGGTATCAACGCCCGCACCAAAATCGGCACTCCAGCTTCCGCCCGCCACTGTTACGTTGCGTGACGTTCCTGCCCCCATTTGGTCCCAAGCGTCGACCTGTATGGGGGAGCCCTCATCTCCAGTGCCGGAAACGATGTCATCTACCTCATCGATGCCCGTCACCGTCAGAGAAGTCACTGTGTGCGTCTTGGTGACCGCCAGCTGAGTCATAGTGACAACGAAATCGGACTCAACGACGAAGTCATCGATGAACGGCTGGAACTGAACGAAGCCCATCGTGGGATCCCACTCCGGTGGCAGCGCCAGCTTCGTGTCGGTCCAATCTGGATTCACCAGGGTGGTGGCAGGGTCATCGATCTCGACTGTGACATCAACGGCCTGCTCCCACTCGTAGCCGTGGATCTCTTGCTCGACCATGCGCACTGAGATGGTCGGGTTGGGGACACGCCAGTCGTGCTGGGTGCAGTCGTTCTCGGGATCGCACTGGTTGGCATAACCCGAAGTGCCGGCCACCAGATCGAAGGTGGCCCCACCATCGCCGGCAGTATCAAAGTCCGTCGTCCAAGTGCCGTCGGTCGCAGTAACTGTCCGCCCCGCATCGGGCTGGCCGTGGATGTCGACAAACACGTCGCTGCCAACCTCGGCGGTACCTGAGACCACATTGGCCTCAGGATCGAAGACCATCACGACCAGCGCGGTAATCGTGTGAAACTTCGTCGTTACCCCATCGGTAACCGAAACCAGGTCACCGGCGGCCAGGTCGATCGAACCGCCCCCCTCACAACTGCGCAGGTCGAACCCGAAATTCCCCCACTGATCGGCCACCGTCGAGCATGAGTCGGTGCCCCGCGTCAACGTAATCGTGGCATCAGCAATGAAGTCATTGCCCCACGCCCCGTCACTATGTGCATCCACCGAGAACGATTCGTTCCCAACAGCAAACGCCGGCGGGGCGCCGGCGGTGACAAGAAATGCAAAAGCGGTGAGTAGGGCCAGGGTGACCACCCCTAACCGCCGGACGCCTGACCGTAGGGTGCTGAATGGCCACATTTGTCGCGCTCCAAGTCTGGGTCCCCTTACCCGGCGACGACAGAGTGGCCACACCTGTCCACGTCAAGTTGAACATGTGTGCACGGACGATGACAGAGGCTTACGGCCTTAACCAATAACCGGCTAGAAGACCACACTCAGTGGTGCGCAGAGCCGTGTCGGCTGACCTCGATCTTGCGTAGATCACCGCCACTATCGGCCTGTATCTACGCAGGAACGGATTGTTCGGCCGGCCTCAAGCGCTTGCGGCTAATTACCCTCGAGGAGCCCGAGCGGATCACGCCAACCCGGGAAGTCGGGGGCCTCCTCTTCCCAGTTGCGCAGGAACGCTGTGATCGCTTCGATCTGCTCTGAGGTCAACGGGCCCCCGAAGTCCAAGGAATAGGCACTCATTTGCGAGCCGGGGACCCCGACCGCGATCAAACCGTTGATCTGGTCATCGACGGCCGACGTGAGGAACTGCTTGGAGTTGAGAGCCGGGCCGACGCCACCCTCACCCATTGCGCCGTGGCACGATGCACAGTTGAGTGAATAGATGGCGCTGCCCTGTTCAACAAGGCTTGCCGCCTGCACGTCGCGCGCATCGGCTCGGGCCGACGGCTCATAGATCCGATAGACGGGGAAGATCGCCACCATGATGAGCATGATGAGAAAGCCCCACTTCATCCACTCATTAGTGGATTTCTCGAGCTCTACGTCGTATTCGCGTTCAGCCATGGCTTGACTCCGTGCACGAGGGCCCCTTCGGGGGCTCAATGATCGTCTCGGTCCCTGGAGGCGCTCCCGTCAGGAACTCCTCCGTGTTTATCTCCACAACGCCATCAACGATTTCGGTGGCGTACATGTCCATGCCGCGGGGGGCCGGACCGGACAGAAAATCGCCTGCTCGGTTGAAGACGGAGCCGTGGCAGGGACACTCGAATTGCCCCGACGAATCGCAATAGGGCACCCGGCAGCCGAGGTGAGAACACACCTCGGAGAGGGCGACGACCTGGCCATCGATCTTCGTCAGATAGGCTCGTGCCTGGGGCACTTCGATAACGGTGTTCTCAGGAACTGCTTCGGGCGCCACCGTCTTGATTCGACTGCCAAAGCCGGCCGGTAGGCGGGGCCGCAAGGCGTCCCACGACGTCCAAGCTCCGGCGGCCGCCATAGCGGAGACACCGAATTTCCATGCCCGGGAGAGGAAACCCCGGCGATTCACCTCACTCATAGTTCACCATGCCATTCTTCCCAGGGCCACACCCAGGACCAGTTCGGTCCCCGGAAGGCGAATCCAACCAGCGTCAGCAATATCCACGCCACCATGAAGACCGTGAAGGTCACCCGTGCAATCCGCCTCGCCTGAGGCAGCAAACTGGGATTGCGGTCGATGTATGGCAGCGCCACCAGTCCTCCGATGATTGCCCCTGGAACCAGCACACCGGCGATGAGCGGATGGAAGTGGGCCAGCAGCTCTTGGAGCGCCGCGAAGTACCACGGCGCCTTCTCAGGGTTCGGAGTGTTCGTCGGATTGGCGATCTCACGCAGCGGAGCATCGAAGAAGAGAGCAATCAGCATCACAACCAGGAGAACGAATAGTGCAGCGACTGCATGGCGTACCAGCAGGTGCGGCCACACCATGACGGTGTCTTGCTCTTGTAGCTCCTTACGATCGCCGGCCGCCGGTTTGCCCGGAACGACGCCCAGGACCCGCTGGTTGTCGATGACCCGGGGCTCTTGGTTTGCCATTATTCGTCTCCCTCGGCTGTAGCGAGCACGAGTTCATCTTCTGCCGGCTCTGCAATCTCCGGCTCATCGACGGTCAACATGGCGTCCTTACGCCAGCGCCACATGTGGATTGTCAGAACCGCAACTGTCGCCACCGGTAGGACTGCGACGTGCAACACGTAGAAGCGAACAAGCGTCGACGATCCCACGGTCGGCCCGCCAAGGAGTATGTCCTTGGTGGTTTCGCCCGCCAGCGGCACATACGAAGCCATCGAAGTACCAACTGTCACTGCCCAGTAGGCCAGCTGGTCCCACGGCAGCAGGTAGCCGGTGAATGAGAGGAGCAGCGTTAGAACCAGCAGCACCACTCCCACGACCCAGTTGAACTCTTTGGGGGGCTTATAGGCCCCTCGATAGAAGACTTTGGCCATATGGGCAGCGACTGCCAGAACCATCAAGTGTGCTGCCCAGCGATGGGTGTTACGGATGTATTGCCCAAACGCGATATTCGTCTGGATCGTCTGGATATTGCCGTACGCAGTCGACGGCGACGGCACGTAGAAGAACATCAGATAGATCCCCGACACTACGAGCGATGCGAAGAGCACGAGAGACGCCACCCCAAGAAAGGCCGAATACCCGAATCGGAGTTCACGACGCCGCACCTTCACCGGATAGAGGTGGAGCAAGAAGCTGGACCAGTGCGATGCGGCACGATCGCGATCCGTCGCCACATCGGGGAGTCGGAATATCGATCGATATGCCGCCGATCGTTTGATCCGATCCAGGTACTTCATACTGATACTCCTCCAGACAGAGCCGGGACGCCCACCCCGGTCCATACTGCCATCGACAACGCCTTCGGCGGACACCGCTCGATGCACAACCCACACCGGATGCAGGCTCGCTCATCGAGCGTCAAAGCTGTGTGACCCTCCGCGCCGCCGACCTCTTCTGCTGGGAGAAGGGCGATGAGGTCGAGGGGGCAAACATCGGCACAGAGGGCACACAAGACACATTTGTTCACGTCAAGCTGAATGTTGGCAAAGCACCGCAGGCAGCGGGCTGCTTCACATCGAGCCTGTAGCTCGGTGAATCCCATCTCGACTTGGGCCAGACCGGTGCGGCGATCAGTGTCAACCGTGGGAATGCCCAAACGATCCCAACGGTCGTACGTATCGTCGAAACGATGGAACTGCTCCAACTCGACCAACTGGCCTTTTTGGTCGTGCGGAGTCTCACCGGTGAAATACTCGTGGATCGAAGAAGCGACCCTGCGCCCGTCGGCAACAGCTTCAATCAAGGTTCGAGGGCCATGAGCGGCGTCGCCGCCGGACCACACGCCGTCTAGCGACGTGGTCAAACCGTCACCAACGCCGATGGTCCCCCGAGGCGACATCTCAACGCCAGAGCCCTCGAGCGCCACCACATCGACTGCCTGACCCACCGCCAGAATCACGGTGTCTGCGTCGTAGGTGACCAAATCATCGCTGTCGAATGACGGGGCAAATCGACCGTCCTCGTCGAATACGGACAGGACACCGACGGTCTCGAGCCCAACCACCTTGCCGTTGTCGGCAAGGATCCGACCCGGGCCGCGGCGGTGGATAAACGTGATGTCCTCTTCCTGGGCCTCCTCGAGCTCGAAGGGCGATGCCGGCATCTCCTCCTCGGATTCGAGTGAAATCACAGTGACCTCGGCGGCTCCCGAGCGTGCCGCGCTACGAGCTGCGTCCACCGCAGCGGTCAGGCTGCGATCAGTCTCCGATTGAACGTCTGCATCGGCTATCCGAGCAGCCTCATAATCCTCGCGGCGTAGGGCTGTCCGGGCGGCATCCATGGCAACGTCGCCGCCGCCGATGACGATGACCCTATCGCCAATCTCGACTTCATAGCCTTGGTTGACGTTGATGAGGAACTCGATCGCCTTGAGCACCCCGTCGGCATCGTGACCCTCGAGATTCAGCCCGCGGCCGAGTGACGCTCCGATAGCCAGGAAGAGGGCGTCATGACGCGTGCGCAGCTCTGAGAAGGTGACGTCATCGCCGAGCTTGGCGTTGAGATGAACCTCAACACCAAGATCGACGATGGCGTCTAGCTCCGCGGTGAGAAGTTCCCTGTCGAGGCGGTACTCGGGAATGCCGAGCTTCATCATGCCGCCGAGTTGTGCGGTCGCCTCGTAAACGGTCACTTGATAGCCGTTGAGCCGTAGGTCGTGAGCGCAGGCCATACCGGCCGGGCCACCTCCAACGATTCCAATGCTTTGCGGTCGCTCGTCAGCGGTCGGTGCGGCGGCAACCTTGCGCCAGTCGCGACCACCGGACTGGACACCGTACTTGTCGGTGATGAAACGCTTCAGCGCCCGGATCGCAATTGGCTGATCGATCTCGCCACGCCGGCACGCATCCTCGCACGGGGCGGCGCACACTCGCCCGCACACCGAGGCGAATGGATTGGGCATGCGGGCAGTGAGGTAGGCGGATAGATCATCACCGTCGGCGATAGCAGCAACGTATGCCCCGGCGTTGGTATGCACCGGACATGCCGCCAAGCACGGGATGTTCTCGTCGTAGAACTGCAACGACATCAGATGACGTCTTGCCGTTGAGCTCTCCGCAGAGCCCAGAGTCCGAACAGCAGCGCACCGAACCACAAACCGGCGCCCAGAAGGTCACGGATCAACCCCCAGGTCTTGCTTGAGAAGACATCCTCCCAAACCGATGGCGGGCTCGCCAGGAAACTCGACTCGACCAGCAGGGACGGCAAGAAGATGGTTGCGATAACGAAGTAGGCAAAGATCAGCAGGGCTTTGAGCCAAACTTGAACAGTGGAGAACCTGCCACCGAGGCGCTTGGCCATGGCCATCGGGCCGGCAACCGCAGCGAACCCAACAGCGAAGAGGCCGAAGGCCACGGTATACGCGAGCACGGTCGACCCAGGCAGGCCCTTTCCAGCCGACGGAGCCGGCGCCGATTCTGTCTGTACCTCTGGCAATGGAGCCCCGAGGCCCTCCAGAACGTAGAGCGTCACAGCGGCGACCTGCTCTTCGGAGAGAGCGGCAAACGGAGGCATGACCCCGTCGTAGATGGCTCCGCCCACATCGATCTCGCCGGAGCGGCCCATCAGGATCACTTCCTGGACGTATGCCGCGTCATCGACATTCGGATTGTCGACCAAAGGTGGAAACACGCCACTGAGGCCTTTGCCATCGGTCTGGTGGCACGCCACACAGTTGGCGTCGTAGACAACACGACCCTCGGCTAGTTCCCGGTCCTCACCGACATCCTCGGTTGAGGTTGCAGCGGGCTCTTCTGTGGCAAACGCGGTCGCTGAGGCCAAAGTGAGCAGCAAAGAAAGAAAGAGGACAAAGACGACTGTTCGAACGACGCGGCTGTTCATCACGTGTTGGTGCCCTCCATATATGCCCTTCCCAGCATGCGGCAACGCTATTGCCCAAAACGAAGACTCAATAGGGCCGTTTGGCCCACGTTTGTGGGCCGGTAGGCCCCTGGTGGCGCCGCGACTCGCCCACCAGACTGCCCAACAAGCTGACGAGGAGGGACTTTGTCCGACCAGGTTGGGGATGTCGCGCGTGAAGAGGAGTTCCACCCGCGAGGCACAATCGCCGTCGTGGCAATCTTCGTGGCCACGCTGATTCTGCTGTGGCTGTCGATCTATCTCATCCTGATCGCCCGGGGCGTGACTGTATGACTGACACCAGCACGGCGGAGACCCCGAAGCTCGAAACCGACCCGTATGAGAAGCGGTGGATGTTCATTTCGGTGGTAATCCTGATCGTGTTCATGGCAACCGTCACCGTGGCCGGCTTTGCTTTGGGATTCCAGGTCCCCGGCGACGAGTCGCGCGTCGACCCGCGTACCGTCGCCGACTCTCCCCCGTGGAGCGAACCAGGAATTCGGGACCTCGGCAACGGTGAGTACGCCGCATACGTCATCTCGCGCCAGTACCTCTTTCAACCACGCGAGATCACCGTGCCGGAGGGCTCAACAGTGACTTTCTACGTCACGAGCGTCGATGTCCAACATGGATTCAAGCTCCAGGACACCAATGTCAATATGCAGATCGTTCCCGGTGAGGTCTCCAAACTCACTGTCGAGTTCGATGAACCCGGCGAGCATCTATACATATGCAATGAGTTCTGCGGCATCGGGCATGCCGCCATGTTCGGATCAGTCATCGTCGAAGCGACCACGGGAGGAAACTGAGCATGCTGACTCAGCAGACTGACTTTCAGATTTCCAAGAAAGATCGTCAGTTCGTAGGGGCCCATCTCCTCGTGGCGATCTCTGCCCTCACCGTGGGCAGCCTCTACGGACCACTCCAGGCATTCGAGTGGTCGGGCCTCGATCTCTACGGCCTTCTCGAACCAATCGGGCTCGGCGACTATTACAAGGGCCTAACTATCCACGGCGTGCTGAACGCTCTGGTGTGGACGACTTTCTTCATCACTGGTTTCCTGACGCTGGTGATGATCATGGGCCTCAAGCGCCCTCTGCGGTACCCGAAGCTGAATCGTGTCGGGTTTTGGACGATGGTCGTCGGCCTCGTCATGGCCGCCATTCCGATCCTCGCCGGTGCCGCCTCCGTCCTCTACACGTTCTATCCGCCGCTCGAGGCGAGCTGGGCCTTCTATCTGGGTCTTACTCTTGTCGTGGTTGGGAGCTGGATCGAGGGATTCGGCTTCTACCTGACAATGGCCGAATGGCGTAAGGACAATCCCGATAGCCGCAGCCCGTTCATCGTGCTGGCAGCGCTGATCACGATGGTCATGTGGCAATTCGCCACTCTCGGCATCGCCGTCGAGATCCTGACGATGCTGCTCCCGGCCTCCCTAGGCATCATCGACGGCACCGATCCTCAGCTGGGACGAACGTTCTTCTGGTTCACAGGCCATCCTCTGGTCTACTTTTGGCTGCTGCCTGCATACCTCTCGTGGTATGGCATGCTGCCGAAGCAGGCTGGAGGCAAGCTGTTTTCGGATTCGCTGGCGCGCCTGGCCTTCTGGTTGTTCCTGCTGCTCTCGATCCCAGTCGGGTTCCACCACCAGTTCGTCGATCCTGGAATCCCGGTGGGCTGGAAGTACATCCACTCGCTACTCACGTACGGCGTGGCATTCCCGTCGATGTTGACCCTGTTCACCGTTGTCGCATCCCTCGAGTACGCAGCGCGCAAGCGGGGCGGCACCGGGCTGCTTGGCTGGATCCGTGCGCTGCCATGGGGCAACCCCGTGGTGTCCGCTCAGCTGCTGGCCGGAATCCTCTTCATGTTCGGTGGTATCGGTGGCATCACCAACGCCAGCTACAACGTGAACCTGGTCATCCACAACACCGCATGGATCCCGGGCCACTTCCACTTGACCGTCGCCTCGGCCGTAACTCTGTCGTTCTTCGGAATCGCCTACTGGCTGATCCCGTTCGTGACACAGAAGCCGTTGTGGAAGTCCAAGTGGGCGACCATCGCCAACTGGACTTGGTTCGTTGGAATGCTGATCTTCTCCAATGCAATGCACGTGCTCGGGCTACTCGGAGCACCACGTCGCACTGAGCTGGGCAAGGCGCCGTACGTTCCCGAGGAATGGTCCGGCCACCTGTTCCGAATGAGCTTTGGCGGCGCCATTCTGCTGGTTGGGGTGACACTGTTCGTGCTCATCGCGGCTCGCACTGCATTCCAGAGGCAAACCCTGGGCGAAGGCGAGTCCATCGAATTCCCGATCGCAGAGTCGTTGCGAGACCCCCAGTTGACACCGATCTGGCTTGATCGATTCAAGCCTTGGCTCATTGGCACGATCGTTTTGATCGTCGTCGCCTACGGACCCCAGCTGATCGAGCAAATCGGCAACGCGGCCTACAACGCGCCGCCGTTCAGCCCCTAGCACGCTTGATGGAAGGCGGCGTCGAAAGTGAGGTCCGCTTCACCGCGGCCGCCGACTGGGCGGCGCGGCGTGATGGACCGGGCCACAGTGCCCTCGTCTCGCTCGACGCGGTCACCAGCGTCCTAGAGAAGCCGGCCGAGGCGGCCGGCGGGACGTTGCGGCTCAACCCCCTTCATCACACCGGCCCCATCGCCATCCTGCTCTTTGTCATCGCATTCATCACCGGCGTGTACGTGACGATGTTCTACAGGTTCGGCTTTGAGGCGTCGTACACATCGGTCGGCTTGCTTGAAGACTCGTTGGCGGGACGGATCGTGCGCGCCGCCCACCGCTACTCGTCGATTGCCCTTGTCATCGTGTCGATCCTGCATGGCTGGCGAACGTTCGTGATGGCTCGTTTTCAGAAGCCACGCCGTACCGCATGGGTCACTGGAGTCGTCATGGTGGCCGTGGTTTGGCTGATTGGTGTCACCGGCTATTGGTTGATCTGGGATGTGCGAGCTCAGGTGCTCAACGAGGCCCTGCGCCGAGTGATGGCTTCTTTCAGCGCCGGCCTCGACTTCATGATCGACAACGTGCTGACCAGCGCTGCTGGATCGGGGTGGCCATTCCTGCTCCTGATCTTCCTGATTCACTGTGCCTTGTCACTCGGCGTCGCCGTGCTCATCTGGTTCCACTTGCGCCACCTGGCGCGTCCCTCATGGATGCCGACCAACTTCTGGATCGGGCTGATCGGCGGGTCACTCGTTGTGGCCTCAGTCATCCTTCCTCTCGGGATGCTGCCCCCACTAGATGGATCGAGTCTGGTCGGCCAGGTCAATCTCGATCCCTTCTTCCTGTTCCTACTTCCGTTGGCTATCGAGTGGTCACCGGGCCTGCTGTGGGGCGGAGCGACGGCTCTGCTGGCGTTGGTAATCGGCCTGCCTTGGCTACTGCGGCGCCGGCGACCGGCGCCTGTCGCGGTCATCGACGACCGCTGTATCGGATGTGCGTGGTGTGCCGCCGACTGCCCGTATGACACCATCGCCATGGTCGACACCGACGTCGGACCACATCTGCTCCTGGCCGTTGTCGACCCAACAAAGTGTGTGTCGTGCGGCGTTTGCCTTGGAAGCTGTCCGACCCAGGCTCTGGCCCTCGAAGGCATCGAGCCGGCGACGATGTGGTCAGAACTCGACGAACTCACCGAGGCCGGAGCAACCTCGGTGACGTTCACGTGTCAGCGTCACGCTGATAGGGGCCTCGAGACGCCGTCGCCCGTGATCGTTCTGCCGTGTGTGGGAATGGCCCCGCCGAGTTTGCAAGAAGCGGCCACCGACAAGGGTCTCACCGTCGAGATGGTCGGCTGCCCGGTCGACGATTGCTCGTACCGCGAGGGCAGCGCTCACGCAGCCGATCGGCTGTCCGGCGCCCGCTCCCCCAAGCTTCGCCAGGCCTATGCCGACGCGTCGATATCGATGACCACCGCGCCTCCGGGGAGCTTTGCTCGCCGTCGGCCGGTCGTCGGGCCCGCCACAGCTCCCCCGGTGCCGGCAAACAAGGCGGTGCCGCTGATCATGCTGACGGTTCTGGTCGCGGCCGTTTCGATTTGGATCTCGCAAGCCGTCTACCAAGTTGGCGAGGCCGACCAGGCGGCAATCACTATCTCGGTGGATCACAGAGCCGGAGTGCCGTTGGTCGGAGACGCGGCAACCGAAGCGACACCCACAGGTGCGGCTCCCCGACTCACCGTCGTGATCGACGGTGAAACTCGGTTTGACCAGGAGCTTGCGCTGGCCGACGCCGATGGGCCGGACACAGCGCTGCACTGGGAGCGATTCCTAGTAGCACCCGGAATCCATAGGCTCGTGATTGAGATGGCAGACGATCCCGACGGCCCCAGCCGCGTTGTCTTTGATGACACTGTTGCCATGGAGGCGGGCGAATCGCTCTCGCTCGACTACCGGGACCAACCGGTCGTCGTTGCGGCTGACGCCGGCCGGGCCATCTTCAACAGTCGCACCCGCGGAGCCCGCTCCGGCTGTGCCATCTGTCACAGCCTTGAACCGGGGGTTGATCTGGTCGGACCATCACTTGCAGGTATCGCCTCCCGAGCCGCCAACTCGGTTCCGGGACTCACGGCCGAGGAGTATCTACGACAGTCGATCGTCGACCCAGATGCCTCCGTTGTTGACGGCTACCCGGCGGGACAGATGTTCTCCGACTTGGCAAACGTGCTTACCAACACCGAGATCGACCAACTGATTGTGTACCTACTCACGTTGGAGGACAAATGATCCGCCGAATCGCCACGATGTTTGCCTTCGTCCTGACTCTCGTTGCATGCGGTGGTGACAATTCACCGGTCACCGGCGTTGCCACAAGTGGCGAAGACCTGTTCAAACGAACTGTTCTCGGTGAGAACGCTGGATGCGTGACGTGCCATTCGCTCAAGGAAGGGGTGGTTTTGGTCGGACCGCCTCTGGCGATCATCGGAGCCGACGCCGGAGACCGCCAAGCGGGCGTTGCCGCGGCCGACTACCTGCGGATGTCCATTGTCGATCCGGACAACTTCGTCCTCGACGGATTCGATCCGGGGCGGATGCCTCCGGACTGGGCAGAGCAACTGAGTGAGGCTGACATCGAAGCGCTGGTCGAGTACCTCTTGACGTTGGGAGCTGAGTAGCTGTGCCTTCTCAACCGACCGGCTCACCAAGTTCCGAACCCGCAGCGGGCTCTCCGAAGACCGTCGACGTACCGACAAGACTGCCGTCGTCGTCGATGCGATACCGGGCCGTTCCCACAACGTCGGGAAAGACACCGGGTTGCGGATTGACCCGCGACCAGTCGACGAGCAATTCCTCACCGACACGTTCGGCCGTTCCCGATGCCAGGGCTCCGGTCACGATCCATTCCAGGGCATACCCGTCGTCGGCGGCCGCGATGTTCAGCGAACCCGAGTACTCCGTACCAAATGCATCAGTCCCATTCACCAGCCACCGGCCGACAAACGGATCAGATTCATCGCCTGTCGAGATGGGGTTGGGCGCGGTGAACCAAGCAAACACAAGCACAAATAGAATGATCCCCAACGCCCAGCGAACGGGCACGGATGGCAGGCGGATTCGCATATGACCATGTTGGATGTCGAAGCCGAGGTTGTCGAACCGACCCAATCCAAGCGCCGCAGGCGCTGGTTGATCGGCCTCGGAGCTGTAGCTGCCGTGCTCATACTGGGCGTGATGTCGTTCGCCATCTTCGAACCCATCCAGGTGCTTCCCCGCATCCGCCTGTCACCAGGGTTCTCATTGACCGATCAGGTTGGGGCGACCGTCACCAGCGAGGACCTACGCGGCTCCGTTGTGGTCTACACGTTCACGTACGGCAACTGTGAGGAACCGTGCGCAGCCCCCGAAGCCACCATGGCCGCCATCGCGGAACGCATCGACGAAGTCGATCTAGGCGATACCGAGGTGCGGTTTGTCACGATGAGCTTCGACCCCGAGCGCGACGACCCAATGGCATTGGCCGCCCGCGCCACGCGGTTCGGTGCCGACGGCGAGAAGTGGATCTACGCCACCGCAGCTCCAGACCAGGTTCGCAACATCGTGGGATCGGGTTTCAAGACCTGGTACGAGGAACGCGACGACGGCTCCTTCTCATTCGATCCGGCCCTGATCCTCGTCGACGGATGGGGAATCATCCGCGGCGAGTATCGCTATCAAACGCTGGCCGCCGACTCGGACCGGGTTCTGCGCCACATCGGGATTCTGGGAGAGGAACTGCGCAACAGCCACGGCGCCAATAGCTTGGCGTATGAGGCGGCCCACTTCTTCCTGTGCTATCCATGAGGCGCAAGGGACTCATTTCCATCATCCTCGGAGTTGTCATCCTGGCCTTGGCCGGATGGTTCGTGGTCCTGCCCCAGCTACGCCCCCACGCATTTCACGGTGTGATCATGCAGTCGCCGACTGCCGCTCCCGAGATCGACCTCCAGGCGACCACCGGGGAGTTGATCGGCCTCAATTCGTTCGCCGGGAAGCTGGTGGTCGTCTACTTCGGCTATACGCACTGTCCAGATGTATGCCCCACGACGTTGTCCACGCTCAACAAGGCCCTCGACCAAATGGGTGACGGATCAAACGATGTGCAGGTCGTCATGGTGACCGTCGACCCGGAGCGGGATTCGGTGGAACTCCTGGACGAGTACCTGGGTTTCTTCAACGAGACCTTCATCGGACTCACCGGACCTACCGCGGACATAAGACGAGTAGCGACGACCTATGGCATCTTCTTCGATGCCGCCGAAGGCGATGCCGAGTCGGGCTACACCGTGGACCACACCGCCACGCTGGCCGTGATCGATCAAGAAGGTCATCTCCGACTTGTCTTCCCTCCAGAGTTGACGGCTGATGAGATCGCGGCCGACCTCGCTTATCTGCGATGACTCCATCGTCAAGACTGCGATCGACTGCACTGCTGATGTCGGCCGTATTCGCTTTGACGGCCTGTGGCGGACCGACGACATTGACCATCTCCGATGAGTGGAGTCGGGCCGTGCCGCGGGTCGCGGAGGCGAGCGCTATCTACTTCGAGATAACCAACGGTCTCGACTCCGCCGTCACCGTGATCGGTGGTTCCTCTGAAGCGTGTGCTTCGATTGAGCTGCACGAGACCTCCATCGACGACAACCGGGTGATGGCGATGCGTCCGCTCGCCGATGGGCTGCTCGTCGGGCCGGGCGAGTCCGCTGAGTTCGAGCCTCTAGGAACACACCTCATGTGTATCGAGCCCACAGTCTTCGAGGGCTCGTTTGCTGTGACGGTCGACTTCGACGGTGCCGCCGACATCGAGATCGTCGTACCAATTGAAGATCGGTAACCGCCCAATCCGGCTCCGATAGAGTCGTCGCATGCCGAAGGACCTAGAACTCGACTCGACCACCCGACGTCAGCTGACTGAGGCCGTGCTCAGTTATGCCGATGACTATGTCGAGGATCTCCCGGCGGCACCGGCGTCATTCCCGCCCATCGATCCGGACCTCATCAAGGAGCTGGCTTTTCCCCCACCAGAACACGGGGCCGACCTCCCGCAGCTCCTCGACACCCTGGACCGGGCCCTGGACAGTGGAATCAACACCGCCTCCGGGAAATTCCTCTCCTACATCCCAAGCGGCGGAATCCATACGGCGGCACTCGGACGGCTACTCGGCGCTGTCACCAATCGGTACACGGGAGGACTCCACGGCGCCCCAGGACTGGTCGCTATGGAGGACGGCATTGTCCAGTGGATGTGCCGCCTGTTCGATCTTCCCGATACGGCCTCGGGAGTGCTGCTGTCAGGAGGGTCCACAGCCAACCTCACGGCCACGGTTGCCGCCCGCTCTCGCCTCGGCCACGACTTCGGAGGCGGCGTGGTCTACACCTCGGAGCGAGCCCACCACTCCGTCGCCAAAGCGGCCACGATTGCCGGTATCCATCCCGACCGGGTTCGGCTTGTACCGGCTGATGATCAGCTGCGCCTCAGTATTGACGCCCTGCGGACGTCCATCTCGCAAGATGTGGCTTCTGGGCTATCCCCAATGCTGATCGTCGCCAGTGCCGGCACTACCGATACCGGCACCATCGATCCGCTCCGCCAATGTGCCCAAGTGGCGGCCGAGAGCGGAGCATGGTTCCACGTCGATGCCGCGTACGGCGGCTTTTTTACGTTGACCGACCGCGGTCGCCAGCGGATGACAGGGATCGAAGAGGCAGATTCGATCACTCTCGACGCCCACAAGAGTTTGTTCCTGCCATTCGGGGTCGGCGGCCTGCTGGTACGCGATCGAAACGAGCTGATTCACTCACTGGAGGGGCGCGGCGCATATATGCAGGACGTGCCGGCCCACGACACTCTCCCCAATTACTTCGCAATGAGCCCGGAATTGACGCGGCCGTCGCGGGGTCTCGAGGTATGGCTGTCACTCCACTTGCACGGCGTCGAACCATTCCGCAGTGCATTGGATCAGATGCTCGATCTGGCGCAGTGGACAGCTGATGAGTTGCGTGCCCTGGCCGGAATCGAGGTCATGGCAGACCCGGAACTATCCATCGTGGCGTTCCGAGCGACAGCCGGCGATTCGGCCACCAAACACATTGCCCAGCACGTCAACGATTCGAGAGACATTCACGTCTCGAGCACCACTGTCGATGGCCGCTTCCTCGTGCGATTGGCCTACCTCAGTCAGCGGACGGACACGACAGTGGCGCAACGTGCGGTGCAGCTCATCAAGGAAGCGCTCGTCGCCCACGATCCTGACTGAGGACATCGGTTCAACAGCCGCGATGAGACCGGTGGCGACTCTAGGACTCGTCGTATACGCCGCTTTGGGCACCCGATATCGAATAACCGGCGGTGGCAAGGCCGGTGTCGGTGGAGGTAGCGCTAAGGGTGCCCGTCACCCACACGGCGCCCCAGGCGTCATTGAAGGGCATGCCTTGGCCCTCATCGAGGGTGACCAGGATGGTCTGGTTCGAGGGCGGGGGCGGTACATGAATACACGCCCCGAAATAGGGAACGAGCAGGAACTCGGTGATGAGCTCATCATCGAAATTGAAGGGCGTGACGAAGCCCGCGAGGCGGATCTTTTTGCCGTCGAGTTCCGCGTTGACGGGGGCATCCTCGAACTCGGCCTGCATTTCGGCATAGATGGCGTCGGCCTCTTCGGAGTAGTCATCTACTGCCGCTAGCCGGTCTGCGTAGCGATCGTAGACTTCGTCGCCAGAGAACCCGGGCGGGGTCAATTCCTCCCATTGGATCTCCGCGAACTCGGTTGAATCGGCCGACGGGCCAGGCTCGACAGCCTCAGCTCCTGATCCATCGATCCAGTCTTCCATCGAGTCGCCGTATTGAGGGCCGTCGCTCGGTGCCGGCCCTGACGTGCTCGGTACCGACCTTGACGTGTCAGCAAGAAGATCCGCCGTGGGCTGAATATCTGCCGAGCCACATGCGGTGGCGGTCGCACACAGTGCGACCAGGATCTTGAGCAGCGGTATCCGTCGAGACGGTCGAGGTTTCATCGTCGTTGTTATTGGCATTTGCGGCTAGACCTTTAGCGCTAATCCGTCTTGTATCGAACGGCGGTATGCAACGAATCCGGGAATCAGCGCCACGAGTACCGCTCCAATGACCACACCCGCCATGATGCCGATCTGCGTTGCATCGAGCCAGGTTATCGCAATGTTCACCCCAAAGCGGCGCGTGACAATCGGACGGCCGACAGCCAGCAAGCCGTAGAGCATTCCGACACCGAGCACACAACCAGCGGATACCACAAGCAGAGTTTCCAACGCGATCAGGGTTACCACCTGCGATGCTCGCGCTCCGATCGCGCGCAGCACTGCGATCTCCCGGCGTCGCTCGTTGAGTGTCGAGAGGATTGTGGTCAGCATGCCGAGTAGGCCCGCTACCAGTACGAATCCGGAAATAACGAACAAGACCTGTTCCACGGTAGAAATCGTCCGCCAGAACTCGGACAGCGTGGCACCGGGCAGGATGGCGGTTACAGGTTCGTTCTCGTAATCGTTGATCTCGCGTTGCACCTGGAACGTCTGGGCCCGGTTTTCGAGTCCCACCATGAATGCCGTGATGGCGGTTGGTGTGAGATCGAACTTCAACGCCTGCTCGGCGTCGAGGGTCACGCCTGATCGGGTGCCGCCCTGCCAGTCGACGTGTATTGCCTCGATCCCAGCCAAGCTGACATGCACCGTGCGATCCACGGGCGTGCCTGTCCTTGCAAAGATGCCCACCACGGTGAAGGGCTTGTCGTCGTGGCCGGCGAAATCGGCCGAGACGAGGCCATGCGAGATGACGATCTCGTCACCGATTCGATAGCCAAGGTCTTTGGCAACATCGGCTCCCAGCACCGTGTCATACACTCCGGCGAATTGTGTGCCGGAATCGAGGTTGAGCGATTGCTTGTTCCCGTAGCGGTGGAAATCGAAGTAGTCCGCCGACGTGCCCATCACTCGGAAGCCTCTGTGAGAGTCGCCAAGGGAGATGGGAATCGTCCATGCAACCTCTTCCATCGCTGCGACGGATTCATAGGTTTCCCAGCTGACGTTGTTGGTTGCGCTACCGATGCGAAACACGCTGTAGAGAAGCAGGTTCGTCGGTGAGCTTCTCGCCCCGACAATGAGGTCGGTCTGGGAAACGGTGTTGAGGAAGCTACTCCTGGTTTCCTTGCGGATCTTGTCCACACCAAGCAGCAGCGTCACACTGATGGCCAGCGCAAAAACCGTGAGCAACAAGTTGGCACGACGAAAGCGGGCGCTCTTCAACGCGATGCGCAAAACTGTCATAGGTCGTTGGCGAGTTCGCGGCTATCTGCAGCGAGCTCGATCGAGCGATTGAATCGGCTAGCGAAGTGCGGGTCGTGGCTCACGAACACGAGCGTGCAGCCCAGCGCCTCAGTCTCGGTAAACAACAGATCGAGAAACCGGTCGCGGTTGTCCGCATCGAGCGCTGATGTTGGTTCGTCGGCGCTGAGGATCTCGGGCGCGCCGATGAGTGCCCTGGCCACCGCAACCCGCTGCTGTTGCCCAACGCTCAACTTGTTCACGGGCGCGTTATGTAGTTGATCGGCAAGGTTCAAGTCTCTCAAGAGCTGCCTTGCGCTTGCGGCGACGTCAGCCAATTCTGTGGCACGAACTCTCTTCCGCTGCGAGAACGCGCAAGACAGCGTGACGTTCTCCAGCATGGTGAGATAGGGCAACAAGTTGAACTGTTGGAACACAACCCCGATGTGGTCGGCCCGGAACTGGTCGCGTTTGCTGGGCGACAGCGAGGCGAGGTCTGTGCCGAGCAGCTGGATCTTCCCTTCGGTTGGAGTGTGGATGCCGGCCAGCAGGTTCAGCAGTGTCGTCTTGCCGCTCCCGCTTGAACCGCGCACAAACAGGTGCTCCCCGGCATGGAGTTGCAACTCATCGATGGCGATTGTGTCCGAAGTCTGACCCGGCCAGCAGAACCGAACATGGTCGAGACTTACGACCGGTTGATCTTGGCGTTTCACCTTTGGAGCGAAAGGATGGGCGCAGACGGAGAGAGCTCTGCTGCAGACTGATCCGACGCAGAAATCCACTGCGCATCGATGTCTTGGAAACTCGGGAACTCGGCGAAGAGCCTACTGGTGTCGAGTTCCCGGATCTCATCGGGGTCTTCACACACGAACAGCCATGATGCGGTCATCTCCGAATGGCTACCCTCGTACTCCAGTTCGGTTGCTACTGGATCGGCGAGCGCGCAACCTGCCTCTGCGTTGATGGCGATGATCCCGGGAGTCGAAAGAGCTTCGGTCCGATCTGCAGCCACGGCAAGATCTTCATCGGTTGCAGGCTCGTACTCAAAGCCGAAAATGTTGAACGTGGGGCTGATCAGGTCGATGGCAACATCGGCTTCGATCCAAGCGACCGTCATCTCCGCTGCTCCGTGCTCATGAGCGCCAAGTCCACTCGACGCTTCGTCGTCGCCGTGCTCATCGTCGCCGTGTTCACCCTCGTCGTGTTCACCGTCGTCGTGCTCGACAGCTGGCGTTGTGGTTGCATCGGCACTGGCAGGCTCGTCCTCGGCGCCGCAAGCGGACAGGCTGATCAAGCAGGCGAGAGCGAAAACCAGTGCAAAAACACGATGTGAAGTAGCCATATGCGACCGGGAGTATACGCAAGACCGCGGAGTAGCCAGCGTCAGCTGGTTCCATGGCTGCTGGGCAAGTTGCCCGCTCGGCAGGCCTGTTCTCAGCCAGCGCACCGGCAGCGGCGGCCGACCGCGCTCCAACTTGCCGAGGAGGCGGTGGCAGCCCCTCACAGTGACTGAGACAGGCTCCGCGGTCGCTAGTGTCGAGCGAGACCTGAAGGAGATGAATGCACGTACCGGATTTCACTGTCACCGACCAACACGGTGACCCGTGGCAGCTGAGCGACCACCTCGATACGGCCGCTCTCTTGCTGTTCCTCCGCGGTGATTGGTGAGCATATTGCAACGGCCAGCTGGTCAGCTTGGCCCAACGTCATGACGAGATCACCGCGACCGGCACCCGCGTCTATGGCATCAGCGTTGATTCCCCGGAGCAGAACTCGGCGCTAGTCCAGAATCTCATGTTGCCGTTCCCCATCCTCAGTGACTCCGATCGGACCCACGTCATCGGGCCCTACGGAGTCATCGACGCGCTGGACAGGCGCGACATCGCTCGACCCGCAGCCATCGTCATCACCCCAGAAGGGGTGGAAGCGTTCCGAATGCATTCCCGGGACTACGCGGACCGCCCAATGGAGAACACGATCATCGAGGCACTTCGGGAACTCGAACTGCCTGCGACTTCACAGCCGCTGCCACAATTGGGGCCGGCTGAGCCGGGCCCGCATGCGCTCCGCTTCACCGATATGGTCCCCTACTACCGCGGAGCGCGATTCGCGGTACACGCCATGGGCATCCGTTTCCCCGAGGCCCGGGACGAAGCCGATGCCTACATGGCCCAGCTCGATCGCTACATCGCGGCGGCCAAGGTTCTCTTCAAGGCAAAGCAGTAGGCGGGAACGGGCCTAGCGGCCCATTCCTTGGGAGCTGCTGCGCAGCTCCATTGCGACCCGACCCGGTGTTCACGGACGCAGCCGACCGTCCAAAGCTCACCTGCCCTGCCGGCTGTGACTGAGATCCACCTTCATGGGGACATACGCGAGGACCTGCGCCGTCTCGTTGTGGGCGACCGAACCATTGGCGACTCGGTCCTGGCGCCGCTGAGTT
>JAAELU010000198.1 GCA_024226255.1 bacterium | reverse complement strand
GGTCGAACACACCGAGCCCGACGGTCGGACAGGGGAACTCGCCATTGCCTGCCACTTCGCGGATACCGCCGGAGCCCATCACAACCACGACGTCGCAGACACCGGCCAGCGCGCGGTAGTGCGTCACGGCGCTGCTGTAGTCCCATTCAGTCGATCGGAAATCCGCATCATCGAATCGAAGGGGTCTCGTGGCGCCCAGAGTCGCCCGCACTTCGTCCGCCAGGCGGTTCACGATGGCGCGGCTCGCCTCGTCCTTGGGAGCGTCTATCAGCACCCCCAGTCGCACCTCCGCGGCGGACGCACCCGCCGGGAGCATGAGCAGTAGGACGAGCCAGAGTAGACCCAAGGCCACGCCACTCGAAACAACGGTCCCGAATCGTCCCACCGGGTTTCTTGCCTGCCGCATACGTCTACCTCCTACTGCCTTCAGGTACTGTCTGTCGCATTGAAGAATTGATGTATTAATGTATCACCGATAATGCAGTAGACGATGCCAAGTGTATCGCCCAGCCATTCGGCCAGCGAGCCCGGCACCGTACACCAGGGGTGCGGCCACGTCAACTCTGCCACGAATTCCGTTACATCACGATGCTCACCTACGAATAGTCATGGGGGAGCGCCTATCTGCCGCTTACGCGGGCGGCAGCGGCGCCTGTTTGCGACTCATCATTCGTGTACCACCGATCGGAGGGCCCAACCACCTGTGAACCCCCAATCGAGGCATCAGGCGCCGACAGGAATAGGGAATCGCTTCGTTTGCCGATGTCGGAGGACTCGCTCTCGGGAGCGCTGATTCTCGGCTCGCGCAGGCCGCGGGGACGTATGGCCGCAGTGCCGATGCGGCGGTCCGCCAAGCCGTCGACCCGAGGTTCCGACGCCG
>JAAELU010000197.1 GCA_024226255.1 bacterium | reverse complement strand
CGCCCTACACGATTACCGGGGGAACCTGGCCGGCACAGATATGGGCCCGACTGGCCTCGCAAGCACTCGAGGGAGTCCCCTACGGACAACTAGCGCAACTATCGAGCGATGGCATAACCAACGCCGCCATCGATACATCAACGGGCTACCTCGCCGGCCCACTTTGCCCGCGCGAGCACGTCCATACGATCGAGGTCCCCCGCGATCTGGCACCCAGCGTGATCTGCCCGATTCATAATCCCTTGGGCCTCGGAGCAGGTGGAACCGGAACCGTCCCCGATGTGATCGGCATCGCCGTGGCAGCCGCAGTCGGCGAGTTGACCGAACACGGCTACTCGACCCGACTCGAATGGGTGACGACCAGTCCGTTGGCGCCCGGCACCGTGTTTGGCATTGTTCCGGCTGCCGGGTCGGCGGCCGCCGAAGGCTCCACCGTGACACTCCAGGTGGCCGGCCCGGAACCGGGAGCCGCCATCCCCGGCGTCCTCGGGCTGCCACTCGCCGAAGCAATGGTTCGCCTCGAGGAAGCCGGTCGGATTTACGAGGTCATCACCGAAGCCGAATCAATCCCCGCGGACGCCGCCCGCCGGTCCGGCTTGGTCTGGAAGCAGGATCCCTCTGGAGGGATTGTCAGCGACGCTGTTGTCCGGATCTGGGTCAATCCGCAGTAGAGAAGCCCGAAATCAGAAATCAGATGTCGGCTACGGATCTGGGCGGTCCATTCGTTGCGAGTTGCTGCCAGCACCAAGGTCTATGTCGCGAGACAGTAATCTGATAATCTGATCCTATGCCGGATATCACAGCCACCGACGCCGCTCGCAACTTCGCCGATTTGCTCGACGGGGTCGAACATCGCGGCGAGCACTACACAATCGTTCGTCGTGGCAAGGCGGTCGCGCATCTTGAGCCGACCTCCACAGGGCGTGGCGTCGATGTCAAGTCGCTGCTACGCCGGCACCGGCCCGATGCGGCGTGGTCGACGGAACTGACTGATCTCCGAGGCCTGTTGGAGATCGAAGACCGGGCGTGAGTCTGCTCCTTCTCGACACGACGTTCCTGATCGATGCTGAGCGAGGCGGTTTGAACCTCGACGAAGCCATCGATGATGAGGACGACGTGGCCATCGCTGCGGTTACCGTCGCCGAACTACTCGTAGGACTCGGACTCGCCTCTGGCAAGCGAAGGAATGCCCGCCAGGGCTACGTCGAGGAGATCCTCGAGTCGCTTCCCATCATCGCCTACGACCGCAATGTGGCTGTCGAACACGCTGAGCTCCTCGTCGCCGTTCGCGGCCAGGGCCGTCCCCGCGGCGCACACGACTTGCTAATCGCTGCAACCGCTCGCGCCACCAACCGGACCATCGTCACCGCCGATCAGCAAGCATTCACCAACCTCCCCGGCGTCGCCACCATCAGCCATCGTTAGCGCAATAGGTGAGGATATGGGGGTAATCCGTCCTCGGTTTGGTGGGCGGTGGGTGGTCGTTGTGGGACTGTGGGTGGTGGTCCCGTCGGGGCCGGAAGTGGATGCTCACATGTCTT
>JAAELU010000196.1 GCA_024226255.1 bacterium | reverse complement strand
TCGGGGTCGTGCTCTCGCTGGTTGCGATGTTCTTCGCCATTGCCTTCCTGCTGCTTCCCGAGAGCCGGCTGTGGAACGTCCGGATCCTGCCTTTCTACTACTTGTCCGTCTATCTGATGGCAGGCATCGCTATCTCGGAGTTCGGCAGATTGCTGGCGTCGGCGTTTCGGTCGGCCGGTTCAGCCAGAACCTTCCGACCCTGGATCGCGGCGGTGCCTGCAGTTCTCGCAACCGCGGTCCTTTTGGTATCTCTGGCACTTCCCCTACGTTCTTTGCCCTTCGGCGGTTTCAATGACCAGGGCGAATACACCTGGGCGGGCGGTCTTTTCTCGACCACCGACCTCAATCTCGGACCAAGCTGGCTCAACCACAATTTCCGCGGCTACGAGGGCACCTCGGGCTACGGCGAGTACTCCCTGATGGTGGCCACCATGGATCGTGTGGGCGACGAGTATGGCTGCGGTCGATCACTTTGGGAATACGAATCGGCGCGGCTCGGCTCCTATGGCACGCCGATGGCGCCGATGCTGCTGCCCCACTGGACCGATGGGTGCATCGGCTCGATGGAGGGTCTGTACTTCGAGGCATCGGCCACCACGCCGTACCACTTCCTTCTCCAGTCGGAGCTGTCGGCAGCGCCTTCACGGGCTCAACGCGATCTGCCCTACTCGTCGCTGGACGTGGTCAGGGGTGCGGATCATCTCCGCGATCTCGGGGTGCGGTACTACCTCGCGTTCTCCGAGGAAGCCGTGAGTCAGGCCCGCGCCGAGTCTTCGCTCACCGAGATCGCCACCTCCGGGCCGTGGGTTGTGTTCCTCGTTGCTGACGCCGACCTCGTTGTCGCTCTCGATC
>JAAELU010000195.1 GCA_024226255.1 bacterium | reverse complement strand
GCTCGTAGTGTTTGGGGGGCAGCATCCAGGTGTCGGGCACCGGAAGTCCGAGCCGCATCATCGCCGCGTACGAGGTGTGTTTCTCCATGGCCTGCAGCGAAAATGGGTTGTTGAGCACGTAGAGGCCATCCATCACGATGGCCTTCTTGATCCACTCTCTGCTGGTGTGATACCAGTGGGTGAGGCGGTCGAGCACAACGTCATATGTGACGGGCTGGCGCAAGTCGTACGGCTCGATAGTGACCCGGGACACATCGAAGCGGATAGTGTCGCCGCCGAGAACCACGGGGTCGAGTTGGGCGACGATGTCCTCGTAGAACGTCGGCCAGCACAGGTCGGCGCCCAGCGACAGTCCGATACGACGTGTGATGTCGGCCATGTGCCTCCTCCCTAGCGCTCTGCGCTCGGGCTCCGCTCCGCCGGTTCGAACGATGATAGGGCGAAGGAGAGCCCCGGCCCCAGCGAGTCCCGCCACAGACCCCAGTGATGGCCGTCCGGAGCCTCATCCCAACCAACCTCGATGCCGAGACCTCGCAGGCGCTCGACCATCCGCCGGTTGTCGCCAATCAGCCCGTCGAACTGCCCACAGGAGAGATGCATTCTCGCGGGAAGATCGCCGGGCTCTTCCCAAAGCTCGCCCATGAACTCGAGCACCGGTGCGAACCTTTCGTCACGCCCGAACGGCCCTCCGGTCGCCTCCACAAACGAGCCCGACTGGAGAACCAGCGCCGAGAACGTGCCCGGGTATTGCCAGGCTGCGTGAAGAGCGGCGACGCCACCGAAACTGGTTCCGAGGCCAATGACTTTGCTGATTGTGACGCCCTCGCCGGCGGTGGGGAGCGCCTCACAAATCAGATGCTCGGCGTGGCGTGCGTCGGCGCCGTACTCCACCATCCGGTCGTCCGGGTTGACCATCAAGGCGGCCACCGATGTCGTTGTGTTGAGGTTGTCGAGCACCGTCCCGAGCGCGGCAAAGTTGAGGTAATCGGACCCGTCGTGGACCACGACCAGTGCAACCGGCTCGCCGGCGTAGCCGGCCGGGAGATAGAGCTTGGTGGTGCGAGTCTCTCCGAACACGCCGGACACCACCGGCAAGTCCACGACCTGCCCCGAGGGAACGCCGGATACGGCAATAGCGTGCGGTGACCGCTTGTAGTCCGGTCCTGTCGCCACCGAGTTGGCTCCAAACGGCCCAGCCGAACGTTGGGGGTTGAGCGGGTCGGGCACGAGCCGCAGCCGATCGTCTCGCTGCACCGTCAGTCTGTACTCGACGCGAGCGGCCTCGGGAAGCTCGACCGTGGTCCACCACACGTCCGTGTTGTCGATGCGGGCGAATGGCGGAACGGTCGGGAAGATGTTCATCCAGTGGGTCAGTTCGATGGTCTCTGCCTTCCCCACGTACACGAAGGTGGTTGAAGCACGGTCTTGCAGGGGGCCCCCGCCACGTTCTGTGACCATTTGCACAGCCGCCGCCGGGCCGCGCTTGGCGGCAGCGACAAGTTCGGGAGGCGGTTTGCGGCGTTTGGGCATGGACTCCTTCGACTTGGTGCAAGCCAGCCTACGACGCCACCCCGAGGTACGAGGCTGACTCCACATCGGCGGCCCTTGACTATGGAGCCTGCTCTTATTCCTGAGCGGCTGAGGTTTGATACAACCGCAGCCACGGATGATCGGCCGCCGCGCACATGCGAATCGCTGTCCTGGGGCCCCGTCGATGCAACCACCAGCACCGCCGCCGCGATGACGGCAACCAGGTCGGGTCTGCCAACTGGGCCGGAGTGGCGATCGCTCTTGCTCGATTCAATCATCCGCCGCAGCCATGGGATTGAGCGTCGGTTGAGCGACCTTCTCTGAAGTGGGATTTGGGGGGCCTGCCTAGGCCTGTGCTGCGTGGCAACGCAGTCGGACAGGCGACTGAACTGTGTCACCCCCCCCGTTGTAATGGAGGCCAGCCCCGATGCCGAGCTCTCTGTTGAGGTTCCCGCCTCGGACGATGTCATCGAGAGAATCTTCGTCCGGGGACCGCTAGGCGCGACCCGACATCAGGACCGGCCTCATTGCTTCGGATAGTCTCGCGCGTGAGGACGGCCCCAGGATTGCCACCAGGCCAGTCGGGACGATGGGCATCTGGGGAACGACCTGTACGCCGGATGAGTCACTTCCGTCGACCGGAGGATTTGTCAATGACGAAGTCATGTGGGCTGCGTTGGATTGTCCCGGAAGCTTTGCCGCGTCAGACCCTTCTGGGCGCCCTCTTGGACTCAGCGGATCGCCTTCCCTCGAGAAGGCAACCGACATCGCGCGAGAGATGGTCACCCGCTTCGGGATGACGGAGGCGCTCGGATTCATGGGCCTCACCGACGGAGGTGACGGCTTCGTGGCCGGGCCGTTCGGTGCGGCCCCGCGTTACTCACAAGAGACATCTGCAGCAATTGACGAGGAGGTCCGCCAACTGCTGGACAACGCCCAGCTCGAGTCGCGTACCATCCTCGAGGCCCACATTGACTCTCTTGAACTGATGGCCGCCGACCTGCTCGAGCATGAGACGCTCGACGTGATCGCCATCGGTCGTATCTTGCAACGAGTACCCAAGAGGCGCCGTGAGTCCGGAGGCGCCGGCGTGATCGTGCCCAATCCGGACGTGGTCGGTGAGGGAGCCGCGGCCTAAGCACTCTGTACTCAGTGCTCTGCGATCCGGCGCCAACTGGTCCGAGCACACAAAATCTGATCGGCAGGCGCGAGAGTCCGTACGCCGGGCTCATAACCCGAAGGTCGCAGGTTCCTCCGCATGGACGGCGGGGCATGCAACCGCCGTCATGAGAACATTGCGTTGTAGACGACCTCAGCGAAGTCGCTGCCCTCGAACGAGCCCATCTCATTGGCTGGGTCGTACAGCAACGTGTAGAGCGCAGTAGTGGCGGACACCTTGATCATGGTGAACTGGGTGTCGTCAGTTGATCCGAGCAGGGAGCGGCCCGCCAGCGCATCACTGCCCAGGTCGGGAGGCGTCGCGCTGGCCACCGGACGGAGGAACCCGCCTCCGGCGTCGCAGAACGCGAGGTTGGCCCGCTCCGATGCGAACAGTGCGTCGATGAGATCCGGCTCGCTCTCTGCCACGAGGACAAACGCTCGCCTTCGGTCGTCTTCATGGATGTATGACTGCGATTCGATCGAATCGATCCGGACGGTACCGGATGCTTCGGTGCCACCGCAATGGATGGGGAACACGTTGTCGCCTGTCTGGGACTCGTCACGATCCGAGATCTCCCAGCCAGGCCCGAGGGCGGACGGGGCGAGCGCCAGGGTCCCGGTGCCGCTCGATGCGGTCGGAGCGGATCCGTCGTGCTCGAGGATGGAGAGGTTATCGAACGTGCACCGCTCGACAGCCCCCTGCGACACGCTTACGGCCGGGCCGATTCTCGTTTGCTCGGGGAGTGCCGTCTCAGACAGTTCGGCGACCGTTTCCCCGTTTACCGTGAACGCCAGCTCTTCTCCCGCTACGAAGAGCTCAATCCGGTTCACCTCACTCGTCCGTATCGTCGAATCAAACGTGCTCCCGATGAGGTTCTCGACCAAGCCACCGTCTCCATTGACCTTGACGACGCGGTACTGCTGACTGAATGAGTCGAGAAGGAAGAAGAATCGGTCGACGGAGTCGGGGCCGCCTCTCAGGTGAATGCCGCACCTCACGCCGTCTCCGGAAGGCTGCGCTATGTCGACCGAGATCGCATATGAGGTGGGAAGAATGAACCACGCAGAAATCGAGAATAGAGGGAACTTGCCGCTGGCAGCTTCTGTTTCCACCGCTAGCTGCCCTCCCTCGATGTCCCATGCCCGAGTGCCGAGCTCGGTGGTCCTTTCTGCGGACTCGAACACGTCGACGGCGGAGCCGAACGACTCAACAAGGGGCACCCGGTAGGGATTGCTGCTCAAGCCTGTCCCGGCCGATGCCGAGACCCCGGTCGTTGTGACGCCGGTGGTCGGTGTGGCACGGATCGTCGTTGTAGTAGGGATAGTCGTTGCAGTAGCGATCGTCGTCGCGGAGGGCCCTCTCGAGTCCGCATCGTCTCCAATCACCGCTCCGATGACGCCCAGGGCGACCACAGCCGCACCGACGCCGGCCCATATCTTCCAGCGCCTGCCCTTCACGTCACCTGCACCGCTGGCCGGCCGCACCGCCTGGCTAGCTGGGGCGTCAGAGCGAATCGCAGGCGGTGGCATCGCCGGTCGTTGTGGCGTCGGTGCCCCGGCTACCGGCGCGGCGACGGTGGCGGGGGGCGGGGGCGGGGGCTGGGGCGGCGATGCCGGCGGTGGTTCGCTTGGTTGAGCGGGAGGATCTGGGGTGGTGGCGGCGACTGTCTCCGGGAGCCCACTCGCGCTGGGATCGGGCATTTCCTCTCGGGCCGGTTTCTCCATGCCGAGGGCATAGACCCAAGCGTTCACGGCCCATCGCGAAGCGTCCTCGGCCAGCGCCCGGTTCTGTTGTAAGCGACGGACGAGACGTTCGACAAGCTCAGGGGTCAAGCCCTGCGAGGATTGCAGCAAAGCCGGACCGACCCCCTCCTCGGCCCCGGCAAGCAACGCGGCAACTTCGGCCCGATGCTCACCGGCCACGTCGCGCAACAAGGCCTGTAACCGGCGGGGATCCTCGGTGAGTTCCGGGCCGTAGCGGTCGAGCAGGTCTCGCAGGACCTCCTTGGTGACCTGGCGGGGACCCTCTCCCGCTTCACCCTCGAACCGCAGGCGGATAAGCCTTGCCAGCTCGCCAACATGCTCCTCGGTGGTGCCTGAGGTGGCGTCGAACCACTGGGCGCTGCTGATGAAGTACTCGAGCGACCGGGACGGTTCGACATTCTCAATCCGAAACGGGATGATGTCGATACCGCGAGAAACGGCACGCTCCACCTCGCGACTTACATGCGGCGACGTATTCGAGTGCTGGGAAAACACCAGCACCAGGACCTGTGCACCCGAAATGCCCGCCACGATCGCCTCGGCATAGTCGGCTCCCGGCATAACATCGCGCGGCGCAACCCAACAGGTGATTCCGGCTTGCTCGAGTCCGGCCACCACAGCATTGGCGACCGCTCGGTCCTCCGAGGAGTGGCAGATGAAGATGTCATGCGCCACGGGCACTCCCGCACTCTCCGTCACCCAACACTAAGCACTCCTACTCACGCACCACACTTGGGTGGGTCATGCCTCACGCGCGGGCACGAGACACCCGCCAACCCGTGTGCTCCTCCGAAACGGAGGCCTCGGCGCTGTCCACAAGTGTCGCCCACTCGTCCTCGTATTCGATCGGCTCCAGGATGGATCCTAGGTTAAACCCTGCCCCCGCTACGGAGAACCCTCAGCTCAGAAGGCCTGGGGGTTTCTGCATGGGGTGGGGAGTAGGGCAGCGAGATCCCCGTGTTTGGTCGGCCTCGCTGCTGAGACTGCATGAAACTAGCCGCTCGAGTTTGTATCAGCCTGAACCGCCGGATATGGCTGGAGGCGCTGAGGAGTGGGCTGACTCGCTCCCCCGCTTGAAGAGTGGCCAGCTGAACCAGAACGACTTCCCGAAGTGGGGGATCGGTTTCAGCTGCTTGCCGGACTCAGAGCCATCCTCGAGCAATCGGCGCAGAACAGTGACCAACGTATCTTCGCCTTCGCGAGCGATGGAATGCTCGCTCTTGTACCTGCTCCCTTCTTCAGCTATGTTCGTCGCAGAGAGTGCTTATACGTTGCACTATATGCAACACGGGAGATCATGACTTCGACCCATCAGTCGCTGCAGCGTGCCGTTGCCATCCTGCGCGAGTTCTCGGAGCAGGAACCCTCACTCACCGTGGGGGAGATCAGCCGGCGCCTCCGTCTCCACAAGAGCACTGTGTCGCGCATCTTGGCGACACTTCTGGAGGACGGCATGGTGTGGCACAACTCCATGACCGGTCGCTACTCGCTCGGTATGACGGTGGTCGAGATGGCGGGTGTGGCCCTGGGACAGATCGACGTTCGGGCGGCCGCGATGCCACATATGGAGCTGCTGGCTGCCGAGTCCGCGGAGACGATCTCGCTGGTGGTGCGACGTGATCGCGAGGCCGTGACCGTGGCTCACCTTCCGAGCCCGCACTCGATCCGACACGTTCACTGGATCGGGCGGCGACTCCCTCTGCGCACCACAGCCGCCGGGAAGGCGTTGCTGGCGGCGATGTACGCCCGCGGCCAGGACTGGAGGAGTCTCGTCGCCCCAGCCGAGGAAGAGCCACGTCCGAGCTGGGAAAGGGCTCTGGAGGCCGATCTGACCCTGGTAGCCAAACGAGGGTATGCAGAGGAATCGGATGAGTTTGAGATCGGGACGGCTGCGATCGCCGCTCCGATCCTCGACCGGAATGGCAGAGCAATCGCAGCCCTGTCGATCAGCGGGCCAACGGCTCGTTTTGACACCAGGGCGCGAGATGCCGTTGCGGCGTTGCTCATCGATTCCGCAGACGCGGTTGCTACCGATCTTGGTATGAGTCGTCCAACAGAACTCGCCGGCGAGCGCGTGTGATGCGCTGGTAAGAGCAAGGGAGAACCTGATCAAGACACTTACGACGGACCAACTGGCCGACCTGCAGCGGAGTAACGGTCTCAAGCTGATCGACGCCCGGCCCACGGCCGCCTTCAATGGCTGGCGCCTCCGCGGCGAGTCCAGGGGAGGGCACATTCCGAATGCCGTTTCGTTTCCGTGGTCGTGGGCTGCCGGTGCGTACGACGCGGACCTCGTCGAGCGGCTGGCCCTCAAGGGACTCACTCCGGACCGGTCGATCACGGTCTACGGGTACGACGATGAGGACGCCACCGGGCTGGCCGACCGCCTGCTGTATCTTGGATACGACGATGTGGCCGTCCTGGCGGGTGGCTTGCCCGAGTGGGCCGCCCAACCAGATTCTGAGCTGATCCGGCTTCCGAGGAACCACCAGCTGGTCCACCCCGAATGGCTACATCATGTGCTCGAGGGAGAGGCCACAGATGAAGCCCCTGAGGGCCCGTTTG
>JAAELU010000194.1 GCA_024226255.1 bacterium | reverse complement strand
GGGTCGTAGTAGCGGGCGTTATAGAACAACAACCCCGTATGAGCAGCATCCGACACTTGGCCGGTGTAACCCCGATCGGTATCGAGGTTCCCCGCAGTCGAGCCCCGATCGCCACCAAACGGCAGGTAATACTGCGACGACCGAGTCCCATCGGAATACTTGATCTGATGACTATTAGTCCCCAAATGGTCACTGACCAGGTAGAACCGTTCATCAGTAGCCCCCTCCTGGAGCCGATACGCCACGACGGTTCCTGCGAACGTGTAATAGCTGCGTGTTGAGGAGTCGTCGTCTTCGTAGATCCCACCGACATAGATGGTCTCGTTGGCGCCCTCATCACGGACCACCCGGGCCCCATCAACGTCATACGTGAACGCAGTAGTGTTACCGCCTGTGGTGTATGAGGAGAGCCGGTTAGCTACATCAAAGACCAGAGTGGCGCCGGGTCGGGTCGCCTGGTTCCCGTTACCGTCATAGGTATACGACCCGACCCCGCCAAGCGCAGTAGCCGCATGCGGACCAGCGTTACCGGTCTGGGCATACGTGTAGTTCTGGGTCGTTTCGTTGACCTCATTAGTCCACGAATCGATGTTGCCCAACGGGTCATAGTCATAGGAACGGTCATACCAACCAGCGCCAGTCGTTGTATAGCCGTCGCTGCAGTCATCTGACGTCCCCGAATCGTCATCAGAGATGAACCCGCGCTTCAACCTACCCAGATCGTCATAGGAGAAACACTGCACCTGGGCGCCATTCTTCTTATCCTTGAACTGAGTGATATTCCCATTCAGGTCATAGTGATACCGGAAATGGCCAATGAGGTCCTGGCCGTAGGTGTCGTCATCGACCTTGATGCGGAACAGCCGCTGGGAATCGTCGGTGTAGTTGAACTTGACGAACATGTTCTGCGCGGCGCCTTCACCCCATTCCTGTTGATCGGGTTGCCCCTGGGCATTGAACGACGCCGACAACACGATGGCGTCGTCATGGTCATCAGTGACCAACGACTCGGGGTGCCCGGTCCGGTCCAGATACCCGTAGGTCAGTGTTTCCCCATCGGGATAAGTCAACGACTCAACACGGTCAGCCGGGTCATATGTCTGCGACACGGTCCAATTCCCGGCACCCTGACCACTAACTGTCCACTTCGTTGAAGTGACCCGGCCCCGAGCGTCATAACCGAGAGGATTGACCAGGACTCGCTCAACGTCATTCTCATAGGACCTCGACCAGTTCAACAGACCTTTCTCGCCGCTCTTGTCGTAGTCCCACCGGGCGATCTTGTCGCCACTCGTAGAAGTGTCATATTGGTAGAGGGGCCGGTTCAAGGCGTCATAGGTGAACACGACCGTGTCGTCGCGGCCGTCTGTTTGTGAGGTGAGGTTCCCAGCTAGGTCATACACGTAGGACCAGTCACCCATGTCGGGGTCCGACATCGCCGTCTTGTGGCCCAACAGGTCATACGTGATCACAATGTCATCGGCGGGACCGGTTTGGTCCTGCGAGTTCAACACGGTGGTGAGCCGGTTCGATTGGTCATACTGGTATTGCGTCGTATACACCGACGGAGTCGACACTTCCCCGATGTCACCGTCGTCATACTCAGTAACAGCCACGAGGTTCCCGAATGTGTCGTATTCGTAGTCGAGTTCGATACCCATCCGGTCGGTTGCCGTCTGGTTGAGGCCGTCATAAGACATCGACTCGTCCCATATCTTGTTGGGCGCAGAGTCGTCAGCGATCGTCTCAGTCAGGGTCACCCGGTCGAGGTCATCGACTGTGTAGACGGTTTGGAGAGACATCGTCGGCGAGGCACCAGTCCACGTCTCGTCGTCGTAGTAATCAAACCCGGCCTCCTCGGACTGGCGGTGCGGGCCACTTTCGCGGCGCAAAACCCCACGGGACGAGTAGTAGCGGGAGGTCACGATCCGATACCCAGAGTCCTTGGCGGCAGACTGCGACTGCACAACCCGCCCGAAACCGTCATAGAAGTCATACGACTCGAGATACACATCACTCGGTGTCGTCTCCGCTAACTGACGGGATTCAGTCATCGCAGGCGAAGTAGCGGTCGCCAACGTGTAGTTGAACTCAAGGGACTCGGAACCCGACGACGATTCGGTTGGTAGCCACACCTTCGAGGTGCGCCCGTACTCGTCGTACTCGACCTCGGTGACGTTGCCGTTGGGGTCGGTGATCTTGGTCGGGGCCCCGTAGGCGACTTCGGTCTCCAGCTCCGTTTGATGGTTCTTGGCGTTGTCTACCCAATCCGCGAAACCAGTCGTCGAGCTGTAGTGCGTTTCGACTTCGCGATTGAGTGGGTCAGTGACTTTGGTGACGCGCCCCATCGAGTCATATTC
Source organism: bacterium (assembly GCA_024226255.1). GTDB lineage: Bacteria > Actinomycetota > Acidimicrobiia > Spongiisociales > UBA5794 > JAHEJX01. The sequence continues at coordinate 5,150 of JAAELU010000194.1, read as the reverse complement.
GTAATCGGTCTCTGATGACACGTCAGCGCCGATACGCTTCGAGAACGCCTCGACCCTGGTCACCGCTCCGGTATCGGGCGGGTCGCCGTAGCTGTGGTCATCCTCGTAGTAGAACTTGGTGAAGCTCAGCTCGTCAACAGTTGAGTTGGTACCGTGATCCTCGCCAGCCCACAGGGTCTGGTTCTTGGGTGCCGCCACGATCCAGTCGGTCGTGTTGTAGACGTAGTTACGTTCAATGTTGCGCTCCCCGGCCTCGTCGTCAACATCGGGGTCGAGGAGGTGTTTCTCCTCGGTCAGGTTGCCGTAGGCGTCATAGTCGTAGGTGACAGTTGACTTGGGATTCGATCCGGACTGGTTCCAAGTCGTATTGATCGCGAAGGGCGCAACAAAATACGCCTCGCCTGTCACGGTGGCATCGCTGTAGTAGTCGGTCAGGGTCCGGGTCACCCAATCGCTGTCGTCCCAGGTCTTGATTTCGGTCTCGCGCCCCGTGAACCGGTCCTCGTCAACAGGATCGGTGCCGCTCGAGCGATTGACGGTCTTCGGGTCGGGGTAGTGGGTGGTGTTGGCGCCGTCGAGCCCTTGAAAGAACACGTGCTCTTCCTTGCCGAGATTGCCATCGGCCGCGGTGCCTCGCCACACTGTCACGGTCTCGTGGCCTCGGAAGTCGGCATACGTGTTGCACGGACCCTCGTTGCAATGGGAGTCATCTAGATAGCCCGGGGTATCTGTGAACGCCCAACCGGGACGGCTGTAGGTGTATGCAACGGTGTTGGTTTGATTCTCGGAGAACGCGTCGTAGGAGAGGACTTCCTTCACCTTCCAAATATTGAAATGAACACGGAAGCCGTCATACCAAGAAGAGAAATAGTCGCACTGCGGCCCTTTGTGCCGATCGTCGTAATCCTGTCGGCAATCTCCTTGTGGAGGTGCCGCTTCAGAATCCCAGCCCCAATCCTGACCGTATTCAACGTCGACCTGACCCTGAAGGGTTGTCACGATCTTGCCGATTCTCGGCAACCGGATCGGCGGCCGAGGTATCGCCTTGAGCGCGGACAAGCTCTCGGCCCGGTTCTTGTGGTAGAAGCCGCCGGGCTCTGTCGCTTCTTCGAACTCTGTCGGGTTAAGGCCGTCGAGCTCGGAGTCTGAGGTGAAACGGAACCAGTTGAAATAGGCCAACTGGACCGTTGTTCCCGGGTTATGGATATAGATGAAGACGTCGTGGACACCTGTCGGGCTCCCCGTGATGGCTACCTTCTCAGTGACGTACTCGTTCCAATCGGTGAGTGTGTCATCGACCGGAACAACCACATCGGGGCTCCCCGAGATCGAGTCGAAAAAGATGTGGAACTCCCCGTCCTGTAACTGGGACGAGTACCGAATCAGGATGTCGTCGACACCGTCACCGAGATCAACATCGTTGAACTTGAGCGACTCGCCATCGTGGATCCACTTGACGTCCTTACCGACACCCCAATCCGACGAGATGCGGGTACCGACAGAACCGGTCTTGGAGTCCCAGTCCTCAGCCTCGATCTGCATAAACGCCGGACGCTTCCCACTGCTGGCGGGGCGCTGGGTGACGGAGTTGAGCCACAACTTCGCAGGCGACGCTTCCTCAGTCGACGTCGGGCCATTGTTCTGTGGATATGACTGGTCAAGGTCCCACCACCCAACCGTCTCCCAACTACTGCCCCGCTGCACCTGAGTACGGACCCCATCGAGAGCCAACTCAGAGAAATACGACGGATGATCGTTGGTGCACGAGCTGTCCGACTTACGGCAAGCCTGGTCGACAGGCGTATCGACCAGCTCGTTATCGTCGTCACAATTAGTGACCGATTCCGGGTTCTTGCACCGCACCTCATAATCAAACAGCACTCTGGCCTTGAAATCGGTGGCCGAAGAGGAATCAATATCCGCATAACGGATCCGCGCCACGTGCGAAGCTCGAACTACCTGACCCTTATCACTGGGATAGGTGCGGACCCCGTAGTAGTCGAATTCCTGGCGGTAGTCGAACAGCATTGTGTTGCCGAATGTGTCGGTTACCTTGTTGAGGTTCCAGCGCCACGCCTTGTAACAAACATGCGAAGCCCGCCACGCGTCATCCTCAAGACCCTCACAAGACGGGCCCGTCAGACCGAACGTATACATCGGAACGTGATCCAACGAATCGTCGGTCGCCCCGAACTCGTACCGGGTCCCGTCGGGCGTTGTGACCACCCAGTACTCATCGTGGGATTCTTTGGCGACAGTACCGTCCGTCTTCATCTCAATCCGCCACATCGGATCAGACTCGAGGCGATACTCGCCACCTGAGACGTGCACCAACCGAGACCCGACACCGTTGAGAGTCAGCGAGAACTCCTTATCGATCGGACACGCGTCGTAGATCGGGTTGGACCCGTTCGTGCACGTCGTCTCGAAGTGACGCGTGATCGAACCGCCCGCACCCAACGACCAGCCAGTGCCTATCGGACCGGGCTGGTTGTTCTTATCAGCGCGCATCCCATCAACCGCCCCGGACGAATACGACAAAGTCACCGACGGGACCGGTCCAGCCGGTGACGGCGGCACCGCAATCGGATACGAAGTCGTAAACGCCCCCGTAAACAACGCCACCTGATAGTCCGCCACATTGGCGAACGGAGTAACCACAAAAGTGCCAGTGTCATCAGTGGCGCCGCCCTGATAGCCGTACCAGCCGTCACCAGAGTCGAGCTGCTGCGAACCCAAACCAGGCCCAACAGGAACGCCCCGATCGCTGGTCGCAGTCGGATCCAGCGTCGCCGTCAAAACCTTCGAGGAATCATTGCGGGTCGTATCAAGCGGCACCACCACATCACAGACAGTGACTATCTCAGATGTCTTCGTATCGACGTCCTCTTGCTCAACCTGGCGACACCCGTCGTAATAGGTCAACTGGAGTCGCCCAGCCAGATTCGCCTGCAACGTCGACGCGTATTCCGTGAAGTCCAACTCGAGCTGCAACGGCTTCTCATGAGCAAACGCCCGACCCTCAGCATCCTCAAGGTCGACCCGGAACAACGACGTCAACGCACCCTGGGGAGCGGCGAACGAGTCGTTAACTTCCAGACGGGCCCGCGGAGAAGGCTCATCGGCGAAGCCGGTCTTATCAACAACGACCCGAAGCGGTGTGTCCGCAAACGCCGCCCTCGAACCCTTCACAGGGATATCAACAACCTTCGACTCGCCAGGCACAATCTCGGAAACTGGGCGCAGATTGTTCGTCTCGATCTCACGTTCATCCGCTGTATGCGGGCCTGTCCGAACCCGACCACTCGGCTCAGGCTCCGACTCACGCAAAGTCGACTCCGACGGTGGCTGCGGATCCTTCACATCAATCGGATCCACATCATCGTCGTCATCCTCGCCAGCCACGCCCTCCCCGCCAACCGCGTCATCAATCTGAAGCGACGACGCAGCAGCAACCGAATCAGCCGCCGAAGCAACCGGCAACACCCCAACAGCCACAGCCAAAACCAGCAGAATCACCAACAGGCGCCGAGACACGGAACAATCCCCTTCCAACAAACGCTTCAACCCAAAGACCCCAAAACGGGGCATCAGCGGTCATAGTCGACACTTCTAGCGCACGCCGCTAGGGACCAATGACCACAGGGAATTGGGGCCCACAGCAAATCCGGACGCGACAAAACTCACCATCCCACTACCCCCTATTGCCCGAACCCCGCCAAGCGGTTCTCATTCGCCGCCTGACAATGCGCCGCGCCCCGACAACGCTCGTCGGCCGCCCGGGGACGGCGTAGTCTGGCGGCAACGATCGGAGGCATGATTGATCGAATTCCACTCAAAGCCCGTTACCTCCACCTTCCTGGATCCTCAGGACGAGTACCGGCCGCGGTCGATCATGATCGAGCATCGGCGGGATCCGCTTACTGGCGACTACAGCCGGATCACCGACTACATACCTCCGAAAGAAGCCCAGGCGGTTTCTCAGGCTGTTGTTGATGCTGTGATCCCAATCTTTGCTCCACCATTGGTCGAGCAGATCACACCGAAGTATCCCGCCGACATCGACGGGGATGGGCGGCTGAGTCGGGGGCGTTCGGTTCTCTTTCCCAACCTCAACCCCTACGACGAGTACAGCCCGGTGGTTGCTATTGGCGATCAACCGCTCGTCAAGCCCGGCGAGCTCTCCGTTGACGATGTCGGCGACGCGTTGTGCCTGATGCGGGACTTCTTCTCCAAGTTGCCTGAGGACCGCCGCACCGGCCTGATCGGTTGGAACTACTTGCCGCAGAGCTCGTCATCGATCCCACATCCGCACATGCAGGCTGTCTCCACCTATCGAGTACCCCGACGTCTGGCTGCCGAGTACGCGGGCGAAGCCGACCACCAAGAGGCAAACGGAACCTCGTACTGGGACGATCTTGTCACTGCCGAGACCGACGGTCCCCGCTGGCTCGGCGCTGACAACGGGTGGAGCCGGGTCCTGGCGTTTGCCCCGCGCAACCCAATCCCTGAATCGATCGTCATCTCGGACAACATCGACAACCTGCAGTCCGCCACCGACGACGACCTCTACGGCCTCGCCGGACACATGGTCATGCTCGCCTCGGCCCACCACGCCATCGGCTACAGCTCTTTCAACATGGCCTTGCACCCAACCGCCCCCGTCGAAGGCTCCCGTCTGCGGGCCCGTTACATCCCCCGGACCTACATCGTCCCCAAGCTCACCAGCTCAGACCAGACCTGGATCCACATGGGCTCCGACGAAGGCCTCTGCATGATCAATCCGGAAGGTTTCGCGGAGCAACTGCGGGCGGCTTCGCCACAGATGTGAGATGTGGGATGTGGGATGTGGGAAAGACATCGGACGCGCTCGCCGCCCGATTCTCTCCCCGCGACTTGCTCGATGGCTTCTAGTTGCCAGTTGCCAGTTACCAGTCAGAATCTCCGCCGAGCCACCTTCGGGCTGGTAACTCATAACGGGGAACTGGTAACTCACGACTGGCGTTCTCGCGAGAGACGCTAAATCTCACATCTGACATCCGACATCTGACATCTCGCCTTCAGTACCGCCAACTCTCCTCTAGGGGCCACAGGCGGCGGCCCAGCATTTCTTCGACGACTGTTAGAGCTGCTCGGGCGGCGCGGTCGGT
>JAAELU010000193.1 GCA_024226255.1 bacterium | reverse complement strand
TCAGTAATCGAACGCTCGGGTCTTGTCGTGTCCGCCAGGCAGTGCGCCCGGCGACACCGAGCTTGTCGAGGTCGATATCCCGTTGCTGTTCGTGGCCGACAAACCAGGAGCTTCGCCGACGTAACCGCCCATTCGGCCAATCGGGTGGCGTGGAGTCCGGTCTTGAGGTCCTTGAGGTCCAACATTGTGTAGGGACCGGTCTGACACTGCCTGAGCTGCTCTTCCGGACCCTTGGCTCGCAGTACTAGCGGCTGAGGGGGCAGATACACTTCTGCTGTCACATCTAGAGATGCTCATCCCGTTTGCGCCTTTGTGGAGTTGTCGTCCGGCGAGGCTTCCGCAACGCTTCCTTTGCGGCCCGAATTGAGATAAGGCTATCACGGCCGCCGTTTCTCTGTCCACCGGCTGTCGCTGCCGCGGGCTGCTCAGGGCGACGTGCAGCCACGCCGTTCGTAGTCCACCGCCAAACCGCCCAGACCACTCCTGCGACGGGAAGAAATCGTTGAGACTCTGCGTTTCCAGGTACAGATCGACGACGAGAAGTTGGTCGCCGCCTCCGAGTTGGTCGCCGCCTCCGAGCCTCTCCGCCAGCCCTTTAGCCACATGGGCGACGAGCGTCGTTCGCCCCAGTCCCCCCCGGTAGCCGTAGACAGCGACGATGCGGTCGGGCACCTTCGGACATTGAGCCAGGCGATCACGCGCTCGAAGCCCAGCCGCCGGAAGAGCTCGCGACCGCATTCCGAGAGAGCGTAGAACCCTGCCTTCCGGGCACCCTGGGACCGGAGG
>JAAELU010000192.1 GCA_024226255.1 bacterium | reverse complement strand
CCCGAGTCCCGGGACGGGGGTGCGCCAGAGAACACCCTGCTGGTTCGGGGCCGCCGGGTCGGCGTTCCAGGAGGTGGGGAGAGCGTAGCCCTCCGCGACGCCGGTGGCTCCAGGGCCACGGAAAGCGGGCCAGTTCTGGGGTTCCTCGGCCGCGGGAGCGGTAACGTTCAATGTGGCGCAACCTGACAGCAGGGCCACAAGCGTAGCGCCTGCTGCTGGCAGGACCACTCGTTCTAGCATTGCTAATGCTCTCATGAGAGAGTCCTTTCACTCGAGCGGTAAATTGAGGTAGACGAGATTCCGGGAATCTGAGTTCGCGACGGCGACGTCGAGGTAGCCATCCTGGTCGAGGTCGCCAACGGCAACGTTATAGGTCTTTTGTGACGGGTCGCCGAAGGGTACTTCGAGGAACTCCTTGCCGCCGTCGCGGTTGAAGAAGACGGCATTGGGCTGGGCGTTGTTTCCGGCGATGATGTCCGGGTGGCCGTCGTTGTCCATGTCGGCGATGGCCAGCGCGTAGGTCTGTCCGTCTGCACGGCCGAAGCTCAACGTCTTGCCGGCGCCGCCTTCTCCATCACCGAAGTAGATGGCGTTGGGCTGGCGAAT
>JAAELU010000191.1 GCA_024226255.1 bacterium | reverse complement strand
TGCTGGATTCCCCGCCCCGATACCCGACAGCGATGACACCGTGGCTTTCAGCCAGGCGTCAGCCAACACCAGCGTCGATCTCAACGGAAGCCGCACCGTCAAGTCCCTCACCTTTGGCGGCAACACCGGTTACACGTTGACCTCTGATGAGAGCATCCATTCACTCACACTCGTCGACGGCGATGTCACCGCCACGGGGACGGCCACGCACGAATTCAATATCGACGTGACACTGGACTCCAGTGGCACCTGGTCGATCGGCAATCCGCTGGTGAAGGTCAATCGCCTCCTCACCACGGGCAACCTACTCACCAAAACCGGGACGGGGACGCTGTCCTTCACAGACGGCGACGAGATCGAGAAATCGAGTATTGCCAACCTCCATGTCAACGGCGGCACCGTCCTCATCGATGGCGGCACGGTCAATGTAGGTGCCCTAACCAAGTTGCAGACCTCAACCAGCAAAATCACCGTCAAGGGCGGAACGCTGGAGACCGGCCAGCTCAGCAATGACTCCGGCGTCACCGCCACAGTCAGTATCTCGGACCCCGCGAGCGAAGCGGCCCTGATAGTCGGCGGCACCGACAGCTCGACTTTCGACGGTCTGATCAAGAACGCCACAGGCGGATCGGGCAGCCTGAAGAAGGTCGGCAGCGGCACGTTCACCCTCACCGGCAGCAACACCTACTCCGGAGGCACCGCCGTGACAGAGGGCGCCCTCGTCGCGGACAACAGCAGCGGCTCAGCCACGGGATCCGGCTCGGTCGAGGTGAACATCGGAGCGCAACTCTCCGGAAGCGGCTCGGTCAGCGGAGCCGTCACCAT
>JAAELU010000190.1 GCA_024226255.1 bacterium | reverse complement strand
TCGTTGCCGGTGTACCGGATCCTGAGCAACTGCTGTTCCCGGTCGAACGTGAGCTGCCCAGGTATCGTGCGCGGCGTCTCGAAATATGTGTACGTCATCGTATTGCCGTGCAAGTCCCGCACCCGGTCGACGGACCAGCGAGAAGCGACTTTGTTTATCGCTTCACCCGCATAGCCGCCCCTGAAGTTTTTGTAAGGATGCACACTCTCACAGTCTTGCGTCAACTGGTCACACTCGTCTGGCCCGTACGACTTCATCGCCGTGATCTGCTCCGAGTCGGCATTGTAACCAAAGCGGTAGCTCGTGCCGCCCGCGCCCGTGACGATCCAGTATTCTTTCGACTCTTGTCCCGTGGCCGTGGGCGCTCCCTGCGTTCCATAACCACACAATTGGTCATTGTCCCCGTCGTCAGTGTAACGGACCACCAGCAAGCGCGGCGCGTCCTCGGCATAATACCGGCACCCGCCATTGTTGGGCAGTTTCTCCGGCGGCCCCACCAGTTTGTACGAAGCGCCGTTCATCACCAACGTGAAGCGGTTCCTGTATCCCCACATAACCTGATCGGTCGAATCCCTATAGTACGACTCGATCCGGCGCACGATCTGCATCGAGCCGCCCAGGCTCCATCCCACCCCGACCGGACCGGATTGTACGGTCCCCAGTAGTCCATTCAAACCACCGCTGTTATAGCTCAGAGAGACCTTTGGCATCAAGCCGTTGCGCCCGGCGGGAAGCTCGATCGGGTAGGCATAAGTCGCCGCGCCGCTGAAAGCACTGACGTCCGGCAGATTGGTCAACAAGTGACTCAAAGGAGTATCCGTCAGACCGCCGACCCCATCCACGCCATAGTCCGAGAACGAACCCCGCAAAGCGGTCAAAACCTGCGTGTCGAGATCATAGTCCGAAGGCAACAACTCCCACAAATCCCGCTCCGCATCCGTCTGGTGAATGAACTCGGGATAGATCGACTCCGGGCAACTGGTCAAGCTCACGATCATGGTCACCGAGACCGCAAAGTGCATATCGGGACTCAGGCTGAAGTGAACACCCCGTTGGCCGGGCAACCCCAGTTCGCGCACCGGGGCCGACACCATCGTCACCACCGTCGTCTGCGTCACCGCTCCGGCCGGGGCCAGCACGCGTATCCGCTCGTCGAACGAGAGCACTTGGCCGCCCTCGGGCGTGAACGTGCCCGTCACCGCCTGCCCTATCATCAGTGTCGCCGTCGCCGTCGCCGTCGCTTGCGCTTCGGCGCTAAAGACAGCCCCACTCTCCACCACACTCGTCGTGATGCCTTCGCTCACCTGCGCTTGCACGGTCACGGTCACTTTTTGGCCCGGACTCAGTG
>JAAELU010000189.1 GCA_024226255.1 bacterium | reverse complement strand
GAGTTGATCGAGTGCGATGTCGCCGAAGATTGGCGCGACGTTCTTGTCGAGCATCCACTCATATTGACTTCGTGGCGAGTGGGAGAGGAGCGGCTTGGAGTCGATCCAGGTGGTGGCCATGAGCTCGCGAGGGTTCCCGGTCGGCGGCACGGTGGTCGGGATTGATCCACACGGATCTTGATGGCTTCGCCAGCGGATCGACTAGTACCGGCTCGGTGCCATCTCCGCCGTTCGGTGCCGACGAGCGGATCGCATCGTATTCGACGCCGCGAATACGAGGCGCCGCAGATGGGCAGTTCCCGAGCGGCTGACTGGTGACGGGACTCGGCTTGTCGAGCGCCGATGTGAGTGCCCCCGAACTGCACTTCGGGGATACTTCGACAGTGGCGATGCCGAGCGACGGGGATGCTGAAGCACCTGGAAACCATGAATCGCAAGCGGGGAAGAGACCCGTGTCGTTCCAGAGCAGGGATGAGGTGGGCCATGTGTGTTCGGTCATCGACCGCAATTCCAACTCCATCAGGCCGAGGTCATCGGAAGAGCCGCCGCCTTGGTCGAGGCGTTCTGAGCGGCGACAGCAGTACCTGCCCGATCTTGGTGGTCCTCAGATGGCCCCTCATGCGGTGGCCACTCCGCGACGTTCAGACTTCAGTCCTGACGATCAGGTTGGAACGTCACAGGCAGCTGTGGCTCTCGGTTCACGTCAAGTCTGAAGATGTCCGGTCTCGAGTAGTGGCCGACAGCGTCGAAGGTTCGACGGGCAGCACGTACCTCGGCGAGATCAATGTCGGCAACGAGCATGCCCTTTTCCCGCCGTTTCGGCCCGGCAACCACCTCTCCCACGGGCGAGCAGATGATGCCGTTTCCTGGGCTGAACCATTCTCCGGCTCCGGGAGCGATCAGCTCCCGAGCAACGAGATCGTCGGGAATGTCCTCATCCTCGACTGTTGGCCCGACACCGATGACCCAGGTCGAGCCTTCGCGGCCGATGTGCTGCATCGTTGCAAGCCAGTTCTCGCGATGGTCAGCGGTCGGTGCGCAGTAGATCTCCACGTTCTGCGCGTAGATCGCCGCTCGCGCCAGGGGCATGAAGTTCTCCCAGCAGAGCAACACACCAACCCTTCCCACGGCGGTTTCTACGACCCGCAAGCCCCGACCGTCGCCGAACCCCCAAACCGTTCGCTCCGCGTTGGTTGGCATCACTTTGCGATGCACGTTCAGGATCTCCCCAGTGGCATCGATGGTCACCGCCGTGTTGTAGAGCGTGCCTGCACTCATTTCGCTCGCTCGCTCATTGATCCCCATCACCACGACAACCCCGTGCTCGCGGGCTGCGGCACGAACCGGTGAGAGCCCATCAGCGGAAAGGTCGACTGCGTTCGCGAACAAGCGGCCGTACAGACGCTCGACGTCGCCCGAATTGTTCGACGGCACCAGTCCCCAGACGAAGTCTGGGTAGCCAGGGATCCATCCCTCAGGGAACACAATCAACTCGATACCGTCTGCCGCCGCCCGCTCGATCAACTCGACGGCCCGCTGCAAGCACCCATCTCTGTCGAAGTAGACACCGGGCTCCTGCACCGCCGCAACTCTGACCATGGCCACAGACCCCCTCCAGACGCAATACATCCTTGCATCAATCGAGGCTTCGCGCTCAGGTCGGCGAGGAGGCACTTGCCATTGCCGTCTGGTCCGCCCTCAGACATCAGGCCGATCCTGCGAGGGGGGTTCGCATTGCGGCCAATCATGATGGTGAGACCGACAGCACCGGGTCGATTGCAGCTCAGATCCTCGGTTCGGCGTGCGGAACTGCTTGGCTCGACGAGTTTGATCTGATGGCTCTGGAACTCAGGGGCGAGATCGAGGAGCTTGCAAGAAGGCTCGATTCAGCCCTTCCGGCCAACTGATAGACCGAGCTAGGCGATTGCGACGGCTCCGAGAACCAATCCTGCGACACCGAGCATCGAGGCGATGTTTGCCATCACGAGCTTGGGCACGATTCCGTCGACGCGGTTGTGCAGGTCGTGGATTTCGATGCGTAGTTCGGTCTTGGCGATTTCGATGTCGGTCTTGAGCGCCAGGACGTCGGTGCGTGTTGCGAGGTCTGTCCATCCGGCTGGTGGGAGGAGTTCCATGAGGACCTCGCTTGGTTGGGGGCCGATGCTTTGGACGAGT
>JAAELU010000188.1 GCA_024226255.1 bacterium | reverse complement strand
TTATGCCGATCGCTCTTTGATGATCTTGGGGATGCTCAGTGTTCGGATAGCTCGCAAGCCGGGCCATTGCGATATCAGGGCGACGATCAGGATGGCGAGTGAGGCCCAGACGTAGGTCATTGGCTGTATGTGTAAGTCGAAGGCAAAGAGGTCGCTCGAGAAGCTGGCCATTGCGGATTTGGCAGCGTAGTAGCCAACCACCAACCCGATGGGTATGCCCATGGCAGCCACGAGAAGGTTCTCGGCCGTTATGTACAGGGAGATGCTGCGCCGGTCGGTCCCTACCGCGAGCAATGTCGCCACTTCACGGGTCCGCTCCGCGATGTTTGCGCTCATCGAATTGAAGATGAGAGCAAACGCCATTGCCCCACCGAACAGCAGCATCACACCGACAAAGGCGTAGAACAGGACCATGAAGCTCTGCATCATGTCGTAGATCACGTTGGCGTCTTCGAAGGCCGCAACCTGGGGCAGCTCGGTAACGGTGTTGCGAAGTGCCTTGGCGTCGACGCCGTCGTCATACGCGATAAGTGCAGAGGTGGCGGGCAATTCGGTGTTGGTCAGAGTCTCCGCCCTGCTGCGTGAGATGTACGCCATTGTGCCGAGGGGTTCATCGACGAAGGCGGCGACGGGTTCGGTCACGGAGATGCCGGTGGCAAGAGCGATACTGATGGGATCGCCGATTTCGATGTCGAGGAGTTCGCGGGTTGCTTTGCCGAGCACGATGCCCTGGGCGGGGAGGTCGATCCAGCCGTTGGTTGTCGACATCAACCGGTGCATATCTGTGTCATCTTCAAGCACCATCAGCGCAGTCTCGTAGCGGTGGTCGCCTGCTTGAAGCGACACCGGCACGGTCAGTACCGGCTCGGCCGCCGCGACGCCGTCGACTGCCAGCAACGCGGAGGCGTTCTCAGTCGTTGCCAGCCCCCCAAAGAACACGGTGGCGTCTTCCTGCTGGATCTCGACGAACTGGCGGTCCATCAAATACCGGATGGTGTCGATCATGCCCCATGACACCAGGATGAGCATTAGCGACAGCACGACCCCGATGATGGTGTAGGTGGTCCGGCGCGGGTTGCGGCCCACTCCCCGGAACGTCATCTTCCACGAAACAGGGATTCGACGCAGTGGAGGGATGAGGCGCTCGAAGATGCTCTGTCTTCCTCCACCTGACGGAGTCTCGCCCCGCATCGCGTCAGCCGGGCGGATGCGGGAGGCGACCAGCGCCGGCGCCAATGCAGCCAGCAAGCTGGCGACCAGACCAAAGGCGACTGCTCCCAGAAGGGTTGCAGGATAGAACTCGATCACCGTCGTCGGGATCGACAACAGACTCGTGTACAAGCGGGTGATGGATCGGGCAATCAACACACCGACCACGGCCCCGGGGATCGACCCGATCAGGCCGGGGAGCAACCCGTACCCCAGGTAGTGTCGCAGTACCTGCCCCCGAGTGAAACCGTTGGCCAGAAGGACCCCGATATGGGGACGTTGTGAATACACCAACCTGCTGATCATTACATAGGCCGCCATTGCCGCAGCAGCGAGAAACATGATTGGGAAGAACACTGCCATCTCTTCGAAGCCCTTCAGGTCCTCGGACAGCGCTGCGTTGGACGGCTGTTCCTCTCTGGTGTAGACGCTGGCTGCGCCAAGCGACCGGGCCTCTACGGTTAGCGCGAGAGTGGTGTCGATGTTCTCCTCGCCATCGACGTAGTAGATGATGGCCTCATTCGGACCGGCGCGAGCGAACTCCCGGGCCAACTTCTCTGAGGTGAAGACGACCCCGAAGTTGTCTGGCGTTGTGATGGCTTCTTGCCGGTCGCGGGCCGGCCAGATGTACTCCGGTGAGGCAATCACTCCCTCGACGGTCACCTCGTGCCAGGTCGCACCGGACAGGATGGAGAAGTTGTCTCCCGGGCTGAGGTCGAAATGGTCTGCCATGTGCTTCTCTACGAGGATCCCGTCGGGGTGGGCTGGGTCCAAATAGGTGCCGGAG
>JAAELU010000187.1 GCA_024226255.1 bacterium | reverse complement strand
TTCGGCGCCGGCACGCTGAGCCCAATAGTCATCGGGTCGTTCGTCATCGCCATGGCAATCTTCGCCACGTTGCGAGGCACCATCATCAACAACCTGTGGTGGGTGTTCACTGTCACTGCGGTCGCTACATCGATGGGCCTGGCGATTGCGGTGCTGGCCGACCGCGGCAAGTACGAGAACATCGCCAAGTCGATCATCTTCATGCCCATGGCGATCTCATTCGTCGGTGCCGGCATCATCTGGCGGTTCATGTACATCGCTCGACCGCCCCAGCGCGACCAGACCGGAGTTATGAACTCGCTATGGGTCTGGCTCGGGCAGATAAGCAACTCGGGAACGGGCCAGGCGATCATGACGATCATCCTGGGTGCCCTGGCGGCGGGCCTCGGCTATCTGGCTTGGCGCGGATGGAAGGCTGGCGCCAATGGCGTCGCAGTCGGATCAATCGTGACGGCTCTGCCGCTCCTCTGGTTGATCTACCGGTTCTTGGGCCCAGGCCTTGGGGGGTTCACAGTCGTCGAGGCGACCGGCGCCATCCAGTCGAACCCGATCCTGTTCACGTCTGAGGTGCCCTTCAACAACATTTGGCTGATGGTGGTGCTGGTGTGGATCCAGACCGGATTCACCATGGTGATCTTCTCGTCTGCCATCAAGGCGGTGCCCGAGGAACTCATCGAAGCTGCCCGAGTCGACGGGGCGACCGAATCGCAGACGTTCTGGAGGGTCACGATTCCCCAGATCGCTCCGACGATCGGAGTTGTCGTCACCACACTGATTGTCACGGTGATGAAGGTCTTCGACATTGTCCGCGTAATGACCGCCGGCAACTTCGATACCAACGTGATTGCCAACGAGATGTATGACAAGGCCTTCGCCGAGTTCAACTTCGGTGTGGGTTCAGCGCTAGCGGTTGTTCTGTTCTTGGCGATCCTCCCAATCATGTTCTACAACATTCGGCGTATGCAGAAGGCGGCAGTCTGATGGCAGTAACTACTTCACCAGAAAGCACAAAAGTCGCTGCAGTCGTCCCTATGGGAAAGCGCATCTACGGATTCTTGCGCTCGATACCGACGTGGGTCTTGTGGATCATGGTGTTCATTTGGAGCATTCCGACCATCGGCTTGTTCGTGAACTCATTCCGCACGCAGGAGGCGCAGGGAGCCTCTGGATGGTGGTCAGCGTTCAACGATCCCCAAGGGCTCTCGTTAGACAACTATTCAGACGTAATGGCGGCACAAGTCGGCGGTGGCGTCGGAAACGCGTTGCTGAACTCACTCGCGATTGCGATTCCGGCGACGATCATTCCGATCGCGATCGCGGCGTTTGCGGCCTATGCGTTTGCGTGGATCGACTTCAAAGGACGCGAGTGGCTGTTCATCGCAACCGTGGCTCTGCTGGCGATTCCGCTGCAGACGTCGTTGATTCCCTTGTTGCAGATCTTTGCGGGAGGGGGCCATTGGACCATTCCGTTCATCGACAAGACGATCACGTTCTTCCCTGATCTGGACTTAGCAGGCTCGGTCACGGCGGTGTGGTTGACCCACACCGGCTTCGGCTTGCCGTTCGCCATATTCCTGCTGCACAACTACATATCAGGCTTGCCGAAGGACCTGTTTGAGTCGGCCCAGATCGATGGAGCCAATCACTTCACGACGTTCTGGCGTCTGGTGCTGCCTCTGTCCATTCCAGTGCTGGCGGCATTCGCCATATTCCAGTTCCTGTGGACCTATAACGATTATCTGATCGCGCTGACGATGATCGGTGGCAACGGTGAAGCCTGGCCGGTGACGATTCGAATCGCCTCTCTGGCCGGCGAATTCGGCACTAGAGAACACCTGTTGGCGGCAGGGGCGTTCATCTCGACGGTGATTCCGTTGATCGTGTTCTTCTCATTGCAACGGTTCTTCGTGCGAGGAATCCTGGCCGGCTCGGTCAAGGGATAGAGAACAGAACCAAGTCAAGCAACCGGCACGGCCCGCTGATGAAGCGGGCCGTGCTCTATGTGGGGCAGAACCAGATCGGCGAAGTCTGGGTTGTTACGTCGTGGACAGGCTGCTTTGGGTGGAAACGAGGGCCAGGAAGAGCATCCTAAGCTGTCGTTGAACCCCCAGAATTGGAGCAGAATTGGCCACCGAGAACCTCCGGTACGGCATCATCGGAACCGGCATGATGGGCATCGAACATATTGCCAACATTGCAGTGCTCGATGGCACCGAAGTGACCGCAATCTCGGACCCCGACGAAACCCAGCGAGCGATTGGCGTTGACGCCTCGCGTGGCGTGCCCGGTTTCTCGACGCATCAGCAGCTGCTCCGCTCCGGCCTCTGCGACGCTGTTGTGGTCGTTGCCCCCAACTATCACCATCACGAGATACTGCTCGATGCCATCGAGGCTGGCGTCCATGTGCTCACCGAAAAACCAATGTGTACGACTGCGAGACAGTGCGCCGATGTCCGCGATGCCGCTGCCAAGAGTGACCGGGTGCATTGGGTCGGTCTCGAGTACCGCTACATGCCGCCGGTGGCGGCACTACTCGAGCGCCTCGAGGCCGCCGGCGACGTCAAGATGGTATCCATCCGAGAGCATCGGTTCCCGTTCCTGCCCAAGGTGGGTAACTGGAATCGGTTTCGTGAGAACACCGGGGGAACATTGGTCGAGAAGTGCTGTCACTTCTTCGATCTGATGAATCTGGTCGTCGGAGCCAGGGCGGTTCGAGTGATGGCCTCCGGAGGGCAAGACGTCAACCACCTCGGTGAGACCTATGACGGACGCCGCAGCGACATCCTCGACAATGCCCTTGTGGTGGTCGAGTACGACAACGGCGTCCGGGCCCATCTCGACCTGTGCATGTTCGCCGAGGGATCCCCGTTCGAGCAGGAGATCAGCGTCACTGGCTCTATGGGCAAGGTGGAAGCGTTCGTGCCACCGGGCGAGACGGGCCGACCCGGCATTGTCCAGGTCAACACTCGAGCCGACGGTCTGATTGAAAGGTCGGACGTAGAGGACTCGCACATCCCTCACGTCGGGATGCATCACGGGGCTTCGTACCTCGAGCATGTCGACTTCCGGGACGCCATTCTGCACGGATCCGCACCCAAGGTCACTTACGAGGACGGTCTGTGGTCGGTCATCATCGGCGAGGCGGCGCACAAGTCGATCGACGAAGCCCGCGTTGTAGAGATCGCTGAATTGCTACCGAGCTAGCGAGCAGCCTGCAGTTTTTGGCCCTCAGTCGTGAATGGCCAGGCCGCTGTCTAGGTCGAAGAAGTGGGCTTCCTCGACGGCCACGGCTATCTCAATCGTGTCGCCAACGACGGCCTTGGAGGTCGGATCGAAACGGCCCGAGATCCTTGTGCCATCGGTACGGGCCACCACATCGGCGTCCTCGTCGAGATCCAGAGCGTCTTCTTGGATGACCTGCTTGGCATCAACATCGAAGTAGACGATGCGCTCGTAACCCAACGCCTCGACGTTCTCGACGGTTGCCGTCATCCGATGGCCGGCACCATGAGCGCCTTCAACAGCGGCATCCTCGAAGTCCTTGGGGCGGATCCCAACCACGATCGTCTTGCCGAAGTAGTTACGCAGTGCAGGCCGGGCACTGATAACGGAAGCCGGCACCGTCAAAGTCTGCGAGCCGAGCTGCAGCTGGTAGCCGCCTCCCGCCTCGCTGACAATGCCTTCCATGAGGTTCATCGACGGGGAGCCGATGAATGCCGCCACAAAAAGATTGGCAGGGCGGTCGAACAGGGTCTGAGGAGCGTCGACCTGCTGAAGGATGCCGTCGTTGATGACGGCGACCCGGTCGGCCATTGTCATGGCCTCCACCTGGTCGTGCGTCACATAGAACGTAGTCACGCCGACGCTGCGTTGCAGCTCGGTGATTTCAGCACGCATCTGAACACGAAGCTTGGCGTCCAGGTTGGAGAGCGGCTCATCGAGGAGGAACACCTGAGGGCGGCGAACTATCGCCCGGCCCATGGCAACCCGCTGGCGCTGGCCACCTGAGAGCTGTCCCGGCTTCTTGTCGAGTTGCTCGGTGAGTTCGAGCAGCGTGGCAGCCTCGCCAACCCGTTCCTTGATCTCAGACTTGGGACGCCCGGCCAGCTTGAGAGCGAAGCCGATATTGTCGCCGACAGTCATGTGCGGGTACAGCGCATAGTTCTGGAAGACCATCGCGATGTCGCGGTCTTTGGGATGCACATCGTTGACAACGCGTTCCCCAATCTTGAGCTCACCCCCAGAGATGTCTTCAAGCCCTGCGATCATCCGCAGGGTCGTTGACTTGCCGCACCCCGAAGGGCCGACCATCACGAGGAACTCGCCGTCCTCAATGTCGAGATCGAGGTCTTCAACGGCCTTGAAACCGTTGTCGTACTCTTTTGTAATGCCTGAAAGTGTTACGCCTGCCATGGGTCGACTCTAGCCCAACGATGCGCCATATTGAAAGCGGTTACATTGCCAGCGACATAGTGAGATCAAAAGGGGTTCTTGTGGCAATGCCGGGCAATGTCGTTGAGCTGCGATCCAAATTCAAGATGATCGACAAACCATGGTCGCCACACATCGTGGCGGAGTTCAATGGACTCCATGTGAAGCTCGCGAAAGCCCACGGCGAATTCCTCTGGCACACGCATGAGGAGACGGATGAGGTGTTTCTGGTGCACCGCGGGAGCGTCGAGATTCAGATGCGCAACAGGCCTTCCGCCCACCTTTCTGCGGGTGACCTTTTTGTGGTTCCGGCCGGCCTCGAGCATCGACCCGTGGCGGATGCCGAGTGTGAAATCCTCCTTATCGAACCCGCCGAGACCCCTAATACAGGGGATGCCGCCACCGCCACGGCAGAGGTGTGGATCTGATGCCTGACGCTGATGTGACGCTCGATGTTGACTTCGTACGGTCTCAGTTCCCCGCGTTCGGGACATCGGCGCTGCAGGACTGGCGTTTCTTCGAGAACGCCGGAGGGTCGTACGCGTGCCGCCAAACCATCGACGCACTCGCCGAGTACTACACGGAGACCAAGGTGCAACCCTATGGCCGCTATCCGGCGTCGGCGGCAGCGGGCCAAGGGATGGATCGTGCGCACCAACGATGGGCAGAAGCTCTTGGGGTCAACGCCGATGAGATCCACTTCGGCCCTTCGACGTCAATGAATACCTATGTCCTGGCGAAAGCCTTTGCCGAGATACTGGGACCCGGTGATGAAGTGATCGTCACCAACCAAGACCATGAGGCCAACACCGGGGCCGTCCGTCGTGCTGCCGACAGTGTCGGAGCTAGGACCCATGAGTGGGGAGTGGATGCCTCGACAGGACTGCTTGACCCGGAAGTGTTTGGTTCGCTGCTCAATTCGCGGACCCGGCTGGTCAGCATTCCTCATGCGTCCAACATCGTCGGCATCGAGAATGACGTGCAGTTGCTGACCGCAATGGCCCATGAGTCTGGCGCCCGGATCATCGTCGATGGTGTGTCCTTTGCCCCCCATAGCCTCGCCAACATCGCCGAACTCAATCCCGACGTCTATCTATTCAGCCTCTACAAGACATACTCGGTCCACCAGGGATTGATGGTTGTCCGCAACGGGCTGATTGATGAGCTCCCGAATCAAGGGCACTACTTCAATGCGGCGTTGTCCGGCAAGCGGTTGACTCCCGCAGGACCGGATCACGCTCAGATCGCGTCGGCAGGCGCAGTGCTCGATTATGTCGAGGTCCTGGCGCAACGACACGGTGAGTCCTCGGTCCCGCTTCGCCAATCTGTCGGCTCGGTCTCCAAATTGTGGCGGGACCACGAAAACCGACTGCTCGGTCCTCTCCTCGAACGGTTACGAGCCATCCCCGGAGTCAGGCTGATTGGACCTGATCGGGTCGACGAATCTGCCCGATTGCACAGATGTCCCACAGTGGCTTTCGAACCGGCGGGCAGGAAGCCGGCCGCGGTAGTGGATGAACTCGCCAAGCGTCGCATCATGGCGGGATCCGGGCACTTCTATGCACGCCGACTCGTCGAAGCCGCCGGCCTGGAGGCAGAGGCGGGCGTGGTCCGAGTCTCGTTCGTCCACTACACGACTATGGAGGACGTTGAGGCCCTTGGGTCGGCTCTCGAAGAGATTCTCGCCTAGGTGGGAGGCCCTTCGGTCGGCAGAGGGGCCAGAAGAATCGTTCCAGTCATGATGGCGAGTATCGGCCCATCCGAGTTGGTCCGCAGTTCGCCTTGGCTGACTGTCAAGGTTCTTCCAGCCTTGATAACGACACCGCGGGCCACAAACGAGGTGCCGGCAGCCGGTCGCAGCAGGTTGATCTTGTACTCGGACGTGAGGACTGCTGTGTTCGGGGGTGACAGCGAGTAGGCGGCATACCCGCACGCTGAGTCGAGGGCAGTCGCCACCACGCCGGCATGGACGTAGCCATCCTGCTGGGTGAAGCCGGGTGGCGGCTCGAATGCCAATTCGATCCAACCCGGGCCCAAGCCGACCATCTCGATACCAAGACTCGCCATGGCGGCTTGCTGAGCGAAGCTGGCGCGCACCTTCTCCTCATATGACGGATCGAGAGGGGAAAACGTTGTCATCGGCAGTCGCGATTCCCCAACGAGAATCGGCTGCCACATCGCTTGGCTTCTCTGTGAGTGTTCGAGTTGAATGTTCCAGACACAGCCCGACGCTACAACACTCTCGATGTTGTCGGGCTCTATGCAGCAGGGACTAGCAGCACCGCTACTTCAGCGCTGTGGAGCACCTGGCTGGCGACACTTCCCATTATCAGGCGCTTGAAGCCCGACAAACCGCGAGTCGACATCGCGATCATGTCAAAGCCGCTATCTGTCGCGAACCGTGCGATGACTTCGCCCGGCTTTTCGCCGAATCCGCCGAGGAGCATCGAGGTGACGATGAGGCCGGTATCTTCGGCGAGTTGTCTGGATTCGCCTTCCAGGTAGATCTCAATGGCTTCGCTGATCGAGACATCCTCGCCATGGGCGAAGGGCTCAAAGTGGCGGTCCATGATCGGTTCCATGACAGAAACCAGGGTGACCAAAGCGTTGGTTGCCTTGGCAATGGGTAGTACCTCGTCAACGGCAGCGCGCGCCAGTTTCGATCCATCGAGCGGAATCAGAATCTGGGGCCGGTATGTCTCTTCCATGTCAGCCTCCATTCATGAGGTCACGGTCCATAGGGCCAACGTAAGCTGCCGTCTCGGCCTCAGTAAGGGCCGTTCGGCCCGGTGATTCGGCATTTGGACCCACAAGTGCGGCGTGGCCGCCTCCCCACAATGTGGGCGATGTCTGCCTTGGCTCCCCGATGAGTGTTGAGCACGTTGAGAATTGGGGCTACAGCCAGTGGAAACCTTCGTCGCCGACTCGCCACACGGCACGTTGCCACGCTACGCCGGGCTCTGAGCTACCCGAGTTTCGATGCCAGCAAACGCAGATCCTCGATCTGGGCTGCAGCCTCGACCGAGCCCACCGATTCCACGCCAAATAGGACCCGATCGACGCCGCCGGCTCGTAGGTCCTCGATCACGGCCTCGTCTGCCGGCGCCATGTAGACGGTTACCTCCAAGGAAGCAGGATCGCGCCCAGCCGCATCTGCCTGCGCGCGCAGGTGTTCCACGTGATCCATAATCGGGTAGCGGCCGTAGAGGGGCATCCAGCCATCGCCGTACTCAACGATGTGGCGAAATGTGACCGGGGTTGCCTTGCCGCCGATGACGATGGGTGGGTATGGCTTCTGGAGTGGCTTGGGCCACGACCACATCGGCTCGAAGTTCACGTGGTCTCCGACAAATGATGCCTCGGCATTTGTCCAGATCTCGCGTATGGCTAGGGCCTTCTCCCGCACGATGGCTCTCCGCCGTGATGGGTCGACCCCGTGGCTTTCAATCTCCTCCACATTCCAGCCATAGCCAATGCCAAAGATGGCGCGGCCACCGGATATGACATCGAGCGACGCAATCTGCTTCGCCATCCATATCGGATCGTGCTGGGCCAGGAGTGAGATGCCGGTGCCGAGGCGGATGGAGCTTGTCCGGGCCGCTATGGCCGCCAGCGCCACAACAGAGTCGTGGGTCCGCCAATATTGTTCGGGCAGTGGGGGAGCTCCTTCGCGACCACCCCAGGGCGTGCGGCGGCTCACGGGAATGTGGCTGTGCTCAGCGAACCAGATCGACTCGAAGCCGGCTTCTTCGGCGGCCTCACCGAATTGGATCGGTTGCATGGCAAGGTCGGTAGGGAAATAGGCGAGTCCGTAAAGCAATCTGACCTCGTGTGTGGCGGAGGCCGAGGCTACCGCGGCTGCTCCGGGAACGCCCCGGAGAGCAGCGAAACCCAGGCAGTACCCGACTCTCGAGGACGCATTCGCGGCGCTCAGCGAGAGCTGAGGCAGCGTGCTTTGGTAGAGGGCCGACCCGGTTCCGTCCTTGCTGAGCCCGCCGGTCAACATCTGGGATGCGCCCTGCATGGATCTCCTCGTGTGGCTGTGACGAACGCGAGAGGCCCGGAACTCGACGTCACCGACCCCGGCCCTTGCCGCCCTGCCACCCGCTCCTGAATCCTGACTTAACCTCTAGGCGTTATGTCAAAAACGCCATCTCTCTCGAACCTACGCAGCAGAGCCGCCAAGGTCATGACTGCTGACCGACGCTCTCTGCAGCGTCGGCTTGGAGGAGTTCAGAAGCTGACCGCGGAACGCCGTCGGTCGGCTCTAGTCAGGATCACAGCCGACCTCGCAGCCGCTGAGGCTCGTATTGCCGCCCGGCGGGCCGCCACCCCCGAGAAGATTGCCTACCCGCCCGAGCTGCCGATCACTGCTTGGCGCTCCGAGCTGAAAGACACAATCACAACGAATCAAGTGATCATCGTGGCCGGCGAAACCGGCTCCGGCAAGAGCACCCAGCTGCCCAAGCTGTGCCTGGAATTGGGCAGAGGCATCGATGGCCTCATCGGTCATACCCAACCGCGCCGGATTGCAGCGCGCTCCATCGCCGAAAGGGTCGCCGAAGAGCTGAGGACCACGGTCGGCGCCACCGTCGGATACACCGTGAGGTTCACCGATGAAGTCGGGGAACGAACCCTCATAAAGGTCATGACGGACGGCATTCTCCTCAACGAGCTGCAGCGGGACCGGATGTTGAGCCGTTACGACACGATCATCATCGACGAGGCGCACGAGCGAAGTCTCAATATCGATTTCCTGCTCGGCTACCTCAAACAGCTGCTGCCGAAACGGCCGGACCTAAAGGTGATTATCACGTCGGCGACAATCGACACGGAGCGATTCTCCGAGCACTTCGACAATGCACCGATCATCGAAGTGTCAGGTCGCACCTATCCGGTTGAGATCAGATACCGGCCGCTGGTTGATCCCGATGGCGGGGAACCCAAGGATCAGACCGATGGAATAGTGGAGGCCGTCACCGAATTGTGTGCCGAGGGCTCCGGCGACATCCTCGTGTTTTGCTCCGGAGAGCGCGAGATCCGCGATGCCGCAGAAGCCTTGCGCAACCTCGAACTGAGGCATACCGAGGTCCTGCCGTTGTTCGGGCGGCTCTCCTCGGGAGAGCAGCACCGTGTATTTGCCGCACATACCGGGAGACGGGTCGTGGTCGCCACCAACGTCGCCGAGACCTCGCTGACAGTCCCCGGCGTCCGCTACGTCGTCGATGCTGGAACCGCCAGAATCTCTCGGTTCAGTCGCCGGACCAAGGTGCAGCGGCTTCCCATTGAGGCCGTGTCGCAAGCGTCTGCCGACCAGCGAGCAGGCAGGTGCGGCCGCCTCGGCCCGGGAGTCTGCATTCGCCTGTATGCCCTCGACGACTACCTGGGACGACCTGAATTCACCGATCCCGAGATCTTGCGCACGAATCTCGCCTCGGTCATTCTCCAAATGGCCGCCATCGGATTGGGCGACATCTCTGACTTCCCGTTCCTAGAACCGCCGGAAACGCGCACCATCCGCGACGGCATCGCCCTGCTCGAAGAGCTTGGGGCCGTCGAAGGCTCGACAGTTGGCCGTCGCGAGTGGCTCACCGATGCCGGCACCAAGTTGGCGAGGATTCCACTTGATCCGCGCATGGGAAGGATGCTGCTGGCGGCTCACGGCGAGGCTTGTTTGCGCGAAGTTCTCATCATTGCCGCAGCCCTATCGATTATTGACCCCAGGGAGAGACCAACCGGCAAGGAGGAACAGGCCGCCCAGATGCATCGAAGATTCAAGGACGATTCGTCAGATTTTCTTGGCATCCTCAGCCTGTGGGAATACATCGAGAAGGAGCGGCGAGCCCGCACCTCGAACCAATTCCGCAGGATGTGCCGTGATGAGTTCTTGAACTGGAGACGAGTCCGTGAGTGGCAAGACATCCACGCCCAGCTGCGACGTGTCGTCGATGACCTCGGTCTCACGTCGAACCGTCAGCCGGCCACCCCTGAGCTGATACACCGTGCTCTGCTGGCCGGACTGCTGTCCCACATAGGCATGAAAGATCCAGACAGCTTCGAGTACCGGGGTGCCCGCTCGGCACGATTCGCCATCAATCCTGGCTCGAGCCTGTTCAAGAAGGCGCCACCGTGGATCATGGCAGCTGAGCTGGTCGAGACAACCCGGCTGTGGGGGCGCGTGATTGCGGGGATCGAACCGGCAATGGTCGAGGAGCTGGGGGAGCACCTCGTGAACCGCACCCGGTCCGACCCGTGGTGGGATGCCGACAAAGGGGCCGTCGTTGCTCATGAGACGGTGAGCATCTACGGGGTTCCCCTCGCGACGAACCGCATTGTCATGTTCCATCGCTTCGACGTTTCAGGGGCCAGGGCCGTCTTTATCCGTCATGCGCTGGTTCTAGGGGAGTGGTCGACACATCACGGCTTCGTGGAGAGAAACGCAGCCATGATCGAGGAGGTCGAAGCACTCGAAGCTCGCGGGCGGCGGGCCGACATGATGGTCGACGAAGACGCTTTGGTTCGCTTCTTCGACGGGCGGATCCCGGACGATATCGTTTCTACTCGGCATTTCGACAGATGGTGGAATCAGATCGTCGGAGACCAGCCGCACCTACTCGACTACACAGTTGATGACCTCGTTGCCGTTGACGCAGTCGACGTAGACGACGCTCTGTACCCGCCCGTGTGGCACTGGGGCGATGCCGACCTAGATCTGTCGTACGAATTTGATCCGTCCAGTGAGAACGACGGTGTGACGATTGAGATTCCGATCCAGCTTCTGGATCGAGTCGACCCGGGCGTTTTGGAGTGGAACGTTCCGGGCTTCCGCAATGACCTGATCGCTGCATTGATCAAGTCGCTACCCAAGCGCCAACGCAAGTTGTTCGCTCCGGTCCCCGATACTGCGAAGTCGATCGCCGGCTTGATCGGTCCGGAGGAGGGGACTCTGACGGAGGCCTTGCGCCGCGAGCTCTCCAGGCGCAGCGGAGTCGTCGTGCTACCGGATGACTTCAACCGCCAGGTCGTGCCCCGGCATCTATTGCCGCGATTTCGCATTGTGGGCCAGGCAGGCGATGTAGTCGCCGAGGGCGATAACCTCGAGGATCTGCGCGAAATGCTTCGCGTCGAGGCGCGGGCGATGGTCTCTTCGGCGTCTCATCCCCTCGAGCGGGACAACATCGTCGAGTGGGACTTCGGGGATCTTCCGGACCAGGTGACGCTGCAGGGCGATGGACGCCCAGTTGTGGCCTATCCAGCGCTGGTCGACGGAGGCGACCGGGTTTCGATCCGTCTGCTGGCCAATCGACAGGAGCAGACGGAGACATCGTGGATTGGGCTGCGCCGGTTGCTACTGCTGAGCCTGCCGAATCCGGCGAGGCTGCTCGGAGCGGTACTGACCAACGACGTTCGCCTCGCGCTGGTGTCCAGCCCGTACTCGGGGAGCGATGAGTGGATGGCGGACTGCCTGGCGTGCGCCCTCGACGAAGTGATCGCGGGGGCTGGAGGCTTGGTGTGGACCGCATCGGGTTTTGATCGGCTCTTGACGACGGTGCGCGATGACCTGGCCGAGGCCCTCGAACAGGTTGGAGGCCGTTCTGCTGCGATTCTCTCAGCCATCCACGAAGTGACTCAACTCCTGGCGCGGACTACTGGATCGCGGCTCACGGATGCGGCGGAGGACGTGCGAGCCCAGCTCGGGCAGTTCGTATATCCGGGTTTCCTTGCCGGTGTCGGGGCTGATCGGCTCGGCGATGTTCACCGCTATGTGCGGGCGGCCGCCTACCGACTGAGCAAGCTACCCGAGAACCCGGACCGGGACTACGCCCACATGGTGCTCGTGCGCAGCCTGGAAGATGAGCTGGACGCCCTGATCGAGGCGCTCCCATGGACCCACCAGATGCTCGATGTGACATGGATGCTTCAGGAGTTGCGTGTGAGCTTGTTCGCTCAGCCGGTCGGCGCCAAGGGGTCCGTCAGTGAAAAGCGGGTGCGGCGCGCCCTCGCCGAACTACTCGAAGGGTAACCGGTGCGACGGACTGGCCGCCTTGTCGGGCGTTACGCGAATCGCCGATTCTGTCGTCGCGGGCAGGTAGCTTGACCTCATGAAGATCGAAGTCACCAGGAGTGCCCGGCGCCGCAAGACCGTTCAAGCCCGCATGGTCGACGGCGTACTGCAGGTTGCGATTCCCGGTCACATGTCCGCGAGCGAAGAAGACCACTGGGTTGGTGTCATGCGAGCCAAGTTCGAGAGGAGGCAAGATACTGCCAAGGTGAATCTCGAGGACCGTGGCCGAGAGCTGTCCGCCGCATTCGAGTTGCCGGAGCCGAGTGAGATCTCGTGGTCGGATAGACAGAAGACGCTGTGGGGATCGTGTACACCGTCGACAGGCCGCGTGCGGATCGCAAGCAGGGTGGCCGCGTACCCCGAGTGGGTGCTCGACTACGTCATCATCCACGAGCTGGCGCATCTTGTGGAATCGGACCACGGCACGGCGTTTTGGGATCTCGTGGCCAGGTATCCCATGGCTGAGAGGGCTCGCGGCTACCTGCAGGCCAAAAACGACGCGGCCAGCTAGCGGGCCGGTCGAGCGGGCTCGACCCGAATCACGCAGCGTCGTGGGCGGCAAGCGTGGTGCCGATGCCGGTTGCCCACGCCACTATCTGTCCCGTGTCCCGCCAATCGCCGGCGTTTGTCCTCGCCATACCGCTGGCCATGAACCCCCTGGCATCAGAATCGAGCCGCCCGCCAAACGTCGCATGTCCACGAGCATTGGCCTCTTTCATTGCGGCTTTGACGTGCCACGTCGGCGGTATCTCTTGCTCGGATGCAGAATCGTCGAGGGGGCCACTGGAGAACAACCACACCGGCTTGGGCCGTAGATCCGGACCGAATCGTTTGACGTAGCGCCGTGCCTCCTTGACCCACCGGCCGGCGTATAGAGCCCCGCCTACGATCACCGCATCAAACGTGCACGGATCGACATAGTCCCTTGCCGGAGCAACCTCGGTAGCGAAACCAAGTTCGTTCAGTCGGCCGGCAATGGTTTCGGCAATGTCAACGGTGCTGCCCATTTTGCTGCCATAAGTAACGAGAACTCGCATTGGTCTCCTTCCACAATCCTCTTCAGTATCTCGTCGCCGCACGGCTTGGCCAGGGGCAAACGGCCTCTTTGCAGGCTGGAGGGAACGAGTGTCGGTGCTTTGCGATCTCTGAAGCGGCATACGGCGCCGGAGCTCGGGGCTGGTATCGATACATACGCGTCGGAGACTTATGCCTCTACCGATTCGGGAGGGACCCTATACAGTTGGAGTCGAGGAGGTTCTGATGACTGACTCCCGTTACCAAGAGGCCAAGAAGCGGGTTGAAGGTGTCAAAGGGCTGTTCATCCACTTGGCCATCTATGTCGCCGTAAACCTCGGCCTCTTCATCGTTGACCTCGCTACAGGCTCTGGATGGTGGTTCTACTGGGCCACCATCATGTGGGGTATGGGACTTGCCGCTCATGCGGTGGCGCTCTACTTCGATCAAAGCCTTCGGCTCCAACGCTGGGAAGAGGGCAAGGTTGAGGAGTATGTCCGCGATGTCGACGGTCCCGGCATGAATCCGGCCCACTAGGAAGAGGACACATGAGTTGGGCACAGCGGTGGGCATAATTGGCCGATAGCCTCCCGATGGTCCTGCTGCTCGTCGCTCTGATGGTGACCGCAATGTGTCTCGGTGCCGCAGAGGCGGCAATGTTGCGCGTTCGCGCCAGTGCCGTCCAGGTCCTGGCCGACCGGGGCGACCGCCGGGCCCAACATCTTCTTGGTCTCGTTGACGATCTGCCCCGCGTCATGAACACGATCCTTTTGGTCGTTCTTCTCGTCCAGATCGGGGCCGCCACTGTGACCGGCCTCCTTGCCGAGCGCCACTTCGGAAACCTGGGGATCACCATCGCGTCAATCGGTCTGACGCTCACCTTGTTTGTCTATGCCGAAGCCATCCCGAAGACCTATGCATTGCGTCACCCGCTACGAGTCGCTCAGATCACGGCTCCGGTCGTCGGTGCTCTCAAGGCCGCGCTGCATCCAGTGGTGTCAGTCCT
The DNA here is from genome assembly GCA_024226255.1 of bacterium. GTDB lineage: Bacteria > Actinomycetota > Acidimicrobiia > Spongiisociales > UBA5794 > JAHEJX01. The sequence goes on along the minus strand of JAAELU010000187.1, from coordinate 45,253 downwards.
TATCTGGTTCGCTGACCTCCAGGCGCCAGGCCAAGGGATCGCAGGAACCGCCGGCGTCACCGAAGACGAGTTACGGCGGTTGGCCGCTGAGGCAGCTGAGACAGGTCAGATAGAGCCAAGTGACGCAGAACTGATGGAGCGGGCGTTCCGACTTGGCGACAAACGGGTCGACGAGATACTGGTCCCTCGCATCGACATCGTTGCCGTGGCCTCCGTCACCTCGGCTCGGATCGCCCTCGATAGGGCCATCGACTCCGGCCACCGGCGTTTGCCCGTCTTCGGGCGAGACAGCGACGACATCATTGCAGTGGTCCATCTCCGGGACCTGGCACGTGCAGTGGCAGACAATCGTTCGGCTGATGTCGGCGAGCTAGCGCTTCCGATTCTGGTTACTCCCGAGAGCAAGAAAGTGGTCGAGTTGCTACGCGAGATGCAGCGCGACGCCTGCCACTTCGCCGTCGTGGTCGATGAACATGGTGGGACCGCCGGGATCGTCACCATCGAAGATGTCGTGGAGGAGCTCGTCGGACGGATCGCCGATGAGGGAGAAGACCGGCCGGCGCCGTTCGAGCAGGTTGGTGAGCGGGAGTGGCGCATCGATGCGACCGTCCCCGTCTCTGAAATCGAAGAAGCGCTCGACGCCGAACTGCCGGCAGGAGAGTGGCGAACAATCGGTGGTCTTGTCGTTGGGCTTGCTGGAGACATTCCGCATCCCGGTGACCGCGTCCGCGTGGGCGAGTTCGAGGCAATGGTGACGGCGGTCAGCCGGAAGCGGGTGCGCGAGGTCATACTGCGAAAACAACAATGACCTCGTAGGGGCTTCGGACCGATCCCTTGGGGGCCTCTGTCACTGGTTGTCTGTCGCGTTTGGGCGCAAGATGCAGGCGACGGAATGCAGCTGAGCGCGCCCTGATGAGGTGATTCGGTCTCGCCAGCGGTGGTGTGACCACCGGCTAGCTTCTTCCGAGAATGCCGGTGGAGCAGAACCCGTACCAGTAGGAGCACAATGGCCGCCTATCCAACCGAGTTCGAGTTCGACGTCCTACTCCGGGACGGCGACGTGCTTCACCTGCGCCCGATCCGACCTGATGATATGGAGCGGGAGAAGGCCTTCTTCGAGCGGGTAGGCCCTGAGAGCGCCTACTTCCGATTCATGTACTCCAAGAGAGAGCTCAGTCCCGAGGAACTCCGCTACTTCACGAATGTCGACTACGACGACCGGATGGCATTTGTCGCCATCGACGGGAACGCAATGGTCGCGGTCGGTCGATATGACGTCTTGCCGGGCAAAAATGCTAATGACGGTGGCAAGGTTGCCGAAGTCTCATTCCTCGTACAAGACGACTACCAGGGACGGGGGATAGGGAGCCATCTCCTCCAGCACCTGACTGTCTACGCCCGACTTCACAACGTCTCGGAGTTCGAGGCCTACGTCCTATCCGAGAACCACGCCATGCTGCGGCTCTTTCGTGCATCCGGATACAAACTGACGCGACTGCTCGAGGAAGGCGTTTACGAGGTCGAATTCCCGATTGAGTACTCGTTGCAGGCTCGCGAGGCCGAGTGGGAACACGAAAAGCGTGCGGTCACGGCCTCGATCATGCCAATTCTGTATCCGGCATCGATCGCCGTGATCGGAGCGAGCCGTGACGATGATTCGATCGGTGGTCGCCTACTCCGTAACTTGCTGATGAGGGGATTCACTGGACCGGTCTATCCGGTCAACCCGAGCGCTCCGTTCGTTCACGCGGTCAAGGCCTATCAGTCGGTCCTGGACATACCCGACGCCGTCGACCTCGCCTTCATTGTCGTGCCGGCACCTTTCGTTCCAGCGGTAATCGAGGAATGCGGCCAGAAAGGCGTCAAGGGCGTCGTCGTCATCTCAGCCGGATTTGGCGAGGTCGGCGACGATGGCGGGAGTACGGAGAAGAATCTCGTGGCGACCGCGCGCCGCTATGGAATGCGGATGGTGGGTCCCAATTGCATGGGCATCCTCAACACCGACACGAAGGTGAAGCTAGACGGCCAATTCGGACCAATCTTTCCACCACGTGGCAACGTGGCAATGGCAAGTCAGAGCGGAGCGCTCGGCTTGGCGATCCTGAAACAGGCCGGCGAACTGAACATCGGGATATCCACCTTCGTCTCTCTGGGCAATCGAGCCGACATCAGCGCGAACGATTTGCTTCTGTACTGGGAGGAGGATCCAGGTACGGATGTAGTCCTGCTCTACATGGAATCGTTTGGAAATGCGCGCCGTTTCGGCCGGTTGGCCCGGCGCATCAGCCGAAGCAAGCCGATAGTTGTCGTCAAGTCAGGGCGATCGTCGTCAGGAGCCCGTGCTGCCAGTAGCCACACCGGATCTCTCGCCAGCCTCGATGTGGCCGTCGACGCGTTGTTTCGACAGAGCGGCGTGATCCGGACCGAATCTCTCGATGATCTGTTTGCCGTGACGTCGCTGTTTTCACAGCAACCGCTGCCCGAGGGAAACCGGGTTGCCGTTTTGAGCAACGCCGGGGGGCCGGCAATTCTCACGGCCGATGCGCTTGAAGCGCGTGGACTGGTCCTGCCCGAACTCTCGCCTGAGCTGCAAGGCCGGCTCGGCCAGTACCTACTCGATACTGCCAGCACGCTCAATCCAATCGACATGGTGGCATCGGCGAGTCCCACGGAATACGAACAGTGTCTCGGGGAGCTACTGGCGACCGACGAGGTCGACGCCGTCATAGTGATCCACATTCCAACTGCCCCGGGGGGATCGGGAACAGTTGCCGCCGCGGTAGAGGAGGCGGTCCGCAACGATCCGGACGCCCACAAGACACTGATGGCGGTCTACATGGGCGGCGCTCCTGCAATTGACGACACGCCCCACGGGCCGCGCTATTCGATACCGGTCTATGAGTTTCCGGAGGCGGCCGCCACCGCCCTGGCCGCCGCGGTCCGCTACTCCGAATGGCGCCGGCGACCAGAAGGTGGCTTTACCCGAGCCGATGACATCGATCGAGTAGCAGCCGAATCTGTCGTTCGACACACTCTGGCCCGGGTTGGCTCTGAAGGAGGTTGGCTGTCCGACTCCGAGCTTCATGGAATCTTGAGCGCGTACGGAATCGGCCCGGTCACCTCGAGTGTCGCGACGACAGCCGACGAGGCCGTTGCCGCCGCAGCGGCCATCGATGGTCCGGTGGCGCTCAAGGTCGTGTCCCCGACAACAGTGCACAAGTCCGACGTCGGGGGCGTGGCGCTCGACGTGAGCGGCGACGAAGCGGTCCGCGCTGCGTTCGAGGCGGTCACCGCAGTTGCCGATGACGCAAAGGGAGCGGTCATCCAGGAGTTCATCCCAGGGGGCCATGAGGTCATCGTCGGGATGACCGAGGATCCGTTATTCGGGCCCTTGGTTGTATTCGGCCTCGGTGGAATCTTTGTTGAGCTCATGCAGGATGTGGCTTTCCGGCTGAACCCCCTCTCCGAGCTGGACGCGCACGAGATGATCAACGACGTTAAGGCGGCCAAGCTGTTGTCGGGCTATCGCGGCGAGCCGGCCGGAGACGTGTCGGCGCTTGAGGACCTACTCCTTCGAGTTTCGGCGCTCGTCGAGGACGTGCCCGAGATCGTCGAGATGGACCTGAATCCGGTGAAGGTACTCCCGCCGGGAGACGGCGTCCGGGTGGTTGACGCTCGGATCATGTTGCGCCCGGTTACGGCTTCGATCCTTCCGAGTCGCAAGGACGTTCCCGGGCGGATGCTCTAGGTCGATTGGAAATCAATTCCGAGAGGGCGGCGAACCGGCCCGCCCTCTCGGAGCGTTGTCTCTACCTCTCTTGTGCTGCCGTTTCGCGCTTGTGGGGCTCGTAGACCCACTCGCCGCGAGTGCGCTCCCATTCGAGCTGCTCGCGCTCCTCGCCCTTGAGTGAGGGAGTGGCGAGCAGCAGCATGCTGGGCAACACCAGAAGGGTCACCAACACTGCCAGCGCGATCATGACTGCGGTCAAGACGCCGTACACGGCGAAGATCGGCATTGGTGCCATTCCGAGCACTGTGAACCCGGCGATCGATGTGAGCGCCGAGAGTGTCAGGGCCCCTCCAGTGCCTTCACCTGCTCGACGCAGCGCCGGGAAACGGCTGGGTTCGCCGGCGAGTTCCTCCTTGAAACGCACGGTGAAGTGAGTCGCAAAGTCGATACCAACTCCGATCGAGATGGCGGCGATGGTCGCCGTCACCGGGTTGATGGTGTAGTCGGCGAGGTACATGTACCCGTACACCCACGCCACCACCAGCAAGATCGGAGTCACCGAAACCAGCGAGTACTTGATCGACTTCAGCATCCACGCAACGATCAGGAACGTCAGTACCAGAGCAAGCGGCAGCGATACCAACATCGACTTGGTAAAGGCGTCGAGCGTGTTCCGGAACGTGATCGGCTCGCCGGAAACACTGATCAGGTCGATGTCGGTACCAGCTGTTGCTGTGGTCAGGTTGGCGGCGGCATCGTTGAGGGCCACCTGGCTGGCGTCGATGAGGGGGCCATCGGTAAGCGAGCCGATCACCACCTCGAGCCGGGTGCCTTGGGTGTCGCCATCTAGGTAAAGGATCTGCTGGACGGTCTCGGGCGAGTAGACCAACTGCCCGGTGTCATCCCGCAATCCGTCTCCGGCCGCTGTGGCATATACAGCGGCCACTTGCTCCGCGGTGTCGGGGTATCCGTCCCCGTCAGTGTCTGTGATCTCGACCCCGGTTGCGGTCGTTACGTCGCTCGCGGCGGCTGCTGAAACCGTGGCGAACCGTGCCAGGGTCACTGCGTTGGGGACCACTTCTACATCACCGTTGAAATCGCGGGACAACTCAACGCCCGAGTTCGTCACCTCATCGACCGCAGCTTGCATCGCCTGCAAGGTGGCCGGATCGGTGAGATCACCCTCGACATAGATATAACCGGTTCCGACCCCCAGAGCGCCAAAATGGAACTCCTGGCGATCGAAGCTCTTCACCGCATCAGAATCACTCGATAGGAAGTCTGTGAAGGAGAAGTCCGACCTGACCTGGAGCGCCCCCCACACTCCCGCTGCGGCCAGCGCAACCACCACCGGGATGGTAACGACACGCCACCGGGCCAGGAAGTGAACCACATAACCGGCGGCGTGCAGCCCGTGGCCGACCCCCTTGATTGTGTCGTCGGCGGCGATGCCCTTCTCTGCGGCCTGCGTGTTGCGCTTTCTGGTGTGACGGAAGGGCAGCCAGATGAACAGCGTCGCATACACGACCAGAGCTACCACCCCGATGATCGGCGATTGTGTTGAGCCGGCGACTGTGACGCCTGCCACAAGCGCGGCAAGCAGGAACCCGAATTTGGTCGGGATCCGGGGACCATGGTGCACGGGAACCGGCCCCATTGCATCTTCGGTCGCAAGGACCAGCTTTGGCGCCAACAGCCCCAGAACCACGAAGGCGACCAGGATTGCGATAGCGGCGCCCAGCCCGAACTGGGTGATTGTCTCGATACCAGACACGGCATTGGACAGGAATGCCGCCGCCGACGAGAGCGCTGCCAACAACAGAGCCAGGATCACCGCGGACATACCAATGGGATAGGCCCGTTCACGACTCTCGCCGTGCACCTGGGCTTCACGAGCCCGACCGATGGCATGAATGAAGAAGTCAACACCAAAGCTGATGATTGAAATCGGGACGATGAACCCGAGCAGCATGCCACCCTTGAGCCCCACCAACGCCCAGATCCCCTTGTAGATAATGGTCGTCACCGTGAGACCGGCGCCCACGTATACCGCAGCCCAATAAGAGCGCAGCAGGGCACCGACGACGATGAGGATGATGACGACTGCCCCGAGGATGAACGGCATGGCCTCTGCTGCCTGCTCCTCGAACGCTAGGTCAATGTCGATACCCAACCCAAGCGCCGAGTAGTACTCCTGATCTCCGCGTAGCTCGGTTTGCACTGCCCGCGCCCAATGCTGCACTTCGACGAAACGCTCGAAGTCGATGACATCCTCGTCGGTGGACGTCGTTGTTACCTCAAACGAGTCGAATTCGTACAGAACCAGCGCCTGGAAAGCGGGGCTCTCCCAGACCTCAATTTCCCGGCCCGCAACAGTGCCCGGCGTTGCCGTTGCCAGGCGGGACAACGTTCCCCGCAGAGCCACGTTGGGTGAGTTCGGTCCCAGCACCGTATCCAGCGCCACCTTGACGTCGGCGTCCGTAGCGCCCTCGAGACCTCCTGCAAGTTCCGCATCAACAGCATCTGCAATCGAATACACACTGTCGATCTCGACATTGAGGTCCCGGTTGAAGTCCTTTGCCAGATGTGAGTTCAGCGGGTCACCGCGAACATCCCGTGTGTCGGTTCGCAGCGATTCCGAGTTCGTCTTCCACTCCAGCAAGGCGTTGCGGGTCAGTACATCGCTCTCATCGGATCCCTCAACCAGAAAGACAGCCTGCGAAACGCCCCCACGGAATGCGAAATTGTCTTCGACTCGCTCGGCGGTGTCATAGATTTCGCCAGACGGATCGAACTGCGGCTCCTCATCAGAACCTAAGGCGGAAAACGCACCGGCCATCAGTACCGCCAGTATGAGGACACCCACCGTGATTCGGGCGTAGCGTCGGTTTACCCATTCAAAGAACCTCTGTCCCATTTCGCTCTCGCCCTTCTGTTGAGAAAACCGCCAATCCCGTGTTCCTTCACGAGCCTGCTCCGAGCCCCCAACGCGCTCCGGCCGCGAACCCGCGGCCCCTCGCAACGCTAGAAGGGCGCCGGCCAAAATCAGAATCCCGCCAAACGCCAGGACGCTCCACATCACTACAACGATGTTGGAGATCCCCGCCCCGAGCACCAGGCTGGCGTCGACCCCCGCCGCGCCATCCGCGTTCATCACGACAACGGTCCATTCGCCTTGTTCGATGGACCAGTCCAACGTCTGCAAGCCGGGACCCTCGACCGAGGCCGCCCAGAGCGTCTCCGCACCAGGGGGATTTGGAGCAGATGTGCCGTCGTGATGCGCGTAGTCGATATCGGATCCCTCGAATTCGATCCTGTCGACCTCGTCGTACGAGACCCCAGCCAAGTAGGCCTCAACATCATCGGAGGCTGCAATCCCGAGGAAGAGGTCTGAGCCGCTATTTGAAGCTCCCCTAACCCGGATATCAACCGGATCGGTCAACCGATCCGCGACCCAGCCCGGGGCGTCCCCGAGGACATCCACGCCCTCCGAGGTAACTGCAAATGATGATCGTACGAATCGATGCCCGTCCGATACAAAGAAGTCGTCAGCATCGCGGTCCTCGCTGAAGCCGGCGATCGCCCCGGCGACGAACACTGCACCCACCAGAAGAGCTAGCACCCCCGATACGATCCGCAGGATCCTCATGCTCTCACTTTCCCAACCCGCAACGGAGCCGCTCTCCACTACTGGTGGCACATCCTCGCCACACGCTCCAGAGATTGGTGACACTTGCCCCACGATGATCGTGGGGAACTCGGAAACGGACAGGATGCCCGAAATCGGACAACGCGCCACGCGACCGGCTTCGTGTCAGCCTTCCCTCTTCGCATGACGTTAGCAACGACGAAGCGAGGTAGCGCCGGTGAATCGGCCCGACTCTCAGGCCGGACTGGGCAGGGTCGCGCAGTGCCCAGGCCATCGTGACAGCGAGCCGAATCCGGCAACGGTTGCGGACCCTTCAGAAACGTCCACGTTCCGTTAGGTATTGACAGTGGTCTATATATGTGTACTCTATATATAGACCACCGTCGATATGTAGAGGACTGCCCATGGAACAGCTATTCGATCTTCTCGGGCGGGTGTATGCGGATGTTGCAGCCACGTTCACCCGAGTGTGGCCCTTCTTGGCGATCTCGGTGATCGCCGCGGCGGCAGTCTCGGTGTACCTAGGAACTGAGCGCGTCTCCAAGATGCTTTCTCGGCGTAGTGCCGTGGCGGTGACTGCGGTGGTCTTGTTAGCTGCTCTTACGCCCTTCTGTTCCTGCGGGACCATGGCTGTCCTGCTGGGGATGCTGGCAACCTCTGCTCCTTGGGCACCGCTCGTGGCGTTCATGGTGGCCTCGCCGTTGACAAGCCCTTCGGAGCTGGTGTTTTCGGCCGGTCTGTTTGGCTGGCCCTTCGCCACCATCTTCTTTTCCGGCACCATCATCCTCGGACTGACCGCGGGCGCCGTAGCGGGCGCCCTCGACAAGGCCGGATGGCTCAAAGGCCAGGCCCGTATCCAGCCCGATGAGGAAGGCTGCTCGGCTAGTGGCTGCCAAGTTGCGCAGCCAGTGGCTGTCAGCATCGGGCCCGGCACTGCTTCCATCGCCGAGTTCCCGACGCGGCGACAGCGTTTGAAGCTCGACGAGCTGACGAACGAGATATGGACGGTCGGACGCAAGCTGCTCCTCTTCTTTTTTGCCTTCACATCGGTCGGATATCTAGCGATCGAAGCGATTCCCACCGCGTGGCTGGTGGACTACCTCGGGGAGGGCTCACTGCTCGCCGTCCCGCTCGCCGCGATCCTTGGGGTCCCCGCGTACATCAACACCGAGGCCTCGCTTCCCCTCATCTCTGCGCTGATGGACGGGGGTATGGGCCCTGGTCCAGCGATGGCCTTCCTAGTGACCGGGGCCGGTACCAGCATTGGAGCGATCAGCGGACTCTTCGTGATCGCGCGCAAGCGGGTCGTTGGTCTCGTGGTCGCCCTTCTGTTCGCTGGAGCGCTGGCCATGGGATGGTTCAGCCAGTTCGTACTCTGAGGCGTCGCTATGTGGCAGGATCAAGGCATGCAAACCGTGGTTGATTGTTGTGCGCCGCTCCTCGAAGAGGCCCTCTCCGAAGGGGAAGCCCGGATGCTGGCCGAGTGGTATAGCGTGCTCGCCGACCCGACGCGGTTGAGGCTACTCAGCCTCATCGCCGCAACCGGTGAGGCATGTGCAGCATGTGATCTCGTCGAACCGCTCGGCGTATCGCAGCCTACGGTGAGCCATCACCTGAAGGTGCTCCGCGAAGCTGGTCTCGTCGAAAGCGAAAAACGAGGCCGGTGGATCTACTACGTGCCGATCCCCGAGCGGCTGGATATCCTCAGTAGAGCACTGCGAGCGCGACCGTAGAACGTCCAGCAGGCGCGCATCGGATGAGGCTACGCGCCACCAGTGGTCAATCGGGAAGACAATTCGCACGATCCACGTAGCAGGGGACTGGGGGTGCTCTTGGGTGAGGTTGTGGTGTTCCCTATGCTCTTGCGGGTGAAACGGATGTTTGCGGTCTTAGCGCTCGGCGCTCTTCTTCTCTCGGCGTGTGGCGGTGACACCCTGTCACTCTCCGAATACTCCGACAGTGTGGCCACGGTCATTATCAGCGTCGACACCCGGCTTGATGCACACGCCGAGCGGTTGGCGGCGGCCGCACCAAACGTGGAGGAAACCCAGGCGTTCTTTGATGACAGGGTGATTGGGTACCACGAACTTGTAGACGGTATCGACGCTCTGGAGCCCCCTGACGAGGTCGTCGAGTTGCACGCTGCGCTGCAGGAGATTCTGGCCTCTTTGCTGACTGCCGAGGAGGCTCGCGCCGCGTTCGCAAAAACAGTGTCGTCGGTAGAGGAACTCGACCAAGTGTGGGAGGGTCCGGAGGCGCAGGCCGTACGGGCGGCCGAGCTGCAGGCGATAGAGTTGTGCTACGCAGCTCAGGGCCAGATTGATGCGACCGAGGACCGTGAGGGTTTCCGGCATGTGCCGTGGATTCCGTCGCAGTTGCAGGAAGTCGTGCGGGTGAGCTTCAACTGTCCCGAGTAGGGGGGACGAACCGACGACATGTCGCGTTGGTCGGCGTTCGGTGACCACTCACGTCTGCCTTGGACGAAGGGCATGCAGTGGTTGCAGTTGCCCTGGACATCACAACCTTCTCGAGCAGCGGCGCGCCAAAGACGAATTCCTCGCAACGCCTAGTTCTCCGCTCGATGACGACCTATTGGCCGACTCCCGGTTGCACCGGGTGATGACGCCGAATTGCAGTGCAGACATCGGACGGCCAGGCGCGAAGCTATCACCGCGCCGGGATCGTCACCTTCGAGGTCGATGGGGAGGCCGTCCAGTCGCACCCTCTAGAACTAGCGGTCCGGCTGTCGTGTCGGCTCGGCGGCGACGGATCAGCCGGCGGCCGTTGAGATCCAGCGGAGATTCCCAGAACTTTCGCCGTTGAGCCGGGTCGAACCAATGTTTGACCACGAAGGGATACTGTTCACATGGGCGTATTTGATTTTATTCGCGATGCCGGCGCCAAAGTCGGGATCGGTGACAGCACGGCCGAGAAGGCCGCCGCCGAGGCAGCCAAGGAAGCCGCTGAGAAGGCTGCCGAAGCAGCTGAGACCGCCAAGCTCGAGGCTGCCGGTAAGGCGCGCCTCGAAGCCGCCCGCCAACGCCGCGAATCGCAAGCCGACGCCGCTGCTGCGGCCAAAGCGGAAGAAGCACGCGGGGAGCGCGCCGCCAGGATCGCCGAACGCCGCTCCGAGGCTGCCAAGTCGCGCGAGCTCGAGAAGTTTGTGAAAGGCCTCGGCCTGCACGCTGATGGCCTCGATATCCGATTCGACGACGGGGTTGCCTACGTCGAGGGAACTGTCGCCAGCCAGGAAGACCGTGAGAAGATCATTCTCGCCGTCGGCAACGTGGCCGGGGTTGAGAAGGTTGACGAGGAACTCGATGTCGTCGAGCCGGAGCCTGAGGCTCAGATGTACACCGTGGTCAAGGGTGACACCTTGTCCAAGATCGCCAAGGAGTTCTATGGGGACGCAATGAAGTACCCCGAGATCTTCGAGGCTAACAAGCCCATGCTCAAGAGCGCCGACCTGATTTACCCAGGCCAGGTACTGCGGATTCCGGCTCTCTAGTTTCGAGCCAAGCAAACTCGTAGGGGTCCTGGAGCTGCTCCAGGACCCCTCTTGTTTTGCCCCGCCGAACAGGTGACGGGTCCGCCCCGGAGAGAGCTGTCTAGGCAGCCGCCTAGTCTCGTGGCCATGACTGAACTACTCACCGAAGCCCAAGACCAGATGGACGACGTGGTCGGCTTGCGACGTCGCCTGCACAGATTCCCGGAAGTGGGCAACCACCTTCCGCGCACTCGGGAGATGGTGCTCGAGGCACTCAACGACTTACCCCTGACACTCACTTTGCACGAGTCGACGTCCGGTATTGCCGCTGTGCTCAGTGGTGCCTCCGAAGGGCCCACCGTTCTTCTGCGTGGCGACATGGACGGTCTGCCCTTGACTGAAGACACTGGGCTCGACTTTGCCAGCGAAACTGGCGACACCATGCATGCCTGTGGTCACGATCTTCACACCGCCATGCTGTTCGGCGCCGCGAAGCTGTTGAGCTCGAAACGTGATCATCTGGCGGGCAGTGTCATCTTCATGTTCCAACCCGGAGAAGAAGGCTACGCCGGAGCCAAGTTCATGCTGGAGGAAGGCCTGCTCGACACTGCGGGCACTCCCGCATCAGCCGGATTCGCGATTCATGTGTCCCCGGCGTACACCTCGGGCGAGGTACACATCCGTCCGGGCGCGCAGATGGCTTCAGCCGACGAGCTCTACGTTACGGTCCATGGCAGCGGCGGCCACGCGTCGTCGCCCTACAAGGCGGTTGATCCGATAGCGGTCGCATCCGAGATCGTCTTGGCTATCCAGGTTGCCGTGACTCGACGGATCAACGTTTTTGAGCCGGCAGTGATCACCTTTGGCCGATTCGCCGCCGGAACTGCTCATAACATCATCCCGCCGGTGGCCGAGTTGAGCGGGACGATCAGGGCCGTGTCCGAAGAGTCCCGGTCCCTGGCAGAGGAGATTGCTCGCCGCGTGGCAACGAACATCGCGGCCGCACATGGTGCGCGCGCTGAGGTGCGGATCGATCCTGGTTATCCGGTGAGTGTGAACCACGCCGATACTGTCGCCAGCATTCGAGATATGGCCGGTCGGGTGCTCGGGTCGGAGATGATCCACGAGATGCCCGCGCCCATCATGGGCGCTGAGGATTGGTCCTACGTTATGCAGCAGATCCCCGCGGCTATGGCGTTTCTCGGAGCGTGCCCACCGGACCTTGACCCCGCCACCGCCCCGGTGAACCACTCCAACCTGGTCCTCCTCGACGAGGCCGCAATGGCATCAGGTGTTGCTCTCTACTCGGGTTTCGTCATGGATCGGTTGAAGGCCTGAGCAGTTCCGCGTTGGTGTTGGGACCCGAGCCCGATGGGACGTTCAGCCCTGGCAAGTTCCCGAATCTGAGCCATCATGGGTCTATGAGCAAATCACCAGACCGACTCCCGGCCGGCCGGCAACCGTACGACGGATTCAATGGACTCAGGATTGGTGCGCTCACCGGAGGCATTCTTGGAATCGTTGCGACCTCGCTATTGAGCTTCTCGAGTATTTGGCTGACCGTTGTGGGTGCGGTCGTTGGTGCGTTGGCTGGGTATCGATGGGAGAAGAAGAGCTGGACGTGAGGGACTGCCCACACTGACTGGGCGCATCGGCACGCCTCTGAAGGTGTGATGGCGACGCCTAGTTGTGACAACCGCTGGGCTCGGAGCAATCCGGCGGGAAACACCGGCGGCGTCGAACACGGCAGTAGTGCGGATTTGATCAAGGCCCGCCGGCATCTCCATGTCTTCACTTCCCTCCGGGACACCACTGATAGACATGGTCCGTTCTCGCCAGCCTTGCGACATACGCTGTCGCGGCGGTTGGGTCCTCACCTTGGGCAAGCCGAGTGTGCCACAATACGACCACCCAGAGTAGCAATTGCACCTTCAGGATTATGCCTACGCCTGCCGATAGCACAGATATGCGGAGCCACGACATCTCGGCAGCGGCGACGCTGCGCGTTCATCGCCGCCTCGTCTTTCTGACAACTCTGGCCTTGTTGGCGACCGTCATAGTGAACCTGGCCGCCACCGGTTCGGCATCTGCATCCGCTGGCTACGAAGAGCAGCATCTGGTGGCCCGCGTGCTCGATGGTGACACCGTCGAGGTGTATGGACCCGGTCAGACCTCGGGCACCAAACAGACCGTCCGTCTCATTGGCGTCAACACGAATGAGACCGGTACATGCCACGCCGAGACGGCGACCGACCGCCTGCAGAATCTTGTCGAAGGCAAGTGGGTCACTCTCAAGGCCGAAGATGAGAACTCGAGAGCCCTCGACGGGCGCTACCTCCGTTTTGTTGAGCGCAACGGCGTTGACATGTCCTTGCTCATGATCGAGGAAAGCCACGGATTCCATTTCCGTATCCCACAGGAAACGTCGCGAGATGAGCAATATGCTCTTGCGTCGTACTGGGCTTCGGTAGCCGGGCAGCGAATCTGGGATACCGATTTCTGTGGCAACGGACCACGCCAGAACGTACCGCTGCGGATGATCATCAATTGGGATGCCGATGGTGTGGATGGTGGACCCGAAACGCTGAATGGCGAATGGTTCCGGGTCTTCAACGACGATTCCAGGAAGCTGAACGTTGGCGGTTGGACCATCCGCGAAGCTGCCACTCGCGGCAGATTCGAATTGCCGGCCGGAACACAGATTCCTGCCGAGGGATATCTGACCGTGTACGTCGGAAGCGGTACCAACTCGGCGAGCAAGGTCTATCTCGGCCTCGACCGCGCGTTGTTCAACAACGAGATAGGCGATGCAGGCTTTCTGGTTGATCCAGACGGCGACATCCGGGTGCATTTCTCGTATCCCTGCGTCGCTGAGTGTTCAGATGAGCTGCAGGGCGCGATGGACATCTCTGCCAACGCCGACGCCGAAGGCATCGACAATGACAACCCCAACGGTGAGTGGATCAACATCACCAACATCTCAGACAATTCGTTCAACCTCTACGGGTATTTGCTGCGCTCGGGCGCCAAGCAGTACACCTTTCCGTCGAACTCAACCATTCATCCTGGTGAGCGGCTGCGCCTCCACATCGGCAGCGGTAGTGACACTCGACTCAAGAAACATTGGGGCCGATCGGGCGGGATCCTGTCCAACGACGGGCCGGAGTCCATCGCGATCCTTACGTACAACAGCATCATCCTCAGCGATTTCTCCTGGCCCTGCGACCCGTGCGGGCCGGTCCCAGATATCACGATCCACGACTACAAATGGGACGCCGGCCCCGGCCCGGATGATCCACGCGACGAGTGGCTCGAGATCAAGAACGAGGGCAGCACGGCCGTCGACCTCCGCGATTGGCTGGTCATGGACAATGCGAATCGATACAACTTCGATAGCTCTCATGTTCTCGCGGCCGGTGCCAAGATCCGGATATACGTGGGCAGCGGTTCCGACTCGGGAAACACTCTCTATTGGAATCAACCCCAGGAAATCCTCTTCTCCAACGACAAGATCCAGGTCTTCAGCCCGCATCGTGACCTCGTTGACTGCACGGCATGGGGAAACAGAAGCTGTGGGACAACGACGGCGCCAACTTCCTGCAACGGCCTCAATGCGACAATCGTCGGATCTGAGTCGAACGAGGTCATCCATGGCACGAGCGGAAACGACGTCATTGTCGGCGCCGGGGGGAACGACACCATCTATGGAAACGGCGGTAATGACACCATCTGCGGCAATGATGGCGCCGACACAATCCACGGCGGAGGTGGTCACGACACTCTGTTGGGCGGTGGCGGCGATGACACCATTGCCGGGAATGCAGGCAACGACACGTTGCGGGGCGACGGCGGCGAGGACCGTGCTCGCTTCGACACATCCGATGCAGGTGTCACAGTCGATCTCGTAAGCGGCACCGCCACGGGACAGGGCAGCGATGTCCTCACCAGCATCGAGCACCTCGTCGGCTCTGACTATGCCGATGTTCTGCGGGGCGATGGCAACAGCAATGAAATCAAGGCGGGCGCCGGCGCGGACGTCATTGAGGGGCGCGGCGGCAAGGACACGCTCGAGGGCCAAGGTGGCAACGACACCATCAGAGGCGGAAGTGGCGCCGACAAGATCTGGGGCCAAAGCGGCGACGACACCATCAATGGTGGGGGAGGCGCTGACACGATACGGGGCGATGGTGGCCTCGACACAATCGAAGGCGGCAGTGGCAATGACTTCCTTCGAGGCGGACCGGATGACGACGTCATCAGAGGCAAGTCGGGCAAGGACATCCTGCACGGACAGGCCGGTCGCGACAAACTCTATGGCGGTTCTGACCCGGATACGCTCGAGGGCGGCGCCGGCTTCGACCTCTGCAGGTCGGGTACGGCCAGCAGCTGCGAGAGCTGATCGCAGCCGAGTCGGCCCGATTCGGGTCCTATGTCGCCAGTGCTCTCCAGTCAACGGGATCGGGCAATTGAGACAGGGGCGAGGTTCCCATTACCTCGACGTACTTCTGGGCCGCTCCGGTGTTGAAGACAACGACCCGCTCATTCGGATCTATTGCCTTCTCGGCGACGAGCATTTCGAGGACGCCGAGGCACGCGCCGGCCTCGGGTGCGAACGCGATTCCCTCGAGTGCCGCTCCGCGGCGGGCCCATTCGAGAAGTGAGTTCTCGGGACAGGCTCTTGCTTGGCCCCCGGACTCGTTGACGGCATCGAGAATCATGAAGTCCCCGACGGCGGCAGGCACTCGCAGGCCACTGGCGGCCGTCGTCGGGTTCGGGAACGGTTCCGCGAAGCGTTCGCCCTTTTCCCAAGCATTGCTGATGGGGGCGCAGCCATCCGCCTGGCAGGAGACCATACGAGGGCGCCGCGAATCCTCGAGCCAGCCGAGCTCGCCGAGTTCGGCGAAGGCCTTCCACATGCCGATGAGGCCGGTCCCTCCTCCCGTCGGGTACATAACCACGTCGGGGAGGGCCCAGCCGAGTTGCTCCGCCAGTTCCAGGCCCATGGTCTTCTTGCCTTCGATGCGATAGGGCTCTTTGAGCGTCGAGACGTCGAACCAGCCCATATGGGGGGTTCCGTCGCGTACAACTGCTCCGCAATCGGTTATCAGACCATCGACAAGAAACGCGTTGGCACCGTAGTAGGAGGCCTCATATTGGTTGACTATGGGCGTGTCTGCGGGCATGAAGACGAACGCCTCCATGCCGACGCGGGCCGCATAGGCGGCCATTGCACCCCCGGCGTTGCCCGCCGTTGGAATCGCCACGCGGGAGACGCCGAGTTCGTTGGCACGGCTGACGGCCATCGCGAGGCCCCGACTCTTGAAGGAACCAGTCGGCAATTGGGACTCGTCCTTGACCCACAGATCGTTGAGTCCCAAAGCCGCTCCGAGGCGGTCGCACTTGAGAAGCGGAGACATACCCTCACCCAGGGAAGCGACCTTCGACTCGTCCGCGACCGGCAGTAGCTCCTTGTAGCGCCACATGGTTGGTTCGCGGCCGGCTACTGCCTCCTTGGACATTGCCGAGCCGACCGCCTCTAGGTCATATCGCACCCATAGCGGCCGGCCATCGTGCAGCGTCTGTAGCTGATTGTGATCGAGTCGAGTACCGTCGATGGCGGCCTCGAGGTGGGTGACAAAGCTCAATGGGGTCTCCTTGTGACGCGGTCACGTCAGACTACGGGGCAGGCTTGTGCGGGGCCAGACGGCTCCGTTGGAATTGCCCTAGATTCACACACTCAGATCAAAGAGTGCCTGGGCACCGACTCCGATGAGATAGCCGGCAAGTCCGGCGCCCGATGCCAGGAGCATCATTTCCAGTCCGGATCGCAGTCGCGGCTCATTGCTCAATGAGGCCTTGAGCATCCCGAGGCCGAACAGGGCCAACGCCGTCAGAACTACCGCAGCCCCCAACGCGACGTCCGCCGAATCAACACCAATTGCGAAGGGCAGAACCGGAATGATTGCCCCCGCGGCATAGGCGCCGGCCATGACAAACGCATCATGTTGTGGGGATCTGGCGCTGGATTCAACCGTCTTGTCATTGACTCGACCTACGTCCTGCTCCGCCTTTGACGATAGGTAAGTCCCCATGGACATCGAAAGAACTCCGGCGATTCCATTGATACCGGCAACGATGGCGATCACCCGAACCGACAATTGGGCCCCGACCATGCCGGCCACCAGGATCATGTTCTGGGTGACGCCGTCTTCGACACCGAAGACGAGCTCGCGAATCGAGCCCGCCATCAACGAGCGGCGGGACGCGTTCAGAGGCTTGAAGAGAATGTGCACAGAGCCATCATCGGCCGGGGGCGGCGCATCATCGAGAGTCCAATGGAGGTTATGCGGGGAGGCTTTCTGCCTGTCTAGTGACGCACCGCAGCCGCGAAGATGCCGGGAAGGTGACTCCAGCCCGGCTTGGCGGCGAAGCGGGTGAGCCTCTCTCCCGCCTTGTCGGCACGGCGATGAGTCACGAACCAGGGAGGTTTGGGAGACAGGTGGAATTGGCCATTCCACAGAGCGCGCGGCATTGGATGGAACGGGGCAAACACGACCGACTTCTCCGGATAGTCGAACATCAGAGCGTTGTGGACGACACCGATACCACTACCGATCTCGGCACGGGTGTGGCCCGGATAGGCACCCCAGGTGGCCGTCGGCAGCAAGTATCCGGCACCGGTCCAACTATTGATGCCGACGCTGCCGTAGTTCAGGTCAGCGATCGCCTGGTCGAGAACAGGACCGAGGTACTCGATGGTCTTGGGATGGATGAGGAACTGCGCCCCCAACGTTCCCGCGAGTTTCTCGTTCGCGAAGCGCACGGCCGCCTCTACGAACTCGATTGGGTCCTTGGCGGGGAGCCGGGTCGTTGCGTACACACCCCCGAAGAACTCGGTGGTGAAGGCGTATTCGTCAATTCCAAGAGGATCGACGTCGGTAATGAGGGTGCGCGGGATCGGCCCCGGGTCGAGGGCCTCGGCGTGCGGATGGTTTGCCACAGCCTCCTCGTGACGTTCGCCGGCGCCGGGGTAGTAGGCCTCTCGTTTCGGGATCCTGGTGATGGTCCTGCGGAGTTCGTCCACCAACCGGTCACCGCCGTACCAGCGCTCCGGAAGAACCAGAACTTGCGATGCGATGCAGTTGAAGCCCGCGTTGTGAAATTTCTGGGTAGCTAGGTGTTCCGCCTGGTAGGCGAAGTCAGCCTCAGTCCACGGTCCGGGAACCACGAAGGTTGGGCCAACCCCGCCGAGCTCGCTCGTAAAGGGTTTGGTAATGATGGGCTCGTTGCTCTCGCGCCGGGCGTCGCCTTCCTCACCGGGGCCAAAAACAATCGTGTTGTAGGTGTGGGCGCTGCCGGTGATGTGCATGGCATCAATCCCGGGATGGCTTGTCAGGTATGCCCCGACGTCGCTACCGCCATACACGAAACGAATGAAGCCGTCATCGATGAGTTCGGCACATACCTCCTCGAACACGGGACCGAGATAGTCATTGACCGGATTCATCTTGACGATGACGACCTGACCGTCGGAGAACATCTTGGTCAATATGTCCAGAAGCGGAATCGACGAGATATTGCCCGCTCCCAGGATCAGGCCGAGAACGCCGTCCGGTTCGACTTGCTTGTAGAACGAGCCGATGTGATCGCGGAGATTGGCCGGCGTGACCTCCTTCTGCATCCAGACTTCCGCTCGATAACCGTTGAGGAGCAGCCGATCGAAGACATCTCTCGGGAACACATCGACCACGACCTGGCCATCAGGGCGTGATCGCACCGTGGCCCCCTCGAGGACATCCTTGCCCGTCGCGAGCGCCCCGAGAGTATCGACGAGGGCATTGATGGCGATGAGCACGGCGTACGGTCCCGAGATCCACTCCTCACCGGCGAGCGGCGAGTCTGGCTCAATATGTTTGCCCTCTTTGGAGACGCGCACCCATTCGTCTGCCTTGGCAGCGACGGCGTCGCGGAGGGTTGTGAGGTAGTCGAGCTTGCGGCTGATGCTCAGAGTCGCCCATTCGTCCTTCTTCGACGTCAGCTGCTCGATCGCGAGGTCAAGCGTGGCACTCATAATGGACGCTGTGTCCTTTCATATCGGACGCGTTTGCCTGAAGGCGCACCCTAAGCCTACGAGGCCTTCGGAACCTCCGGAAATCTCGGGAGCTGCCAAACGAGGTTGTCGGTCCAAGCGTGCTTCACAGCTACGCTCGCCGCCATGAAACCAACCGACCGCTGGGCGCAGGACGACATTCTCGAGGGCTTCAAGGAGCCGCAATACCCTGAGATCGAAGTAACTCATGGAATGACGCTCACCCACACCGGGTCACGATTCACAGGGAAGGTGGTCGGATTCGCCGAGGCGGACAAGGTAATCCTGGAAAACGACTTGGGGAGCCGTCAGTTGTTCAAGGCACACGACGGGGCCTTTGTCCACAAAACGGCTCGGGTCGCGCTGCGGGCGCCGGCGGCGAGCCAGGCCACCAGACGTTTCACGCCATCGGGTTCTATCGATGTCACCGGGGGCCGGGCCCGAGTGGCCCGGGCGAGTCGCATCTGGGTCGAGGGAATCCATGATGCCGAACTTCTCGAAAAGATCTGGGGGGATGACTTACGCGAAGCGGGAGTCGTGGTCGAGCCTTTGCACGGGGCGGACGACTTGGCTGCGGCCGTGGAGGAGTTTGGGCCGGGACCGCAACGTCGGGTCGGGGTATTGCTCGATCACCTGGTAGAGGGATCCAAGGAGTCGCGGATTGCCGACTCGGTCCGGCACACCGACGTGCTCGTATGCGGCCATCCCTACCTGGACATTTGGCAGGCAATTCTGCCGAGCGCCATCGGGATAGCGGCATGGCCGGAAGTTCCCCGCGGCACGCCTTGGAAGGATGGGGTTCTCGCGGCCCTCGGGTTGGAGATGGAAACGGGTGTCTTCTGGGGAAGGGTCCTAGAAGCGGTCTCCAGCTATCGGGATGTAGCGACCCCATTGGTCAATGCAGTGGAGCAACTGATCGACTTTGTGACGATTGGCGATTGATCGGGTTACTCGCCCGTTGAGCCATCGATCATCTCGCGCAGGATATCCATGTGTCCGAGATGGCGGGCCGACTCCTGGAGGACATCGACCAAGACGCGACCGACACGATTGGGCTCGCCGTATGTGGTGATTTCGGCGTCCATGGTGACACCCGACAAGGTCGCTCTCGACAGCTCGCACTCCCGATCAAACGCTGCGACCACTGACTCTATCGAGTCACTGCTAGTGAGGCGGAACTCATGGTCGTGGTCGTCAGCCCGCCACAGACTCGGCAGCTCGTGCCCTCCAATGTGGATCTGAATGTGTTGCCTGAGCACGGCCGTCAGATGTTTGACCAAGCCCAGCGGACTCATCACCGGTGAGGTCGGCAGGGGTGTGGCGCCCGCCTGCGCTTCGGTGAGGCCCGCCAGCTTGTTCACCGAGGTCGTCTGGACGAATTCGAGGAACTCTCCGATTGAATGCTCCAACGACGTGCCCCGCTCTGGAAACGGCCTCGGGCGGGACTCAATCATATGGGCATACTCCCGACGAAACGGTGCGGCGTCAACTGGTCGTCACATAGAGCCAAGTATGGGTAGACCCGTATGCGTGACCCCTGCGTCTGTCGAGGCGTCGAGCAGAAGCTCCATGGCCCCACATTCTGCCTACGTGTCGATTATGTTCGCCCAATGTCGCGCAGCGATTGCCGCTGCCGCCCCTCCTGGTCATGGTTATCCGGAGCCAGCCAGTTTTGGTAGGCAGGCATCAACTGCGGCCAATCATCGTTGGTGATGGCGAACCAGGCCGTGTCGCGGCTTCTGCCCTTGTAATGCGTAGCGTTGCGGAAGGTACCTTCGTATTGGAAGCCAAGACGTTCGGCGGCTGATCGCGACGGAGCGTTGAGCGCATCGCACTTCCATTCACAACGTCGGTAGCCGAGGCCAAAGACGTTGTCGAGCAGCAGGTATATCGCCTCAGTGGCGGCGGTGGTGCGCTGCAGTGCCGGGGAAAAGGCGATGGACCCGATCTCGATCACACCAGCCCTGGCGTCGATCCGTAGATAAGCCAAGAAGCCAACCGCCCGACCATCCACAGTTGCGGCATAGACCAGCCAGTCCGGGTACCTCAGCAAGTGCTCGAGGGTTGCTGCTACCTCGCCGGCCCCTGCGAATGGGCCAAAAGGCATGTACGTCCACAACGAATCCGGAGCGTTCGCGAACGCCTCGGCAAGCCCTGGTCCGTGAACTGCTGTATCGAGCGGCGCCAGGGTTACGTATTCGCCTCGAAGGACCCGGACCGAGGGCGTCGGGGGAGCCCGCCACGCGGAAAGATCGGGCCCGATGGGCTGCCCAGAGCTGCTGACACGTGTCATGTCCCTCTCTCGCCATGCGCGATCGCGGCGATAGGCAGGAGTCGGGAATCGGAGAGGGCGGCCGTGCGATCCTCATTGGTTGGCTCGGCATAGCTGGTTGGCGATTTGTCCATTCGCTGCCCATCGTCGCGAGGAGATGTTCGGGCCAGTGTACGGCTGCCGACCTGGACCCGTCGGCAGTCGGCTACATGGTTGCGACCACGGCGACCAGGCGTTGAATCTCGTCCTCGGTGTTGTAGTAGTGGATGCCGGCCCGTACGACGGCGTCGAGGCCGCGAACACCCAGATCGAGTTGGGCATTTCGTCTGCCGGGAGCCGAGACATTGACGCCATGGCGCCCCAGCTCGCCCTGCACCTCCAGCGGGGCATGGCCGTCCAACGTGAAGGTAACGATTCCTGATTGGTGCTGTCCCTCGTCGCGCACTTCGACACCCGGCAGATATCGGAGCCGACGACGCAGCTCAGCGGCCAGCTCTCCGACGCGGGCAGCGATCGGTTCAAGCCCGATTGACAAGGCGTAGTCGATGGCAACAGCGAGGCCGATCTTGCCGGCAAAGTTCTGCTCACCGAATTCGAAACGGCGGGCATCGGGTTGGAGCTCGTACGTCATTGGGCTGGTCCACTCCGCCGACCTGCCGTCAACAAAAGGTGACGGGTGCAATCTGTCATGAATCGATTCGCGGGCATAGAGAATTCCCGTGCCGCGAGGACCTCTCATGAACTTGCGTCCGGTGAATGCGAGGAAGTCGCATCCCAACTCCTCGACGTCGAGCGGAAGCTGCCCTGCCGCCTGGCAAGCGTCCAGAAGGTAGGTGGCGCCGACCGACCGAGCCCGTTCGCCGACGGCCGCGGCCGGATGGATGGATCCATTGGCCATCGAAATCTGGGTCAGACATACGAGCTTCACGTCGTCGTTCAACCGTCGGTCGAGGGCCTCGAGATCGATCTCTCCCGTCGGCGTATTGGGGACAACGTCGAGAAGGACGCCGCGCTCGGCCGCCTGCAACAGTCCGAACGCGTTGGACTGGAATTCGCTGTGCCCAAGGAGGACTCGGTCACCTCGCTGCAGCGCGATCGAGCTGAACGCTCTCCACCAGGAATCCGACGCGTTTGCTGTGAACGCGATCTCATCCGGCCGACAATTGAGCATGTGCGCCGCAGACGAGTAGACCGCGTCGAGCTCTGCGCCGGCGTGCGCTGCGGCTTCATAGCCGCCCATCATCTCTTCTACGCGCAGGTAGTCGACTACCGCATCTACGACTTGCCGAGGCGGCAGCGACGAGCCGGCGTTGTTGAGATGGGCTACGGATTCGCATCCGAGCGTGTCGGCTCTGGCCTGCGCAACGTCAATCATGTCCGGGAGTATTACACCTCGGAGCCGGCCGGAGCAGGTGGCGCTCATCGGCAGATCCAACTTTCCAGTGCCGACTCGATGCCACAATGGGAGCATGCACGAAGAGCCGCCCGAGAACACGACCGGGCAATTGGGTCCACCGCTGACCCTCGCCAGCGGCTCGCCGCGTCGCCACCTGCTGCTCACCGAAGCCGGTTACCTCCACGACGTTGTGGCGCCAGAAGTGGACGAGACCCAGCTCGAGGGTGAGGCCGCCGAGACCTATGTCGCGCGGGTTTCGAGCGCAAAGTCCCTCAGTGCCGTCGGGGGCGACGGCTTCACAATCGGAGCTGACACGATCGTTGTAAACGCCGGATTGGTGCTCGGCAAGCCACGCACGCGTGGCGAAGCGTCTCTGATGTTGCGCTCTCTGAGCGGCGGGTGTCATCGTGTGCTGACGGGGTGGTGCATCAGTCGCCGCGGAGAGATGGTGGCTTCTGGCATCGGCACAACGCAGGTGACGTTTCGCGATCTATCTGACTCAGAGATCGAGAGATACATCGCCACCGGCGAACCCATGGATCGAGCCGGCGCCTACGCCATCCAAGGTGGTGCCCGTCATTTTGTTGCGTCAACCGTGGGCTCCTTCACAAACGTAATGGGGCTGCCAATGGAAGCCATGACCAAGGCTCTGGCGGAGCTCGGCATCCTTCCTGCAGAGATCCAGCCAATCGCGCCGTCTGATCGCCGGTCGGAGATGCCGTCTGTTGGAAGAGAGAGATGAGTCAGACGAGAGCACGCCAATGAGCGGCCGCCAGCGACGGCACCGCTCTCCCGAGAGCGGTGCCGAAGAAGATGAGTCCGACGAACCGCTGAAGCTTGGAGAGCTTCGCCAGCTCAGGCGTCTGGCCTGGTTTCTCAAGCCCTACCGCCGCCGTCTCGCAATGGCGATCGGAGCCGTTGTTGTTGCGTCGGCCATGGGTCTGGTCTTCCCGCTGGTGATCGGGCGCCTTGTCGACTCGGCGCTTCTCGAGAGTGCCGCCGGCGACACTTCAACGCTGAACCGGATCGCGTTGGCGTTACTCGCTGTCTTTGCGGTACAAGCACTCTTCAATTATGTGAAGCAGTATCAGTTGGCCGCCGTCGGAGAGGGAGTCGTCGCAGATCTGCGTACCGGCCTCTACAGCCATCTGATGCTTCTCTCGGTGAAGTTCTTTGAGTCGCGCAAGACCGGCGAGATCACGTCCCGCTTGACCTCCGATGTCGCCGTGGTGCAAACGACCGTTAGCCAATCCATTGCCCAAGTTGCCAGCCAGGCGCTAACTCTTGTGGGGGGAGTGGTGATGCTCTTCGTCATCAGCGCCAAATTGTCGGGTGCTGTCTTGATCGTCCTGCCGCTCCTCATCGGCGCAGCCCGCTACTTCGGCAAGCGGCTCGAGAAGCTCTCGATCGCCTTTCAGGATCGTGTTGCCGAGGCCAACGCCGTCGCCGAGGAGGCGATCGCCGGGATCAGGGTCGTGCAATGGTTCGGCGCTGAACGAACCCTGGTCGATCGCTACTCAGGATCCATTGCCGAGTCGTATCGCTTGGCACTACGCCGCGCCCGCCTCCGAGCGTTGTTCGTTCCGGCAGTGCAGTTCTCAGTGTTTGCCACCATCTCGCTTGTTCTGTGGTTCGGTGGCCGCCTCGTTTTGGCCGGGGAGATATCCGGGGGCGACCTCGTCACCTTCCTGCTCTATACGTTCACCGTCGCCGGCGCCATCGGTACTTTCAGCGGTCTCTATGGGCAGCTCAAAGAGGCACTCGGATCCACCCGCCGCATCTTTGAGATGCTCGATGAAGTCAGTGATATCGAGGATCCTCAGCAGGCTCGTCCGCTCGCCGACGTCGATGGGACCGTCACGTTCGACGGCGTTTCCTTCGCGTACTCCGATCGAACTGGTGACGTCCTGCGAGGCGTATCGCTCGAAGCGGCGCCTGGCGAAGTGATCGCCCTGGTAGGGCCGAGTGGTGCCGGGAAATCAACTCTGGTTCAGCTCATTGCGCGTTTCTTTGATCCCAACGCCGGTTCGATACAGGTGGACGGCGTCGATATCCGACGGGTGAAGGTGGCAGAGCTCCGCTCACACATGGCCGCAGTTCCCCAGGACACCCACCTGTTCTCTGGTTCAATTGCCGAAAACATCCTCATGGGAGACGCTGCGGCCTCGTTGGAAGCGGTGCAGAATGCTGCGATCGCCGCCAACGCTGATGAGTTCATCTCTGCATTTCCCGAGGCGTACGACACGATGGTCGGGGAGCGTGGCGTGAAGCTGTCGGGCGGACAGCGCCAGCGCGTTGCAATCGCCCGAGCTTTGCTCAAGGATCCCCGAATCCTCATTCTCGATGAGGCGACAAGTGCCCTTGACTCTGAGTCGGAGGCGGTAGTGCAAGATGCCTTGGCCGTCTTGATGAGGGGCCGCACGACCTTTGTGATAGCCCATCGACTCAGCACCGTGCGAGAAGCCGACCGAATCCTGGTCTTGGATGAGGGGCGGATCGTCGAGGAGGGCACCCATGAGTCGCTCACTGCGCTTGGTGGTCTCTATGCCGATCTGTCAGAGCGACAATTCGGACCGGGAACGGAGGACGACGCTTCGCCGCCGAGCTGACCCAGCAGCACGCCAACGGCGGCATGGCCTCCGTGAAGTGATCTGCTCACGCCACGGAGGCCTTGCCTGGCCCCCAGCCGCATACGTCGCGGCCGCTAGTTCACCGGGTGCGCTTGGCGTCGATCGCCAGAACTATGAACTGGGTGAATTGACCCGGGCTGAAGTTGTTGTCACTGACGATGACAACAGTCCGACGGCCGTCGCGTAGCCGTGGGCCGAAGGTCATTCCCTCGATGTTGTCGATCGGGATACCGAGATCATCGAACGCAAACACCTCGCGCTTGGTGACCGGCGTGAAGGTTGCCCCGGCTAGAGAGTCGAGCTCGAGGACATCCGTAGCGCCCTTGGTGGACACTTCATTGATGACAACGACGTTGCCCGTGCCTCCGCCAAGCACACCTCCGACGGAGAAGGAGCGCTCCATCACAAGCATCGTCCCATGATTGTCGATTGGAAGCACCTCAACGATCCCGTTGACACCAAAAATGCTCGATGGCTCAGCCCACGGAGCAACGTCGTACACGTACTCGGCTGTCGGTACCCGTTTGCGGGCGTCGTAGGTGAGGATTCGGGCGAAGCTTCCATTGGTGAAGGTCGACGCTGGTCCGTCTTGGAACAATGCACCCTCACCGGCTGTAACCAAGGTGCGCTGATTTGGCGTCAGGTTGAGGCTCTCGAACGCCAAGTTGAACCTGACACCGTGATCCACGCCGTTCGAGATGAAGTGGTCGGGAATCGGCAGGGTGGCGGTTGTGCGACCCCGGCGGTTATAGCGCCGGATGAACGGATCGATGATCGGATCCGCGAATATGTTTCCCTCCGAGGACATATAGAACTGACCGCGACGGGCCAGGGCGAAACCTTCAGGGTCGAGGCCACCCGGCGCAAAGGGAGTCTTCTTTGAGTCGAATAGCTGAGTGACGTCGACAAAGTCCACATCGCCGTCATCTAGCGAGCCGTCATGCAGGTTGATTCGCAGTGTGTAGTAGCGAACCGGATCGCCGTTCCAGGTGCCGTCGGCATCGGTGCGATTGCCCTGGTCATCCGATAGTGCGTAGTAGGTGCCGTGGCCGCCATACGTGATGCTCGAGAGTCCACCGATCTCCGTATCCTCGAACATGGTGCCCGTCGGAACGATGACTTCGCCGAGGAACTCGACATCGGTCACAGTCCGCCCAAACCGGTGCCTATGGGTCGATAGCGCAGCCGCCGCCGGCAGGAGCGTCGCGGCCATCGCGATGATCGCAATCAAGCCAAGTCGCCGTCGATAACGTCGAAACATCAGAACCTCCAGCTCGGGATCGTATTGCCCTCAGGCTACTCCTCTGTGGGCCCACAAAACCACGCTCCGTCACCAAGTGTTGCGTCAGTCGGCAACACCGAATACGAAACTCGATTTCGGGGTTGGTGCCGGATCAGCTCCGATGGCAGCTGCCGCAACCGCCCACGTTCCCATCGAATAGAAATCGCCTGCGGCCGCGGACCGGACGAACAACCGGGCGCCAAAAGCGTAGGAGGTTCCGTCCCCGCCGCCGGCGTTGGTGTCGCGCAGCCCGGCAGCGATCACCTCCGCCTCATACACACACAGATGGCCAGGGGCCGCCTGGGGCGACGTCGATGAGCCTGGGCAAGCGCTGGGTGGTGTCTCGCCGGACTCGACGAAGTGGACGGTCGGGGGAGAAGAGAGGGTGAAGCCGAAGCTGATCTCTGACAGAGCGAGGTCGCCTACCGTTCCTGCACTGCCGCCCATTGCATAGGTGCCGCGTATCGAACCCCCGGCAGGAAGTGTGCCGCCCGGGAGCAAGTCTCCGCCGGACATGCCGTCGATCAGATCAGCATTGAGATTCCTGACCAGTGCATCGGAATTCACCGACAGCGGAGCTTGCCCATCGGCCACAAGCACCCTGATGCCGATGCCATCAGGCGCGGTATTGACGATCTTGAGCATGGGGGCATTTGGCGCCGAGCCCCTCAGAACTGTCTTTCGGTCGACCCGGTTGATGCGACCCTGTAGAACGCTGTCCCCAACGTCGGCGACAACCGGTAGCGTTGCCATCGCTACCGCCAGCACCACCGAGCCGGCCAGTGCGGCCTTCACTATTTGTCCCCGCCGAATCTTCACTGCAGGTCTCCTCTTCCCGAACGATTGCCCGCTATTCCCACGTGCACCAAACCTAACTGTATTCCGACCACGCACCGGATCGAGGCCGCAGGCGCTCTAGCCCCCGTCGGCAGCGCGTCGCGAGATGATCTGGAGGTGCGCATCGTCCTTGGGCCGGCCCGCGATGCGTTTGTAGGCGGCGACATGGTCGAGGCGAACACAAGGGATTCCTTTGATCAGCTCGGCGTCATCGATCAACTGGTTGACGTCGAAATGGCCGATACCCCAACGTGTGCCCACCGAGATGTGTTCACCGATCAGCACGACGTCCACGTCAAAGGCATCGAGATGCACCAGTCGGCCTGATTGGAGCACCTGTTCCCAGGCGGCGCCGCGGGCGAGCACGTCGAGATCGCCTACCTCCGATATCCAGCCACGAACCAGGAGCGGGCCGCTCCCAAAGAGCGCATAGTCGTGTGGCGGGAGGTTGAGAGCGATCAGTCGCGCCAACCAGGGATGGAGGCCATCGCTCATCGGACAACGGTGAGATCGAGTACTTCTCGGAGGCTTCCGATCTCGTGAGTGAATCTCACGCCTGAGCCGGCCGGCTGCCCGTCGGGGTTGTACCAGCACGTGGCTATTCCGAAGTTGTTGCCGCCCTGAATGTCGGACGCGAGGCTGTCACCGATCATGAGGGTCCCGCCCTTGCTGGGGAATCCCAAAGCCTCAAAAACAAAGTCAAAGATGTCGGTCCCCGGTTTCGAGGTGCCCAGTTCGCCTGAAATGGCGATCGCCCCGAAATAGCCCTCGAGATCGAGTCGCTCGATCCGAGCCCGCTGCACTTCGCCGATTCCGTTGGTAACCATGGCCAACGCGACTGTGCCCTTCAAGGAGTCAAGAACGTCCCGACTGCCGGGGTAGAGCTGCCCGTAGGCTCCTAAACCGGCGACCAATTCGTCGGCCAGCGCGACCGGATCGGCATCCAGATCTGTCTGGTCGACAAGCTGCTCGAACCTCGTGACCCGAACATCGTCGGGTACGATTTCCTGCCGTTCGACTGCCGCCCACAACGCACGATTGATCCGACTGTAGACCGAGAAGTAGTCGAAAGGCCTAGCGATGCCGGCGGCAGCCAGCGCCGCCTCGAAGGCCAGCCGCTCCGACTCCACTGAGTCGAGGAGCGTATGGTCCAGATCGAAGAGAAGGGTCGAGTAGGTCATTGCAGGTATGCGACCTGGCGACCGCTCAGAGCTCTTCAAGCGCTGGCAGAACGGATTCGGCGACACGCTCGATGAGTCCGACTGGATCGGGTCCGTAAGGCATGATCTGTACCTCCTCGATGCCAACGGATGCCAGGTCACTCATGTCGGTGACGAACGCCGAGTCATCCCCCGTAATGAGGGTCATCCCGGTATAGAGCACGGTTTTGCGGATAGCGTCGTAGTCGGTCCCCTCCGTCTCACAATGGCCGCGCAGCACATTGAGCTTGTGGGTCGCTTCTGCGGGGGTGTTGACGAACAGATTGCATGCGTCGGCGTACTTGGCGACGAGTCGCAAGGTCTTCTTCTCGCCACTGCCTCCGATCATGATCGGGGGATGGGGTTGGCTGAGCGAGACAGGCTGGCTCAGGGTCTCCGCAAGCTGGAAGTGGTTGCCGGAATAGGCACCATCGTTGTCACTCCACATCTGCAGACAGATCTGGAGAGCCTCCTCCAGCTGCTCGAACCGTTCCGAGGTTGACGGATACGGAACGCCCAAACCAACATGCTCGCGCTCGTACCACGCGGCGCCGATCCCCAGCTCACCGCGCCCCTGCGACAACACGTCAACCGTGCTGACGATCTTGGCGAGGAGGCCCGGGTGGCGATACGTGACCCCGGTCACCAGGAGGCGCAGTTGGACCTTCTTGGTCAGAGCCGCCAGATAGCCGAGCGTGGTGTAGCCCTCGAGCATTGGCTCTTCGGCCGGGAAGTACTGATCGAGCTGAAAGAAGTGATCCATCACCGATAGCGAAACGAAGCCGCCGGAGTCCGTCGCGGCGGCAATGTCGCCGAGGACGGATGCGGTCGAAAGGGGGCTGTCGGCAAATGTGAAGCTGGCGACATGTACTCCGAGGTCCAATGTGGAATCTCCCTGGTGGTTGGTCATGGACTCTATCCCGTTCGGGAGGCTCGGCCTGGCGGGACGTCCTCGTCGGAACGCTTAGCCTCATGTAATGCACTTGGTGAGCCTCGAGAACATATCGAAGTCGTACCCGGAGAATGATGTACTCACGGAGGCGTCTCTCGGAATCTCGGCAGCTGAGCGGATCGGCGTGATTGGGCGCAACGGGTCAGGCAAGACGACCCTGCTCAGCATCATCGCGGGGAGTGAGGAACCCGATGGCGGTTCCATTGTCCGCGCCAGGGGTCTGCGAGTCACCCAGTTGGAACAGGACCCGGTCTTCGAGAATGAGGCCACCGTCGGCGACGTTGTCGGTCACGATCGCCAAGCAATCTCACTGGCGGACCGCCTGGGCCTCAAGGACCCCGAAGCACGCTGCTCGGCGCTATCGGGAGGCCAGCGTAAGCGGCTTGCCTTGGCCGTCGCGCTGGGGGCTGAATGTGATCTTCTAATCCTTGATGAGCCCACGAATCATCTTGATGTCGATTCGATCGATTGGCTAGAGGAGCACTTGCGTAGCCGGAGGGAGGCATTGCTGCTCGTCACGCACGACCGTTTCCTTCTCGATCGTGTCGTCAATCGGGTGATTGAGGTGCACGATCAGAACCTCTATTCGCACCAGGGGACGTACGAGGACTACCTCGAGGCCGCCGCCACGCGCCTCGAACAGCAGACTGCGGCCGAGCATCGTCTGCAGCAACGTATCAAGACGGAGCTGACGTGGTTGCGACGGTCGCCCAAGGCGCGAACAACGAAGTCACGAGCGCGAGTCAATCGAACACAGGACCTGTTGGCACAGCAGCGGCGATCTGCTCGAAGCGCGCTGACAATCGATCTCCCATCACGCCGAATCGGCTCCAAGGTCGTCGAGCTCCACAACGCTGGTAAACGATATGGTGATTTGTGGGTTCTGCGCCATGTCGGTATCAAGCTGCAGTCCGATGCCCGAATCGGCATCGTCGGACCCAACGGCGCCGGCAAGACCACACTCCTGAGCCTCATGGCCCGGCGAATCGCTTCCGACGAGGGGTCAATTGCAGTGGGGGCGACAATCCACTCGGGCTGGTATGGCCAGGAACCTCGTCCGATACCGCTACAGACTCGAGTACAAGCGGCGGTCCGTGCCCACGTGGACGACGTCTTGCTAGAGAGTGGGATCCGCGTGTCGGCCGGTCAGTTGCTGGAGCGGTTTCAGTTCACCCGAGACCAACAGCAATCCGAAGTCGGGGACCTCTCCGGAGGCGAGCGACGCCGTCTCGAGTTGGTCTTCTGCCTTCTGGAGGCCCCCAACCTTCTGTTTCTGGACGAACCGACCAACGATCTCGACATCGACACTCTCAACATCCTCGAGGAGTACCTCGACGCATGGAGTGGGGCTGTGGTGACGGCCACCCACGACCGATACTTCCTCGATCGCACCTGTTCGGACATCTATTCCATTGAGGCCGATGGGTCGGTGCGTCACCACCCCGGTGGTTGGACTGCGTACCGCGAATCTGTGGTTGACCGCCCCACCGCACCAGAGAGATCCAAGAGTGCCGACACCAGGCTCAAGCCGATTGCGCGCAAGCTCGGCTACCAAGAGCAACGCGAGCTCGAGGAACTGGTGGCGCGCCTTCCTGTCCTCGAGAGTCGGCGAGCCGAGCTGGAGGCGCAATTGCACGCCTCGGGCAGCAGCTACTCGAGCTCCGTTGAATTGTCGACGAAGCTTGCCGGTACCCTCGAGGCGCTCGACCACGCGGAAACCCGCTGGCTGGAACTCACTGAGAAGGCTGAGCGACTGGCGACCTAGGCCCGGATCGGATCACCGATGCAGCCATTCGAGGAAGTCGGCCGGTGCCAGTGCTGCGGCGCGCCTCTCGTATGCAGCGAGGTCGACCTCGCCGAGTGCCTCAGAGCCGGCGCCCGACGAACCGCGCCGAAAGAACGTGCTCTGATCCTTGAGGACGCCGCCCCGATCGGGAACCAAAGCGGAGCTCCTTGCCTTCATCGCATCGAAGGCCGCTGCCGGTGCCAGGACCTCAATAAGAGTCTCGTCGATATCGAACCCCAGGAGATCAGCGATGCGCCCCATCTCCCCGACAAGATGCGCGCTGAGATCGGCGTAGTGGACAAGAATCACATTGCCTTGACGGCGCCGGCGCCACGCGTCCGATAGGTGCCACATCACACCCGGCAGGGAATCGAGGCTCTCTTGGGGCGACCCATCCCACGTGATCCAGTTGTGCAGCCAGTCCTGCAGCGACAGGCGAGGGCAGGGATCCCCAACTTCTGCCACCTGACCAGTCAGCTCACGAATTCTCGCCGAATCGAGGTTGTCGCCTTGGTGGTACAAGGACACCGCCATATCCAGTGGATGCCTCACCACGACGACAAAAGTCGCTCGAGCGTCGAGAGGGAGGCCATCAAGCGGAGTGTGCGTCTTGATGAAACGACGATGCTGCTGCGCGTCGAGCCGGACCAAGACGTCATCGAGCGGCTCGACGAGCCAATCCAACCACGGTGAGACCTCGGCCAGCGGAGCCGGAAGCTCTGCCGAGCGGAATACGAGGAGGGCGCAGATCATCTGCATCCATGTCGTACCGCTCTTGGAGCGGGTGCTGATCACGATGTCTCCATCGCGAAACGGGAATCCGTGCCACCGGGCATTGTCATCGTCGCTCGAGCGATAGGGCGTGGGCAGATCCGGCATCAGAGCGATGCTAGGAGATGAGAGGACGCCCAACCGCGATGAGAGCTTCGGTTACTAAGTCAGCCACAGAACTTCCGCCGGATTGTCGGAGAATCGGAAGCCCAAGCCGAGCCGCTTCACCTTGGATGTATTCGTTGCGCCAGAGACTGCGGTGCATGAAGTTGCCGAACATACGATCAGGGTCGGCGGAACCCTCCAGAAAACCCGCGTTGAGCCGCTCGCGGGCTTCGAGCATCGCCGGATCAATCCACATCCATACCGACGAGACGGCAACGTCGTCGAGCTCCGCGGCCCGGCGGGGGGACAAGAGCCACCAGTCGAGGACCATGGATTCGCCCTGGGCGAGGTGAGATCTCACGACACGTTCTACGGCCGGCCACATGGCGTCCGCTAGGACTTCGGCGTCCTTGATCAGAGTTTCTGGCGAACTATCCGTGAAGTAGCTCGTGTGGCCGCCACCAACCATCCGGAAGAACGCCGGGTGGGAGTCTCGGGAAGTGACGGCGCGTATTGCCGTCGCCAGAACATCGCCGGTGACGGAAGTGGCGCCCGTGGCCGCCGCAACGGCCCGGCCCAAAGTGGTCTTGCCGGCGCCGGGGGGCCCGCCGATCAGGAGTACGTGGCTGTCGTCCATTCCAAGAGGCTACCGACGTGTCCCTGCCGTTGCCGTGCCGACCGTTGGGCTACCAGCCGACCCGGGGCATGAGATCGGCTTCGCCCGGCACACCGTGATTCACGAGCGTGAACACCAACAGAACCGCCGCTGTTGGTACCGGTTGCAGCGCCTCGATCTGCATCTGTCGGTCATCAACGCTGGCAATGTCGGTCTCATGTTGCCGCAGAGTCCAGATACCGGGGCTCCTCAGCCCGATCCGGCCGAGCGGCATCAAGCTGTACCCGTAATCACGACCCGTTATGCCGTAGCTTCGTTTCCCGTAGAGCGGACCGGAGAAGGCCACCGTGCCCACTTCGGACTTGATGATCGGCACGATGTGGCGATTGGAATTGGCCGCCTTGATCCGCCACTCGGTGCCGTCGGCCAAGACCACAAGTCGTCCCGGCCCAAAGAAGATGTTGAACGAGCTGTCCCGCCCAAGGCTGGCAATCGTTACGCCGTCGCTCAATAGCTCCGCGACCGGGAAACCGCGGCGGCCGACTCGACGAATCTCGATATGCCCCGTAATGACACGCTCGGCGGATTGGGTCTCCATCATGAGCCAGCGTACGGCGATACCGGGCTACCGAGAAGAGACCAAAGACCCGGGTTCGTTCGAGCTCAGGGCAGCACAGGCCGGAGCAGATCGTCGAGCGTCGGACCGCGGAGCTCCTCCAGGTCGTAGTAGACCTGCACACTCGGCGCCTCCAAGGCGAGCACTCGTGCCAGGTCGATGGGCGTCCCGATGACCACTACGTCAACGTCCGCGGCCGCTCGATGGATGGTCTCTCGGAGATCGTCGCGTTGGGCGTCTCCGTAGCCCATGGCGGGCAAGACTCGCTCGAGGTGTCCAAAACGCTCGAATACATCAACGATCGTGCCAACTGCGTAGGGCCGGGGATCGACTATCTCGGCCGCGCCGTACTGCTTCGCAGCCACCCAGCCGGCTCCGTAGGCCATCTCGCCGTGGGTGGTCGTCGGACCATCCTCCACAACCAAGACACGCTTGCCGTCAATCATCGAGGGATCGTCCACTCGGACCGTCGATGCCGCTTCCGTCACCGTTGCCATCGGATTGACTTCCGCAATGGTGGCTCGCAGCCGTTCGAGAGCTTCGGTTTCGGCTGTGGCGACCTTGTTGATGATGATCCCCGTGGCGCGCCGCAGGTTGGCCTCGCCGGGCCAGTAGCGCGTTTCGTGACCGGCTCGATGTGGATCGACCACACAGAGGTCAACGTCGGGCATGATGAAGGGCGTGTCGTTGTTGCCACCATCCCAGATGATGATGTCGGCTTCCTGCTCGGCAGCTCGGAGAATCGCCTCGTAGTCGGCGCCGGCGAAGATGACAGCCCCGTCCCGGATGTACGGCTCGTATTCCTCGCGCTCCTCGATAGTGACGTCGGCCGCTTCGAGGTCGGCGAAAGTCTCGAAGCGCTGTAATCGTTGGAGCACCAGATTGCCGTACGGCATCGGGTGACGGATGGCAGCGACCCGAGCTCCCGCAGCGTTTGTCACGGCGCGAATCTTTCTAGCGGTCTGGCTCTTTCCAGATCCGGTGCGCACGGCTGTCACCGAAACCACGGGCTTCGTCGAACGGAGCGTGGCCCGATCGCCCGGCAGGAGAAAATCGGCACCGGCGGCATTGGCCCTGGCAGCCAGATGCATCACGTGCTCATGGCTGACGTCGCTATATGCAAAGAGCACCTGAGTCACACCGTCCTCAGCGATCAGCTTTTCGAGATCGTCTTCGGCGTGAATCGGGATGCCGTCCGGATAGAGTGGTCCCGCCAATTCGGGCGGGTAGCGGCGGTCGGCGATGTCGGGTATCTGGGTGGCGGTGAACGCGACGACTCGGTGAGATGCATCATCCCGATACATCGTGTTGAAGTCGTGGAAGTCACGGCCCGCAGCACCCAGGATGATTACTGGAACTGGGTCTGTAGCTGACATGAGCGCAGGCTAGCGGGGAGATGTCGGCGACATAGCTAACGCCTCCCCGTCGAATAGCAACGCCGTCGGGCCTCAACGTCGCTTGCATCTGGGAGTCCGAGACGCCCGATACCGACGGCCCACAGCACGACCTGCGTTGTGATTGTCTCGCAAGACGCGTGCTTCGTCCCGGTTTCACATTGATCGTTGCCGAAGTTGTCCCGGAGGTCGTCCGTGCCGTGTCCGCCGGCTATCACGTCGTCGCCGCACCCAAGCAGCAGATCGTCACTGGACGCTCCGCTCCCAGTCGTCGGTTCGCAGGAACTCGTCGATGGACGCAGCAGCTGTCCGACCAGCACCCATTGCCAGAATCACTGTTGCTCCACCGGTAACGATGTCGCCGCCGGCAAAGACCCCTCGTTTCGAGGTGCGGCCCGTCGTCGCGTCCGCCAGGAGAGTCCCCCATCGGGTGTGTTCCAAATCCGGAGCCGTTTTCGCCAATAGCGGGTTGGGAGCATTGCCGATTGCGATTACGACCATGTCGACGTCCTTTGTCGTCACGGCTCCCGGAACGGGAACCGGGCGTCTTCGGCCGCTTTCGTCGGGTTCCCCGAGTTGCATAGCCTGAAGGCGCATACCCGTGAGGAAACCATCGTTATCTCCAAGGAATGCGAGTGGAGCGGTCAACATTTGGAAACCGACGCCCTCCTCTTCGGCGTGTTCAACCTCCTCGTGCCGCGCAGGCATCTCCTCTCGCGACCGGCGATACACGAGCGTTGCCGTCGATGCTCCCAAACGGAGCGAGGTGCGGATCGCGTCCATTGCGGTGTTGCCACCCCCGAACACGGCCACCGCCTTGCCCGTCACGTCGAAGATAGGGGTGTCAGAGCCCACCTGATAGGCCTTCATGAGATTGATCCGGGTCAGGAATTCGTTGGCCGAATAGACGCCGATCAGGTTCTCACCGGGGACGTTGGGAAAGCGGGGTAGCCCGGCTCCAACGCCGATGAACACCGCATCGAACCCCTCCTCATCGAGCAGGTCGTCAATGGTGTCCATCATGCCGATGACTGCATTGGTGACAAAGCGCACTCCGAGGAGCTCGAGTTGCTCGACCTCGGCAGCGACGATTTCCTTGGGGAGCCGGAACTCCGGTATCCCGTAGGAGAGAACACCTCCCAATTCGTGGAGCGCCTCAAACACCGTCACGTCGTGACCCAGCTTGGCCAGGTCGGTTGCACAGGCCAGACCGGCGGGCCCACTGCCCACAATGGCAACCGACTTGCCAGTCCGGATCGCTGTGGGCTCCGCGTGCATCAGATCGTGTTCGCGCTCGAAGTCGGCGACGAATCGCTCCAGAGCCCCGATCGCGATCGGTTTGCCCTTTTTGGCGAGGACGCAAGCGCCTTCGCACTGGTCCTCCTGGGGGCACACCCTTCCGCAGATAGCCGGCAGCGAATTGTCTCGCTTGATTACCTTGGCGGCCTCGCCGAAGTCGCCGGCAGCCACCAGGTCGATGAATTCAGTGATCTGTACGCCCACGGGGCATCCTTCGATGCACACCGGTCGCCGACACATGAGACAACGTTGCGCTTCGAGCACGGCCAGCCCCGCTGTGAAGCCCAGGTTCACTTCGCCAAAATCGGAATTGCGTTCGTCGGCGGGGCGGGCCGGCATCTCGGACCGGCTCATTGCCATACGTTCTCGTTTGGTGAGTTCGTTCATGAAGCACTCTGTAGATCGATGGCCGCCTGCATATCGGAATCCCGCTGATGCTCGAAGGTTGCGTAGGCTCGATTGCGACGCTCGAGAAGGTCGAAGTCGACCTGATGGGCATCAAATTCCGGCCCGTCGACGCAGGCGAACTTGGTTTCATCGCCGACGACGACCCGACAGCCGCCGCACATCCCAGTTCCGTCGACCATGATCGGATTCAGGCTGACGATCGTGTCGATAGCGCAGGGACGGGTCACCTCGGCGACTGCCTTCATCATCGGTATTGGCCCAATCGCGATCACGAGGTCGAGCTGGCGTCCTTCGTCAATCAGTTCTGAAAGCTTGCCGGTGACGAAGCCGTGATACCCGACGGATCCGTCGTCAGTCGTGACGTACACCTCGTCGCATGCCACTTCCATCTCGGACTCGAGAACGATCTGGGCGCCGGTCTGAGCACCGATAATCGAAATGACGTGGTTGCCGGCTTCCTTCAAGGCGACCGCAGTCGGGTAGGCGATCGCCGTACCCACGCCACCACCGATGACGACAGCTGTACCGACTTCATCGATACGCGAGGGCATGCCCAACGGTCCCGCTACGTCCGAAAGTGAATCCCCGGCTTCGAGAAGATTGATGGCCTTGGTTGTCTTGCCAACGCCCTGCACGACCAATGCGATCCACCCCTCGGTGGAGTCGGAATCCGCAATCGTCAGCGGAATCCGCTCTCCGTCACCGTCTACTCGAACAATGACAAACTGGCCCGCCTTACGACGACGGGCGATCTTTGGAGCCGCAACGCGTAGGTATCGAATCGACGGGGCAAGGTCCCGGGACTCCAGAATCGTGAACATGCGTTCCTTTGCAGTAGTCGGTCGTCAACTCGCAGTGTGTTCCTGACGCTGCGCCTCGGCCAGAGACGAAATACCCCCAACATGCAGTCGTGTGCCCCGGTGCGCTTGTCGAGCCGGCACCCTTTCGGCCTAGGACTAGACAGCATCCTCCCGGCGGTACGATGCGCTCGTGAACCAACCCCGCGTGCAGATCTACACCATGCAGTCGCCCGATGAGGCCCTGGCCGTTGCCGCTCGAGGTGTTCACCATGTGGGTGTGACCCCATCCGACCGTGGCCTACCCGGCGAGATCGACCTGGCCACGGCAAGCGCAATCTGTGACGCGGTCAAGGGCAAGGCCGTGAGTGTCGCGTTGAGTGTTGAAGTCGAACTGATGCTCATCGAGCAAATGGTGGCAACCGTCAGGCCCGACATTCTTCATCTGTGCGGGCCTCCCGGGGCCATGGACGCAGAAGCCGTCGCCAAGTTGCGTCGCCAACTTCCCGGCCTCCCAATCATGCAGGCAGTGGCAGTGACCGGTCCAGAGGCAATCGAAGCAGCAGTGACATACGCTGCAGTCGCCGAGTACCTGATCCTCGACTCCGTGGATCCCGCCATCGACGGCATCGGAGCGGCAGGAACCACCCACGACTGGGAGATCAGCGCCGCCATCGTCAACGCTGTGGACATCC
The DNA here is from genome assembly GCA_024226255.1 of bacterium. GTDB lineage: Bacteria > Actinomycetota > Acidimicrobiia > Spongiisociales > UBA5794 > JAHEJX01. The sequence continues at coordinate 7,243 of JAAELU010000187.1, read as the reverse complement.
CGGTCGTTCTGGCTGGCGGCCTATCGCCAGAAAACGTTGCCGACGCGATCGCCGCAGTCAAGCCCTGGGCGGTCGATTCCTTGACCCATACCAACCGTTCCACGGCGGACGGCGGATTCCGTAAGGACCTCGAGAAGGTGGCAGCCTTCGCGGGTGCGGCCCGGAACGAGGTCTCGGCTTGAGCGTCGTCGTGATCGGCGACGTGAACGTCGACATGGAGATCCGTCTCCCGCATGACTCCAAGCCGACGCATGCCAATCCGGAGCCTCGTCTGTTCGGCGGCGGATCGGCCGCCAACACCGCGGCGGCCTTGGCGCGCCTGGGTGAGCGGTGCCGGTTCGTGGGCACAGTCGGGGATGATGACTACGGACGATTCGCGGTTGCCAGCTTGGCAAGCGCTGGGGTCGACACGAGTTGCCTGGCGACGGTCCAGGGCAGCCCGACGGTGATGGTGATCGTGGTGGTCCCTGCCGACGGCGACCGGCTTATCTACGTCTGGCCACCCTCGGGGGGCGCCCATGCGCTTCTATCGGCCGAGCAAGCCCTCGCTGGCTCGACAGATGCCGACTGGCTCCATGTCTCGGGGCTGTGTCTGCGGGTAGATCCGGCGCGCCAGGCGATCTTGGAAGCGATGGAGCAGGCCAATGCAGCCGGAACCACCGTCTCTTTCGATCTCAATCTGCGCTTGGAGAATTGGGGCTGGGAGGACGAATTCCGTCAGGTCGTTGACGCCGCGGTCGAACGGTCCGACATTGTCTTTGGAGCTGCCGCCGATGAAATCGTCCCGCTGACCGAACAGACCGACCCGGTAGAAGCTGCCCTGTCGATTGCCGGCAACGATCGAATCGTCATAGCGCGACTTGGAGCCGACGGCTCCATGGCGTGCTCGACGGACGGAGTGGCCTCTGCGCCGAGCTACCCCGTCGATGTGGTGGACACTGTCGGCGCCGGAGATGCGTTTAACGCCGGCTTCATTGCAGCGCGCTTGGCCGGAAACGATCTGGCCGGCGCTCTGGCTCGGGGCAATGCGGTGGCGGCACTGTCGGTGGCCCAGCCTGGGGCCCGGGCGACGCCCACGAGCGCCCAAGTCGATTCTCTTCTGGACCGCTGATGAGATCGAACCGGGCAGCTGGGCCAGTAGCGTGCGACCCGACGCAGAAACGAAAGCAGCGATGAGTTCGCCGACATCTCTCAAAATCGCCTTCATCGGGTCGCACTCAGTCCGCAAGACCAATGCGGTCCACTCTTTCGCCGGCGCCGTTGGGCGTAGCGGCCGCAGCGTGGAGGTTGGACGAGAGGTTATTAGGTTCAACCCGCTCGGGCTCAACGAAGGCTCCACCCCGGAAGCTCAGCTCTGGGTGATCATGGCCCAGATTCAGCAGGAACTGGAGTTGCGGAACCGTGCCGACGTACTCGTCACCGATCGCGCCGTCGTCGACAACTTCGCGTACTTCCTGCGGTCGACCGGGGGAGTGGACCCCTTCAACGTGACCCCGCTCATCCAGAATTGGGCGAATACATACGACCTGTACGTGCGACTCCTTCCCGATGTCCCGCTCAAGGTTGACGGAGTTCGCAGCGTCAATGACGAATTCCGGGACGAAATCGAAGCGATTCTCGACGACATGCTTCCGAACTACGTGCGTGCTGACCGAATCGTCACCGTGCAGGCGTCGGAAGTGAACGAGGCATTTGATTGGGCGGCACTACTCGAACGCCTCGTCGGACCTCCTGAGCCCGGGGAGCAGCCTGTTGCCCAGTCCGTGACGCTCCACCCCACTCTGTGGGACTGAGATTCAGGTGAGTGAGAGCTATCGCTTCAGCGGTGAGCTGTTCCTCGCCGCGGCCCAAGATCCTTGGGTCTTCGTAGCTGTTCCCTCCGCTGAATCCGACGAGATCCTCGAGCTGGTTCCGCGGCGTCCTGGCTTCGGATCGGTGCGGGTAATGGCCAAGATTGGAACGACCGAGTGGCCGACCTCCCTCTTCCCGAGCAAGGAACTGGGCGCCTACCTCCTTCCGGTCAAGAAGGCAGTACGCACTAAGGAGAAGATCGGGCCGGGCGACACAGTGAAGGTTGCCCTCCACCTCGAGATCGACTGACCCTGATGGCAACCTGCCGACCGGCTAGCTTCGGGCGACATAACCACAAAGGAGAAGAGTCGTGCGCGAAGCCATCTCGCCGCCGGGAGCGGCGTCGGTCGGCCCCTACAGCCCGGCCATAGCCAGCCAGGGAGTCCTCTATTGCTCCGGCCAGACGCCGATCGATCCGGCCACAGGCTCGCTGGTCGACAGCGGCGTCGGTGACCAGACCAGGCAGTGTTTCGCCAACCTCTTCGCCGTTCTCGCGGCAGCCGGGCTCGACGGGTCGGCGGTGGTTTCGGTGGGGGTCTTCTTGACCGACATGAGCGACTTCTCGGAGATGAATGTCGCCTACGCCGAGCACTTCACCGAGCCCTACCCGGCACGAACGACTATTGGAGTGGCGGCCTTGCCGCTCGGCGCAAGTGTCGAGATTCAGTTGACCGCACAGATGTAGCTCGGCTCGGATAGGACGGGCGCGTGAGTAGGCTCCCCGCCGCATTCGTTCGCGTCGGCTGGTACGGTCCCTGCGATGAATTGGCTAAAACAGACACCAATGGCGCCATTCACGATTGCGGTTGGGACCGTCTCGGTCCTCGGCTGGATAGTGCTCGGCGGCACGATTGCGCTGGTCATCTCGATCATCGCCGGGTCATCAATCGCCTTCAAGGCGAGCCTGGATGATGACTAACGCAGCGGCTCGGAGCCGAAGCGGTGGAAAGCACATTCATGATTGATGTCCTGCTGTTCCACCATGCTCTCGGACTCACCGATGGTGTGGTTGCGTTTGCCGATGAGCTGAGCGCCTCAGGCCATCACGTCACGACACCGGATCTCTACGGAGGCGCCCGGTTCCACTCGGTTGCCGATGGTGTCCGCCACGCGGAGGCAATTGGTTTCGATACGCTGATCGAACGTGGCGTCGCTTACGCCGCCGATATCCCAGGTCACTTCGCGGTGGTCGGGTTTTCCCTTGGTGTGCTGCCGGCACAGAAGCTCGCCCAGACCAACGCCAATGTGTTGGCAGCCGTGCTGTGCCATTCAGCGATCCCGATCGATGTCTTCGCACACGGATGGCCGTCCGGGGTAGGTCTGCAGATCCACCTTGGGGAAGATGATGAGCTGGTCGTGGAAGATCTCGAGGCGGCTCGCCAACTCGCAGCCGATGCTCCCGGGGAGTTGTTCCTCTATCCGGGACCGGGGCACTTGATTGCCGATGTGACATCCGCGGACTATCAACCCGTATACGCCGAGCAGATTCTCGCCCGTACTCGCGCGTTTCTCGCTGGTTTGACCCCCAGGCCGGTGGACGGACTCTCGGGCGAATAGGCTGGAAGGCGAGGAGGTAGATATGCCGAGAGGATCCGACTACCAGGGGCCGCCTGCCGCGCTCGAGCTGTACGCCGCTGTCGTTGACGGCAGTCCGAGCGATGCTGAGCTGAAGGGTGCCAAGAACCCGTACACGTCGCGCAACGGACACATGTTCAGTTTTCTCGATGCCGATGGCTCAATGGCGTTGCGACTCTCAGATGAACTCCAAGAGGAGTTCCTCGAGCTCTATGACAGCGGGCCCGTTCTGCAGTACGGAAGCGTCATGCGCGGATACCTATCGGTGCCCGAGGAGCTACTCGCCAACGCGGCAGAGCTGGGGGAGTGGTTCGACAGGAGCTTCAACTGGATCGGCACCCTGGACCCCAAGCCGACCAAGAAGTAGCAAGACGGACCACCTAGCCGTCCCTGCCGTCACGTACCGGACATGTATTAGCCCGCTGCCATTCGATCGGCGCGGGGGTGGCCACTGGCGTCACTTCCCGGCCCTTGCAGCTTGAACGTTACGCGCGACCCAAAACGAGGGACAGCAACGCCATCCTCACGTACATGCCATATTCCATCTGGCGGAAGTAAGCAGCTCGCGGATCGCTGTCGACCTCGGTTGCGATTTCGCCAACTCGGGGGAGCGGGTGCATCACGATCATGTCCTCCTTGGCGGCCCGCAACGTCTCGTTGGTGATGATGTACGAATCCTTGACCTCGTCGTACTCGCTCGGATCTTCGAAACGCTCCTTCTGAATCCGGGTGACGTAGAGCACGTCGGTGGCGGCAAGCACTTCGTCTAGGTCCGTGGTTTCGTACTGGTCGATACCGGCGGCATCGACTTCCTTGATCAGGAGCTCTGGCATCTTCAGAGCCTCGGGAGAGACGTAGTTGATCTTCACATCGAAGAGCGTGAGCAACTTGGCTAATGAGTGCACAGTCCTGCCGTACTTGAGGTCACCCAGCATCGTGACGGTCAGGCCGTCGATGGTTCCCATCTCTTCACTGATGGTGTAGGTGTCCAGTAGTGCTTGCGTCGGATGCTCGCCCGGCCCGTCACCAGCGTTGATGACCGGCTTGCTTGCCGCTGCCGCGGCCAGGGCTGCGGAGCCCTTTTCCGGATGACGCAGCACGATGGCGTCGGTGTAGGACTCCATCGTCTTGATGGTGTCCTCGAGAGTCTCACCCTTGGAAACCGAGGAGTATTTGACGTTATTGATCTGCACGACACTGCCGCCGAGTCGTTCAATTGCAGCCACAAACGATGACGACGTTCGAGTCGATGGCTCGTAGAAGAGGTTGGTCAGTACCTTGCCCTTGAGCAGATCGAAGGTTCCGATCCGTTCCACCATGCCGTACATCTCGTGGGCTACCTCGAAGATGGTCTCGAGGTCCTCACGATTGAACTGGGACACCGACAAGATGTCCTGTCCGAAAAATCGAGGGTCCCGCTTTTCTCCGAAGGGGAGGTGTTCCGTCAGCCGCCGCGTTGTCATCCGATGTACTCCTTGTTGTTCATTTCATCGAGACGAGTCCAGCAACTCATCCCGTTGAGGAATCGAATCCGGGCAGAAAAAAAGCCGTCCGCCAGGACGGCAACGCTCGGGGTAACGACACCTCATACATCGGAAGATGACTGTAGCGCATGAAAGCGCGATCGCGTGGTCGCGAAATCGGAGCTACTCGACTCGTGAAGGAATCGAGCCGAGAGCATCCAGACTCAGCCTGCGCAGACTGGTATGTTCGATGACAAGGGCGGTGCGATGGTCTCCAGTCAACTCTGTGAGGGGTGCCGTCACGCCATAGAGGAGGTGAGCGCAATGCGTCGCTCATGGAAGTCGTCGTCGCTCATCGTGCTAATTGCTGTCGGTGCTCTCTTTGCGTCAGTTCTGGCAGGTGCCGCTCTCGGTGCTGCCTCCGATGGATCGACCGTCGAAGAGGTGGCGGCCGACCAGTACACAGGTTGTCTAACACCCCTAGGCAAGATTCGGCGCGTGGCGCTTGGTACCGAACCGGCCCGACCCTGCAACGACGTGCAGGTCGAAATGACCTGGAATGCGGACGGGCCAATCGGACCACAGGGCGCTAGGGGTCGCCGAGGCCGCGAGGGGCCTGAAGGCCCGCAAGGTCCCCCCGGAGTGGTTCCAGCCGCGACCGATGCGACCGGCTCGGGCCAGGCCGTCAACAACATGGACCCGTATCTGGGGATCAACTGCATCATTGCTGTTCAGGGCACCTTCCCCCCTCGGAATGACAGTCCAGAGGCAGAAAGCGAGCTCCTCGGAACCGATCCATATCTCGGCGAGATCTCGTGGTTCGCCGGTAACTTCGCCCCTCGTGGCTGGGCATTGTGCAACGGCCAATTGCTCCAGATCAGCCAGAACCCGGCCTTGTTCTCCGTACTCGGCACGACGTACGGCGGTGACGGGCGCACGACGTTTGCGCTCCCCGATATGCGCGGCCGTTCGCCGATCCACATGGGAACTGGCCCAGGGCTCTCGAATCGTCGTCTTGGTGAAAGAGGCGGTTCGGAGACAACCACAATCTCGGTCGCCAACCTGCCGGCGCACACGCACACAATCTCGCCACTCTGACCCGCAGTGTCTGTGTCGGCCCCCTGCGGGGCCGACACCACGATTCCGGCGAGGTAACGGCAGACCGGTTCTGGGTTGTCGCCATGAATAGTCAGTACCCTTGGCTTCTCTCGCAACGGCAACTTCTGCCGTTGCGGGCACAACGAGCTCGCGGATTTGGATGACAATTGGGGACAACTGATCACGAGCAACCGGCCCCATCGGCTGTGAAAGTAATCGCAATTGCGGGCTCGGCGCGCAGCGGCAGCACCATTCTCGACGGCATTCTCGGCAGCTTCGACGGCGGGTTCTCGGCCGGCGAGGTTCGCTGGCTTTGGCAGCGCGGCCTCATCGAGCGACGGCTGTGTGGGTGTTCGTCTCCACTCCCGGATTGTGAGCTGTGGACGCGGATCCTCGCTCGTGCCTTTCCGGCCGGCGTGGACGTTGCCGAGGTGGCAGCCGCTAGCGGCCGGCTTCGGCTCCGCTATGCACCGCTCGCTCGCATCCGAGCACTCCACGGCATCTACGATCGGATGCTGACACCACTTGCAGATGTCGTTGGACCTCTGTATCAAACGATTTCCCGAGAAACAGATGCGAACTTCATCGTCGACTCCTCCAAGCTGTCGACGTACCTCTATATCCTCTCCAAGAATCCATCCATCGACCTTCGTGTCGTTCATCTCGTGCGTGATCCTCGAGCCGCGGTCTACTCGGCAGGACGCACCAAGGCCCAACTGGACACGACGATCGCACGTCCGATGCGGCCAACCAGCCCGGGCCGCGCCGCAGTCGACTGGGTTGCGTTCAATGGATTGACTCGCTCACTGTTCGGTAGCAACTCCGACCGCTACCTCCTGCTGCGCTACGAGGATCTAGTCGCCCAACCCGCGAGCAGCGTGCGAGACATCCTCGCCATGGCCGACGTGCCGGAGGTCGCCAACGCCGCGATCGAAGGCAACCGAGTTGTATTGCAGGAGAACCACACCGTGTCGGGCAATCCGTCGAGGTTCGTTACCGGTCCTGTGGACCTGGTGCTTGACGATGCGTGGCGCAGCGAAATGCCCAAAAAGACTCGTCGCATGGTGGACCGCATCACCGCGCCGTATCGGGGCGCTTTCGGATACGAGTAGCCCGGTAGACCTGGTCCGGCTCAGGCCCGTTCTCGGCTGCTTCGCCGACCTACCGGGCGTCGACCGCCTTGAGGACGCGTTGTACCTGGACTGCCAGAGCATTGGAGTCCTCGGCGTCCTCCAGGAACCCGATCCTTTCGTCCC
>JAAELU010000186.1 GCA_024226255.1 bacterium | reverse complement strand
TCCAACAGGATCGGTTGGCTCGCCTCGGCGAGGCTCGGCGTGGCGGCAAGCTGTATCGTGAACTCACCGGTCTTGATTACGTAGTACGGAATGGACTCGGAGAGCCCCGCCAGGTCTTCGTTGCCCCTGCTGGTATAGAGGACAGGATCGCCGGTGCTCAAACCGTGGGCCACGTTGAACTCGAGTTCGCTGTTGGCGATGGCTGTGTGTGCGTCGAAGTCGACTTCGTCATGCCCGAGCGTCAGACTGTGCTTGGCGCCTAGGGTGTCGGCCAGGGAAAGCTCCAGCGCCTTCCCCGCATGAGCTTCATCGCGGGAGTCGGCCAGCCGGACCTTGCTCGGTTCATAGGGATCGACAAGTGCGTAGTAGGTGTGACCATCGGACAGTCCCCCGATGGCCTGATTCGCCGCATTGCTATAGATGACGCGCTGTCCGGTCTCCAGGCCGTGCGACTGACCCTCTTCGAGGGCGAGGGGCAAGGACGTGGGCGTGGCGGCATCAAAGCTGGTCACGGCCACATCCAACGCGGTCGAGCGACCGCCGGCAATGATGGTGCCATCCACAGTGGTCTCAACAACCGCATCGTCGACCAACACAGCGACGGCCATGCCGCCCACGCTTTTGTACGGAGTGCTCACTGTGGCCCACGCCTTGCCGCGCACCGTCCCCGTTGAGCCAACGCTGACATTGTCGCTGGCGATGATCGTGACGTCAGGTCCGACCTTCGTTGTCGAGGTCGTGTTGAGCGTCGCCACCGCAACCCCGAGGCCCACTTCAGCGTAGGGAGGGAAGGCAACGGCAACGGGCTTGCTCAACGTCGTCGCATCCGCTTCGAGCACCACACTGCCTGCAGTGGCTGTCAGAGTCGTGGCGCCGGAGACATCAATTGTGGAGTCCGTATCCGCGATCGACACCGCGACGCTCAATCCCAACGCCTTAACGTATGCAGTGAACGCGAGCGTTAGAGCGCGACTGTCGGCCTCTGTCGTGGCTGTGATCTCGACATCTCCATTCGAGGCGGTGACCGCAGAGTCGACGATTGTAACGTGGGCCTCGGCCGATCGGATATCCGTGTGCACGGGAAGGGCAAGCGAGAGCAGGAACTTCACCGCCTGGAGGCCAATTTCCCCGAAAACGCCCACAACTGGGTTCGTATTCGACGCGTAGATTTCACCAAAACTCGACGACTCGGAGACGGCCTCGATCTCCACCGCTCCCGCATCGATCGTTGCACCATCGAAGGTCAGGTCGGCATCGACATCAGCAGAATAGATAGCGCTGAAGCCTTCTTCATAAGTCCGTAGCCTCGTCTTGGCCTTGAGGCCGAGCGTGCCCTCCAGGTCGAAAGACGCGTCAACGACCGAGAAATCGTGCGCGACAATTGTCAGGTTGTGCGTAGTGGTGTCGTCGCTGTCGGTGATGCTTGCGCCGGCGCGCATATCGAAGGCGCCCTCCACATCGATCGTCAGGTCGCTATCGAAGGTCAGAGCCCCTTCGACGATGACCGTCTCGCCCAGGTTCAGAGTCCCGCCGGCATTGTCGATGTCAGCCTGAGTGAGCCCCAGGCTGACATCGTTGACCGTGACCTCGAGATCTCGAGAACCCCGACCCTGGTCCGAGTCGTTCATCACTTCGACCGTGACCTG
>JAAELU010000185.1 GCA_024226255.1 bacterium | reverse complement strand
GGCTGGCCCGTCCTGCCCGACGTGCACACCGTGCCCCAGATGCAGAGCGGTGATTCTGTCGAAATCGAATGCCTCATCATCGGCGGCGGCCCGGCGGGACTTTCGGCGGCCATCGAGATGGGCAAGGCCGGTGTGCGTACCCTGATCGTAGACGACAAACACCGCCTGGGTGGCAAACTCGTCCTCCAGACCCACAAATTCTTTGGCTCCATCGACGCCTGCTACGCCGGGACGCGCGGCACCGACATTGCCACCACACTGGAACGAGAAGTGCGCCAATTCGAGAACGTCCAGGTGTGGCTCAACACCACCGCCCTGTCCGTCTTTTCCGACCGCAAGGTGGGCATCCTGCGCGAAGGGCATTACGTCGTCGTCCAGCCCCACGCCCTGCTGCTGGCGACCGGCGCGCGAGAAAAGTCGTTGGCCTTCAAAGGGAACACCCTACCGGGCGTCTATGGCGCGGGAGCTTTTCAGACGCTCGTCAACCGCGACCTGGTGCGGCCCACCGAGCGGCTGTTCATCATCGGCGGGGGAAACGTCGGCCTGATCGCCGGTTACCACGCCCTCCAGGCCGGGATCCAGGTCGTCGGCCTGTGCGAGGCGCTGCCCGAATGCTCCGGCTACAAGGTCCACAAGGACAAACTGGCTCGACTGGGCGTCCCGATCTATGTTTCGCACACCATTCTCAGTGCCAACGGCGAGCGAGAAGTGGAATCGGCCACCATCGCCCAACTCGACGAATATTGGCGGCCCATCCACGGCACCGAGCAGACCTTTGCCTGTGACACCGTGCTGGTCGCCGTCGGGCTGGACCCGGTGGACGAGTTCCTGCACAAAGCCAACGAGTTCGGCTTGCCCGTCTATGCGGCGGGGGATGCCGAAGAGATCGCCGAAGCGTCGGCGGCAATGTTCACCGG
>JAAELU010000184.1 GCA_024226255.1 bacterium | reverse complement strand
GTCATACACGGCAAAGCTGGCGGCCCTTCCAAACGAGACGTCATCTACTCCCAAGGAAGCGGGGGTATCCCCGGCAATCGCCAGTCCGGCGACGGCTTTGGGCAAGCGATCGCGGCTGGCGACGCCAACGGCGACGGGTTCGACGAGCTCGCCATCGGGGCCTGGGGGGAGAACCACAGTGGCGCGGCTGATGCGGGCCTGGTCATCGTCATCCCAGGTTCATCGGAGGGTTTGGACTCGAGCAGCGTCAGCAAATGGCACCAGGGCATTGCCGGGATCAAAGGTGACATTGCCGAAAACGATCGATTTGGTGCGGCTTTGCGCTTTGTCGATACCCGTGGCGACGGCCGGCTCGACCTGATCGTTGGATCGCCGCAAACCGAGGGCGGAGGCGAGGTTGCCCTTTTCCCCGGCAAGGCCGACGGGCTCTCCAAGAACGGAGACCTGCTGTGGTCACAGGACTCGCCTGGGGTGAGCGGCATGTCCGAGCCCAACGATCATTTCGGAGGGGGGCTCTAGGTTCCGTGCCGCATCCATTCGACGAGGTTGGCGACCGGATCTTCCGCCGTCGCTATGAGGCGCTAGATCAGAACATCGGCATCATTGTGGGGGAGGAGGGCGTCGCGGTTATTGACACCCGGTCAGCCCCATCACATGCCGCCGAGGTCGCCGCTGATCTCAGACGCCT
>JAAELU010000183.1 GCA_024226255.1 bacterium | reverse complement strand
TCGATGATTGCCGACGACTTCCCCAACGCTTCTGTCCTGTTTGCAGACGTTGTCGGGTTCACACCGATGTCGGCCAATATGACCCCGCCCCAGCTCGTCGGGCTGCTCAATCAGGTGTTCTCCAAGTTCGACGAGTTCGTCGAAGAGCTAGGCCTGGAGAAGATCAAGACCATCGGAGATGAGTACATGGTCGCTGGCGGAGTCCCGGTCCCCCGCCCCGATCACGCCGCAGCCATCGCTGAGCTGGCTCTCAGAATCCGCGACCACATGGCGAGTCACGACTTCGACGGTCACCGACTGGAGATGCGGATCGGGATCCATTCGGGACCGGTGGTGGCCGGGATCATCGGGACCCACAAGTTCGCCTACGACCTGTGGGGCGACACGGTCAACATCACCTCTCGCATGCAATCAGCCGGTATCGCCGGCCAGATCCAGACCACTCCCACCATGTACGACCTCCTCAGAGGCAACGGCTACACCTTCGAGGACCGCGGCACGATCGACCTCAAAGGCAAAGGCGAGATGAACACCTGGCTCCTCACGGGACGCGCCTGAGTCCTGCGTACGTCGCCTTCCGCACATTGCGTCCCATGCAGTTCCGCGAACGCGACGGATCCTCGAAGCTGCTGCCATCGCTGGTCCTACCCGGCGTGCACCATCTCAACCACTGCTGCCATCGCCTCTACCGATGCCACCGAGTTGTCGGGAAGATCGCAGCGCACCTCGGTGAAGCCAAACTCACCCAGTGCCAGGATCGATTCGGCGACTTCCTCGGCGCTGGCGCTGGCGCCGTCGTCGTCCGGCGGCTCGACGCCATACAAGTCGAATGTGCGGCCCAGGGTCTCGGGGCCGCGCCCTTCCGCCTCACATGCGGCCTCCAATTGCTCGATGAGCGGACCGACTCTTTGGGCTCTCTCTTGCTCGGTCTCGCCGCCGCCCCACCAGTTCCAATCGTCCGCATACCGAGCAACGAGCCGCATCATCTTGGGTCCACCGGCTGCAATGTTGATCGGCGGCCCGTGATCGTGTGGGCCCCGCAGCACTAGCTCCGCATCGCGAATCACGTAGTAGTCGCCGTTGGCCTGCGCCGTGCCGGTTCGCAGTAGGGAGTGAATAATCTCGATCGCCTCCGCGAAGCGCGAATAACGGTGGTCGGTGGGAAAGCCGAATGCCTCGTAGTCGGAGTCAGGAGTGTTCCCGGCACCGATGCCGAGTACGTATCGGCCCCCTGATATCTCGTCGAGAGTCGTCGCAATGCTGGCAGTATGTGCCGGCGACCTATACGGCGAGTTGATGACAGACTGCCCAAAGCGAATGTGTGACGTCGCCTCGGCCACGGCGGCGGCGATCGCCACCGACTCCCACAAGCCATTCGAACCACCCTCCTGGTGATAGAGCAGCGCGTCCTCGAAGACGAACATGTCGAAACCCGCTGCCTCTCCCGCGAGGGCAAGGTCCCGTACCGAATCCCAGGTCGGCGGTGGCGTATCTCCTCCAGGTCGGCCATGGAGCTGTGTGATCAATCCGATTCTCATACAAGCAACGCTAGACGAGCGTCTGCGGCCTGCCGGATCCTGAAAGCCGGTTGGCGGTCAAGCTGCCGTATTTCCGGCTGTAACTGTTTCGTTACCTCACCGTGATGGGCGTGCAACTTGGGAGCGAGATGATCGGTACGTAACGAGAACACCACACGCAGATAGGACCCACCATGGGCACCGCCCGAATCTCCCTCCTCGTAGCTATCGCAACAATCGTCGCGGCCTGCGGCTCCGGCGTTGCCGGGTCTGACAGCCCGGAGACGAATCCCGACCCGACGGCGCCCCCGACAACCACCACAACGGTTGTCGGCGACACCGCAACGCCGGACGTCACGGCGCCACCCGAACCGCCCGTCACTACCACCACTACGGTTCCGGACACCACCATCGTGGACACGGACGCTGACGCTCAGGCCGGCGACACTGAAGTGTTCGTCTACCTGCTCACTGAGAACTCCGGCTCCCACGACTACGGCTGCAGCTATGTGACACCGGCGACGCGGCTCGTAGATTCGCCTGCACTGCTGGCTGGAGCGCTCGACGCTCTGCTCACCGGCCCGACTGATGCCGAGATTGCCTCTGGCCAGGGAAGTTGGTTCCAGGATGACGTCGGATGGGAGTTGTCCTCGGTGACGATCTCCAACGGTGTCGCCTACGTCGACCTGACCGAAGACTCGCAGCCGATTCCCAACGCATCGACCTCGTGCGGCAGCATCGCGCTGCTGGCACAGCTGGACTACACGGCTACGCAATTCCCGACCGTAGACCGGGCGGTGTACTCCTTCGACGGCGACGTCGCGGCGTTCTACCACTGGCTCCAGCGCGACGTTCCGCAGCTCTGATGAAGGAAACTAGTTCTCCCTTGACGGCGGTGATCGCCCTTGTGGCGATCGCCGCCGTCGTCGCCATTGCTGCAGGGCTCATGGGCGGCCACGAAGAGACAAGCCGGGTCGAGACGTTCGATTACATCGCAGCCGACCAACCCGTTGGTGCGGGCGTGGTCATTTCGAAGACACAGCGCGGCGGCTTCGAGTTTCTCGGCCGTGCCTTCAGCCAACCGGACCACTTCGTCCAGGTGGCGTTCACGCTCCCTGCATCATGTGACCCCGGCGATTCCGAGCGATGGCCGATCGCCCAAACTGATTGTGCCGGCCCCAACGGACTTGTCGGCCCGATCACCGGCGGCGGAGTGACCGCGACCGGTGAACCGATTGTCATGGTGGAAGCATCTGTCGATCGAGGCTGCCATGCCGACATCGAACTCGGGATGAGCTGGCCACCGCCGACCGACCGCTGCGAGGCTCAGCCAGAGTGAGGCTACGAAACCCCACTGAGCGCTCCATGTCCGCCATACTCGGATACGTGGACGCCAGAATTCTCCTCGTCGAGGACGACGCCTCGATTCGCGAGATCACGAAGCTTGGGCTCGTTGATGCCGGATTCACCGTTGACACCGCCGTCGACGGTGAGGAAGCCCTGATCCGCTTCCGGCACGACCAGCCGGATCTCGTGGTCCTCGACGTGATGCTGCCGAAACGCGACGGGCTCGAAGTGTGCCGGGTGATCCGCCGCGACTCCGCCGTCCCAGTTGTCATGTTGACCGCCCGCACCGATGCAATCGACGTCGTCGTGGGCCTCGAGTCCGGCGCCGACGACTATGTCACCAAGCCTTTCGAGATGCCGATCCTTGTGGCCCGGGTTAGGGCGGCGCTGCGGCGGGTGCAGCTCACCGAACCGGCGGAGACTGTCACGCTCGGCCCGTTGCACATCGACATTCCCGGCCACCGGGTGGTGATGGACGACGAGGAGATCAGCCTGACACCCACCGAGTTCCGGCTGCTCGTGGAGCTGGCCCGCCGCCCCCAGCAGGTGTTCACCCGCGAGATGTTGCTCGAGAAGGTCTGGGGCTATGGGTACCTCGGCGACTCCCGGCTCGTCGACGTCGCCATCCAACGGCTCCGGGCCAAGCTCAACCAGGGCGGAGCCCCCGACCTCATCGAGACCGTGCGTGGGGTCGGCTACCGAGCAGGTCGCTGAGTTGTTCACGAGCTTCCGCTCACGCCTAATTGCCACAGTCATTGGCCTCATCGCCGTGACCGCCGGGCTGGTGGCCCTTTCGTCCTATCTGTTGGTGCGCAATTCGTTGCGTACCCAGCTCGTCGAAGACTCTGTCGCCCGCGCCGAGTTCAACATCACGGTGCTTGCTGCCCTGGACCAGCTTCCGGCCGACGCCGGGGCCTCGGAATTCGAGGCCAGCGGCCTGACTGATCGGTTCCTGCTGCGCGGCAGCAGTGGGGTCTACGTTGAGTTCGCCGACCAGGAGACCTATGCCTCGTCCTTAGGGCTGGTGGCCGCCGGTGAGTTGCTTTCAGCCGAGCTGCGCACTCTCGTCGCCGAGGGGAACTACGGGTACGAGTTCATCGACGTCGACGGGGATCCGACTCTGGTGGTCGCGGGACGTCGACCGCCGATGGGACCGGACTTCCACTTCTTCTATTCGGCGGCCGATGTCGACAGCGCCCTCAGCCAGCTGGCGCGGGTGCTGGCGGCGGCGAGTGGCGCGGTACTGCTCTTCGGGGCATTGGGCGCCGGCTTGATTGCCCGTCGCGTGCTCCGCCCGGTGGCGGTGGCCGGAGAGGCGGCCCGCCTCATGGCCCAGGGCGATCTCGGCGTGCGGCTGCCTGCGAACACCAGCGACGAGCTGGGAACCTTGGCAATCTCGTTCAACGAGATGGCGGCCTCGTTGGAACAGCAAATCGGTGCGCTCGTTGCTGCGCACGATCGGGAGCGTCGCTTCGTCGCCGACGTGTCACATGAGCTGCGCACACCTTTGACCGCTCTGGTGAACGAGGCGGCGCGACTCCAGGGAAGCCTCGCGGGACTCTCGGAAACCGATCGCCGGGTTGGCGAGATGCTGGTCGGCGATGTCGCCCGGCTCCGTCGGTTGGTGGAGGACCTCCTCGAGGTGTCTCGCTTGGATTCGGCGGCCGGTACTCCCGAAACCTCCGACGTCGATCTCCCCCGTTTCCTCGAAGCCGTCATCGCCGACCGCCACCCTTCCGCCAGATTGCTCACAGATGGCGCCGTCGGGATGGAGCACATCGACCGACGTTCGCTGGAACGGATCATCGGGAATCTGCTCGACAATGCTCGCCATCACGCCTCCGAAGCTCCCGTCGAGGTGGCCGCCGACTCCACCAACGACGGGCAACTCCGCATCACCATCAGCGACGCCGGGCCGGGAGTGCCTGAGGCGGAGCTGCCCCATCTATTCGACCGCTTCTACAAGACAGACTCGTCACGCCAAGGCGGGTCGGGCCTTGGGCTGGCCATCGCCCGCCAACACGCCGAGCGCCTCGGAGGAACACTCACTGTGCAACCGAACGACCCTCAGGGGCTCGTATTCGAGCTGCAATTGCCTGTTGCCGAATCGTTACATTCCGGTGACCTAGGTGAGATGTCCGTAACCGATCCTGATGATGTAAGGCCATCACAGTTCAGGAGTCAGTCATGAAGCGCACGATCATCCTCATTGCAATGTTGGCGCTCGTAGCGGCCGCATGTGGCTCGGGCGATGTCGGCGACGCCGGCCCAGTGACATTGACGCCGACGACTACGCAGGTGAGTACCACTATCGGCTCGACTGCGCCCTCGACCCAGCCCCCGGTCACCACCACCGAGGCGCCACCCGACGTCGAACCCGCCGATCAGGCCTTCGTGGAACTGTTCTTTGTCTCCGACGACCTGACGGCCAAGTCGGTGCTGCGCGCGGTTGACCTTCCCGAGGTGGCAGGCAATGCGATCCGGGCTCTCATCGTGGGGCCGACGCCTGCCGAGAACACCGAAGGCTTGTGGACCGCAATACCTGCCGACACTCTGTTCCTCGGCCTGAACATCTCCGACGGTCTGGCGACGATTGACCTGTCTCGCGAGTTCGAAGCCGGCGGAGGGACCACCAACATCCTGAGCCGCCTGGCCCAGGTCGTCTACACGCTCACCGGGTTCCCCACCATTGACGAGGTGCTCTTCCACCTCGACGGTGAACCGGTCGACGTGTTCTCCGGCGAAGGTGTAATCCTCGAAAACCCGGTGAACCGTGACGACTACGCAACCATTCTGCCGATCGAGCCAGGCCCCCAGCCAGGCGACCCGGCTCTGTGGGATCAAGATGATCTGCCCGCCACGGGAGGAGTCGATCCAGGGTTGCTCAGCAAAGTCGCTCTGGTGAGCCATGATGACGTGCTCAACGTTCGTGAGGACCCAACCACTGCCTCGCCCATCATCGGGATGCTGGTTCCCGGAGTCACCGTCATTCGCAGCGGGCAGGTCGAGACCACCGGTTCGTCCTTGTGGGTGCTGATAGAGACCCCCATCGGTGAGTTCTGGGTGAATGACTGGTTCCTCACCCCCGTCGTCGCCGAAGACACCTTCGCCGCTGATCCACGAGTCGAGCAGCTGCTCGATGCCTTTGCGGCGATCATCGCCGACGACGGAGACCTGCGACAGGTGACGGGGCGACGTGGGCTGTACGTGTCTCACCACGGTGATCCCATCCGCTTCGACCCGGAGGACCTGGCCACGATCCTCACCGATCCCACCACCTATCACTGGCCGTCGAACGCTGTAGCACCCGAGGACATCGATGAGATTCCCGCCCGCACCTTCGCCGAGGCGATTGCCGACAGCTTCCTCTCCGCCTACGCCGACGACGACACAGTGACGACCGTCAACGAACCGAATGCCGGTGGCAACGGCCGTATCAGCGAGGAGGCGATCCCCTTCCCGTTCCGGTCCTTCAATTACATCGGAGTGCACGACCCGGGCGACAACCCCGAGTACGGCGGCCTCGACTGGGTCACCTGGTACGTATCGGTCGACTACGAAGACGGCGCCCCTGTGATCGTGGGCATGACGATCGACCAGTGGGCGCCGTAGCGATCCCGGTGTGATTGCATTGCCGCGGCCGCGGTGCACGTCCGCCCGTCGCCGAGGGCTGCAGGGAGGCTTTGTCCCCTGGCAAACAGCGCCCGAAACGAGACAATCAGGGGTGGAGTGCAAGATAGGAGGTACTCACAATGAAGGTCATGGGAACCAACACGTGGGAAGGCGATATGCCTAGGGACCTGCTGGTGCAAGGCGCTCTCGATTTCGCAGACGATGTCAAGGCCAAGGGCATCGCTGAGTTGATGGACGCCTGCATCGCTGGGGACGAAAACCTGATGTGGTGCAGTTGGGACACTGAAGACTTGGCGGGCCTGCAGGCCGCATTCGATGAAATGAACACCATGTCGGGCCTGGTGTCAAAGCTCACCACCGTCGACATCATGTTCCCGGCCGCGGTGTAGCCCCTTCGGTTTGCGGCCGTCCGCCGCTCGAAAGCTGTACGAACCTTTCTCCGCCATCGGAGGAAGGTTCGCACTTCAACCGGACTCAGGCCCGGTGGCTCGCGAGGCCTCGCGTGCCAGCTCCAGAGCCTGGACCTCGGACAGATTCTCACCCTCTCGCCACTCACTTTCGAACTCGTCGCCGACGGCTGTACGAGCGCTTGCGATGAGAGGCTGCCGAGCGTTCTCCTCGGGAGTCTCAGGTGACTGGTCCGGTCTACCTTTGGCGCTGCGAGCCGCGCTGACCAGGCGCACGCCTGTGGCAACTTCTCCGCGAGCTATCGCCAACGCGCCAATCGTTTCTAGGAAGTCCGGAATTGATCGGCTCAGGCAAAATCCCGGCCCACCCGGGTAGCCTGCCGACCTATGACCGACGCTCTCTTCATTCCAGACGGCGACCACTACCTGCCGACCGAGCTGACTCGGGGTGGCTGGTCGGACCTGGCCCAGCACGGCAGCCCCCCGTCCGGGCTGCTGGCCGTCGCTATCGAGCGTGTGTCGACGGTTGCGCCGATGCAGGTCGCTCGCTTCACGATCGATCTGTTTCGTCCCGTGCCGCTCGAGCCGCTGCGGGTGGAGACTCACGTCCTGCGCGACGGCAAACGAATCCAGGTCGTCGAGGGGATATTGCTCCACGGCGACCTCGAGGTCGGCAGGGCAACCGCGCTCAAGATCCGCACCACCGAGGTGGCGCTTCCCGAAGTCGAGCAGGAGCCCTGGGAGCAGCCGCCCCCACCGGAACAGGGCGCCAGCATCGCCGACTCCTGGACCTTTGGGTCGGGCAGTCTCCCCCGATTCCATCTGGACGCGGTCGAGATCCGATCGATCGACGACAGCTTCCTGCAGCCGGGCCCCGGCGTCTCTTGGTTCCGGCTCAACCAGCCTGTGATTGCCGGTCAGGAACCGACTCCGTTCGTGCGGCTGGCGACGCTCGCCGACCTGGCGAACGGCAACTCGCAGGCGCTCGACCCGGAGGCGTACCTCTACGTCAATCCCGACATCACGCTCTACGCCCACCGGCTGCCCGAGGGCGAGTGGGTTGGTATGAAATCAGCCGCCCACCAGCACCGCTCTGGCATCGGTCTCGCCGACACTCGCGTCTTCGACGAGACGGGACCGCTCGGCCGAATCAACCAAGCCCAGCTCCTCGATCGCCGCCGCGGCGGCTGAACGGCTCGACACCAGAGCCACCCGGCAGACACAGAACTCGACGGCAATCCAATCGTTGTGGACAAGCTCCGACCGGTTGATCGAAGCGTGCTGCGTCAGCCGCAGCCCTGTTCCTCGAACGTCCCGATGACTCCGGGGTAGGGACCCGGGGGGCAGTGCCTCACGAGGACACCGACATCCAGGACTGGGTCATCACGCGGCGTTCCCGCCGGAGCCGATCACCGAGGCGGCACTCGCTGCGCTGGACAAGGGGTCTGGGCTGCGACTGATGGATCTGGAACAGACGATCAATCTGCGGCGCAGCCGACTCGGTGGCTCCGCCGACCGGACGCCGTCGGACCTGGCTGTCACCGCGTTCCGGGCCACTCCGGCTTGGATTCACCTCAGTGGCTATCGTGCCGGTCAGGCGGCACATCGCCATTGAAAGGGATCGACTCAATGTTGAGGGTCCTGGGACCGATCGTCATCGACGACGGCACCAGCCTGACCGCACAGGTCGGGAAACGGGGCCGCGTGCTTGCAGTCCTCGCCGCCAGGTCGCCTGACGTGGTTACCGCCGACCTCCTCGAAGAAGTGGTCTGGGACGGCGCTCCTCCCCCATCTGCGAGGAATGCCATCCAGGTCTATGTGAGCGCGCTGCGGCGACAAGGTGTCGATGTTCTAACAACAGGAGCCGGCTACCACATATTCGCAACGGGCGAAACCCTAGACGCAAAGGCATTCGAGCAACTCGTGCGAGCTGCGTCGACCGATCCCAACCACGGCTCCCGCATCCCACTAATGGAACAGGCGCTGAGCCTGTGGCGCGGAAGGGCATTTGAGCCACATCAAACCCTAGAACCCGTTCGCCCAGTCGCCGTCTATCTAGAGCAGATGCGCCTGGAAGCCGAGGACATGCTCACTGACGCCCGACTCGAGGTTGGCACAGACATCGGCATCGTCGAGAGCATTCGTCAACTCGTCGATGAGGAACCGCTTCGTGAGCACCGCTGGGGGCAACTCATGTTGGGTCTATATCGAAACCAACGTCAGGCCGACGCACTGCGGACTTACCAAGATGCCGCCCGAGTGCTGGGCGACGAGCTGGGGATCGAGCCCGGACCCAAGCTCCAGCTGCTCGAGGAACAGATCCTGCTTCACGATAGAGCGCTAGACGGATCTGCCGCTCTGCCAGCCCATGTGCCGACTTGGCCCACTCAGCTCTTTGGCCGACAGGAATCTGTCGACGAGATCATCTCCCTGTTGGACCGGTCCCGGGTGGTAACTGTCACGGGCTTAGGCGGCATCGGCAAGACCCGGATCGCCGCCGCCGTGGCTACGCGGATCGCACCGCGGTTTTCGGATGGTGTCGTCTACGTCGACCTGGGAAACCTGTCACGGGCAGGTGACGTCCGCAGCTTCTTCGCTGAACGCGCCGGTCTCAGCGGCGGCGCCGGCAGCTCCATGACCGGATCGGCGCCTTCGGTGGCACACGCGGTGCGGGACCTGCGGATCCTCGTTGTGTTGGACAACTGTGAACACCTGCCCAACTCCGTTGCTGATCTGGTGTCGTCTGACCTACTCACGGCACCTGGAATACGCGTGCTGGCCACAAGCCGCCTGCCACTGGGGGTATACGGCGAGACGCTGATACCGGTGGGTCCGCTAGATATCGACGGTGCTGGTGTACATCTCTTTGAGGCGGCCGCCGCGAGAGCCCAGCGCCAGTTCACCTTGCTGTCGAGCGACACTGCCTCCGCTCGGCGGGTGTGTGAAGCCCTTGGCGGGATCCCACTGCTCATCGAGTTAGCGGCATCGACATTGGGCGATCGATCGCTCGAAGCGCTCGTGGATCAGCTCGCCAGGACCGAAGGGGGCCCAATCGACCAGACCATGGTGGATGACACGATTGGCTGGGCCCTTGAACAGGTTCCTGAGCCGGCACGGCTCGCGGCCGCAGCCCTTTCAGTGTTCCGGGGAGGATGGAAAGCCGGTAATGGCGTCACCATCCTCGAGAAGCTCGGTGTGGACGATCCGACAGAGGCCGTCGGTAACCTGACCCGCGCCTCACTGATTCAGTTCGACTATGCGGCTGATCGCTACTCGATGCTAGAACCCGTCATAAGGGCCGCCCAACATGGCGATCCGTCCACGGCGGGCCACGCGCGCGACCTGCACACGTCGGTGTTCGTGGCGCTAGCCATCGAGGCGCTACCGCACGTGAACGGCTACGACCAGAACCGGTGGCTCGACGAACTCCAGGCGGAGCACGACAACTTCAGAGCGATGATCGATCGCGCCTTGGCGGAAGGGAACCCCGATGTCTTGCCCGCGCTGGCATCACTCGCATTCGTGTGGTTCCGGCGATTCCGTCAGGGTGAGGCCGCAGAATGGTTCGAGCGTATCGAAGACGTGTTCGACCTCACAGTGGAAGAGCAACCTCTCACTGCAATTCAGTCGGGACATGCTGCCATGTGGGCTGGCGACCCGCAGAAGGCCACAAGCAGGATCGACTTGATCGAACCTCTCGTCGTGGAGCTTGGATCACCGTTCTTACTAGGACGACTGCATCACTCTCGGGGCAATATCGCAGGCTGGGGTTTCGGGTCTCCGGCAGCCTCGCTCCATCACTTCGAGCTAGCGCGCGATGTTATGGCTCCGACCGGTGACCCCCTGGCCGTAGTCGCGGCACTCTCAGAGGCCTACATGGCCGTGCGATGCGGCGACAACGAGCGGATGTCGGGCCTGCTTCCAATCGTTAGCCGGCTATCGACTGAGCTGGCACCCGCTTTTGCATCCATGGGAGAGGATCAGGTTCGCGGGCTGCTCGCTCTCTACGAGGACCAAGGCAAGGAAGCCGTGCGCCTGCTCACTCGCTCCGTACAGAAGCTCGAAGAACTACGGATGATCTCACTCCGCGGACCCCTACTTGTGCCGCTCGCCTGGTCGCGGCTCGTAGTCGGCGATCATGACCAAGCCCGGGCCGCCGCAACCGAAGCTCACACAACCGTCACCCGTGACAATGCCGGCTGGCGCGTTGGTGAGGCGAACGCAGCAATGGGTGGAGTAGCGATGGCCGAAGGCGACGTGATGGCTGCGCACCGCTGGTTCTCGCTGGCCTTTGAGGCCGCTCGTGTCGCGCCAGAGGCAGACATCCTGGTCTGGGCGAGCTGGGGACTCGTCGCCACAGCGCCCTGGCGATCGGCGGATCATCGGCAGCTGTTTGCCCAGTCTGTCCAGCGCTTAGCCGACGATCACTCCATCGTCCTGCCGACTGCCGTAGCCGACTTCCTTGGACTGTCGTGGTTCGAGGCAGCCCGTGACGTGGCTACTGCCAACTCACTCAACCAAATGAGAAAGGAAGGGGTCGATGTCTGATCTGGAGCCGGAGCCCACAAACTGCATCGTTTGTATCGAACCAGAGGAACGAACTTGGGCACAGACGCTATGCCAAGGCCCCAAGGGACTGTTCCTGAAATTCCTCAGCGACGGCATAACCTGGGCGGACGAGGGCAGGTATAGCCACAACACGCTGAAGAACGGTTCGATGAACATCGACGCCCGGCTGAGTGCGGGCGTCTCCATGTGGTATTACGGTGCCCTAGTCGGCCTCGGCCGTACGCTCGGCTTCTACGTGTACGCCGATCGCGAGCCGAATGGTGCAGATGTACTCGAGCTCGTTTGGGCCACAATCACCGCGGGCGTCCAAGTGCCATATCCATTACCTGGACCCGTGGTCGAAGAGGCGAACAATCTCGTAGATGATCCTGCCAGCTTCAGCCTATTCGGGCTCGTTCGGCTCGGGGTGATCTTGCTGCAGCGGGGGCGGCGACTGGGTAGGTGGCTGACAAATCGCCGCCGTGACAGCCCGGGCTTCTTCTGCTCCGAGCTCATCGCCAAAGGCTTTACCGAGACTGAAGGTGTAGATCTTGTGGTTCTGATCGAGCCATCACGCATTCCGGAGGACGCAAAGGCGAGGCGAGCCATTGTCGAAGCCATGGTGGCGCGGTCGCAGCCTTTTGTAGGCACAGCCGCAGCGTCCCCCGAAGTGTTCGCAGCCCAACTCGATGCCATCGACAACGTGCCGATTGGCAGCGATGGACGGACGCCGCTCACGGTCGGCTACTGGGTGCCGGGCGCCGTCGAGCCTTTGTTCCCACCGGTGCTGGTCACACCAAACGACCTGGCGCGGTCGCCGTCGTTGACTTTCGTGGGATCCGTGAACGGCGTCATTCCCCCGGAGGAGCACGATTCGATCGATCCCGACCTATGGAGCCGAAGAGGTCGGGCCACCCGAATGGTTCTGTGGGGTTTGCTGGTTGTGGTCGCCGCCGTGATTGCGGTGGTTGCGCTGGTTGTGCTCGGGCGGGTGCAGCTGTCCCTTCGAGACCTCGGTGTGGGAGCGCTAGTCGCAGGTGCGGGTGCGCTGTTCTGTTGGCGAGCTCGACCGACCCTCCCGGTCGAACCCTGAGCGCAGGAGAGGGCTCCGACGCCGGTCGCATCGAAGCCCTCTCGTTTCTTGGTGAGTTATGGCGTGACGTCTAGGCAGATTCCGTACAGTGTGAACGTCGTCGGGAAGTTGTTCCCGCCAAAGTTGACATGGGCGAACTGCCCATCCCACTTGTCGAGTTGACCTACTCGTGGGATCAAGCCCTGGTTCACCGCATACAGCTCATTGCTAATGGTGAAGCCTGCCGCGGTCATGATGTCATCGGTGCTACTACACGCGATCAGTTGGACCTTGGACTCACCGGGGTTGATGGTCGTCGCGGGGTTAGCAACGCGATAAGCCGTCACCACACCACTCAACCCAGCCGGACCCTGGGGACCAACGGCCCCATCAGCACCATCAGCACCAGCCGGACCCTGCGGACCAACCGCCCCATCAGCACCAGCCGGACCCTGCGGACCAACCGCCCCATCAGCACCAGCCGGACCCTGCGGACCAACCGCCCCATCAGCACCAGCGGGACCAGCGGGTCCTTGTTCTCCTTGTTGATTCCATGTGACTTGCTCCTGCGCCCCGATGCATGGGTTTAGAGGCTCGGTGCCGATGTCAACCTTCCGAAGTACTCCGAACCGAGTCAGGCAGCCGGTGTACTGATCGCCGCCGTTGGCTGTTGCCACGACTGCGGTTGCGGCCACGAGGCCAATGCTGAGTAGCAAAACCGCCAGACCTCGCAGCTTGTTGTTGATGCGCATGAGCGCCCTCCCTCTCTCAAGTGCGGCTTCATGCCGCTTACTTGACGGCACGATCAGTGTTCGCGCTTAAGAAACGCTGAAGCCTGGAGGAACGCGCAGAACTGGCCTTTTTCGCCACACCCACCGGCCCGGTCCGTGGCCCGGCGCAAGGCGACGCCGATGGCCGACGCCCCGCCCGAGCGCCGGGCAGCGATGCGGCGCGATCCACTGCTGCTGTCTAGCCTCCAGGGATATGAAAGACACCCACACCAAACCGACAATCACCGTGCCCGACGGACCGCCGCCGTCCGAGCTATTCATCGAGGATCTCGTGGAAGGCGACGGCACTGAGGCCAAGGCCGGCATGCAGGTCACCGTCGACTACGCCGGCGTCGATTGGTCAGACGGCTTCGAATTCGACGCTTCTTGGAACCGCAACGAGACTTTTACGTTCCAGCTCGGGGAAGGCGAAGTGATTGCCGGGTGGGACGAGGGCGTCCAGGGTATGAAGGTAGGCGGTCGCCGTCGCATGACGATCCCGCCACAGCTGGCGTACGGCACACGCGGAGCTGGTGGGGTAATCGGCCCCGACGAGACGTTGATATTCGTCGTCGACCTTCGCCGCGTCGGCTGAACAGGCCCGAGCTGCGGGCCCGCTAGCCGATTGCGGATCGAGTGCGCCGAGGCCCTCCGTCGCTCCGGGCCGTGCCCTTGCATTGCAGAACGACTCCCCGGATGACGGAACCCGAGGCTGCATGATCGTGACATCCTTCATCCGAGCAACAACCTCTTCGAAGGCAACGACGCGACAGCTGCCACCATCCCCCTCGAAGTCTCCGCCATCAGCGAATCGCTCAACACGTTCGCCGACAATCCGGGGTTCTAGCTCTCGGCAGCGGGATCGATCCGTTATCTGTGTAATCCCGAACCGACTCGAACGCGAACACCGGCGATGTGCCCCAATGTCGCAGGCCTCCCATACGGTGGGGTGATGCCTGATTTTTCCGACACGAGGGGGTCCTGGCGTGGCGCGTGCTGCGGGCGCCCGCTCTGGGCCGTTCACCGACCCTGTCGACGGAGGTGGGCGCGCAACGCTGGCAGGACCACAATGTCCTTGACCCGCCCGGCCGCCTCCTTGGATCTCACTATGTCCTCGAGGGCGGCCACCGGCACTAGGCGCTCCTCGAAGTCGATCTCGACGCGGCCCGGTACAAGATCGTCATATCCAGTCGTGCCGTCGGGAATGAGGCTGACGTCAAGCGGACCGGCACTGGTGATGAACGCGCTCGTCACCATGCTGGTGAGCCACTCCGCGTTGATTCCCCCGGGAATCTCGACCCCACTGGGAGGGCCGTCGGGAACCCGGAAACGAGCTTCCAGCTCAATGAGCGCATTCGCCAGGCGTTCAAGATTGGCAAGACCGCTGGCCGGCGTGATGTCGACGTCGCGGGTAGGCGGCACCGCCACGTCATGGAGTTCCACAGCAAATCCACCAATAACCACATATTCAACGCCATGGCGCTCCAGCGCCGCGAGCATCGCACCCACATCGACATCCGGCGTTGGCATCTACCGGCCCCTCACCCGTCGCAACCGGGCCGCCTCGGCGCGCCGGTGCCGCTGCTCCTCAATCTCCGCCTGCTGGGCGGCGGGCAGCGACTCGACGAAAGCCTGCAAGCTCTCGTCGTGATAGTCCCTCGGCACCAGGCGCACCCGCATCTCGAGGCCTGCCGCCTCGATGAGCTTCGTCAGCGTGTCGAGCGTCGGGTCCATCCGTCCCGTCTCGTACGCTGAGATCGCCTGCTGAGTCACACCTGCACGAGCGGCCAGCTCACTCTGGGTGAGGCCGGCGAGGTCACGAGCGCTGCGGATCAGTCCCGCCGCGAAGGTTGGAGCCGGGTCGTACTTGCCCATGCCGACAGCGTACACAACCTTTCGTATGTATACAATGTTTTATATGTAAACATACAATACTGTGTGGATCTTACGATGGCTGCCTGCCAATGCCATCGACTCGCCCAGCTTCGATCGGCGTTCAGTTGGCAGCGGCTATTCGTCGTCGACAGGCACGGGGCAGCGGACGTCGAAGGTTCCGGTAACAGGGTTTGGATAGGCCAGCTTGTTACTCCAGGCACTTCGGAAGGCGTTCGCGTCGATGAAGGTAGCGGTTCCATTGAACCGCCAGCTGCACCCGCCGACAAGTTGGCTGGGCACAAGTTGCGTTCATGACGCTGCCTTGCGGATCATCCTGTCACACCTCCGTGGAATCTCGGCGGAGAAGCACTGTTCGTTGGAGGGCATAGGAGGTGTACCGTGCATGCCATGGACACTGCGACGACAACGATGCATCCCGGCGATCGGGTACCGATGTCATGGGACGAGTACGAGGCACTTGGGCCCGACTTCCGAGGCGAGTACATCGACGGCGAGCTCGTCGTGAGCCCATCACCGACTCGACCCCACCAACGGATCGCCTTCCAGCTCGCCAGGCTCCTCGACGATGCCCTGCCAGCCGACTGTGAAGTGGTGGAGGCCTGGGCGTGGAAGCCGGCCGACGATGAATTCATTCCGGACGTCATGGTTTTTGATCGGACGGATGAAGAGGTGCGGTACACGGGACTTCCCCACCTTGTCGTCGAGGTGTTGTCGTCGGATCGTGCCGCCGACATCATCCGCAAGGCAGCCAAATACGCCACGGCCGGCGTGGAGCGCTACTGGATCATCGATCCGCAGGGACCGATCGTCATCGAACACCGCCTCGCCGACGGAGTCCTAGTGGAGCAGGTCCGCCATGGCCCGGGAACAAGGGTCACCTTGGACGCCGGCCCCGCCGAGGTCACATTCGACCCGGCCGAACTGCGCGCCTGAGAGACCTGGACCTAGGGCAGGACCATATCCCTAGACGTCTGCGGCCCAGTCCGGGGGTTGGTCGGTGTACTCGAGCAGCGTGCCGGGGACGGCGTCGGCGAAGCGTTCCAGCGAGGTGACGGTGGCACCGGGAGGAATGTCGATGGCGACGTAGTACTCCCCCAGCCATTCATGTCGAAGCTGTTG